>NZ_POTX01000045.1 GCF_003236305.1 Micromonospora endophytica | reverse complement strand
GTGTCAGAGGGGGGCGATGGTGGGCCAGGGGACTGTGAGTTCGCCGTGGCGCCAGCGGGTCGGGCGGTCGAGGACGGGCCAACCTTGAGCGCGGATGGCGGCCACGGAGTGCAGCCAGCGTTGCCGGGGGCCGAAGGGGGCGTAGCCGGCGGCGGCCCGCCAGGCGTCATCCAACGCCTCGATCAGGTCGTGGATCCGTTCACCGGGAACGTTGCGGTGGATCAGGGCCTTGGGTAGCCGCTCGGCCAACTCGGCCGGGCTCCGCAGCGTGCTCAGCCTGGCGGCCAGGGTCAGCGAGCGGGGTCCGTCGGCGTCGAGCAGCACCCAGCCGCCGAGCCGACCCAACTCGTCGCAGGTGCCCTCCACCAGTAGTCCCCCCGGGGCCAGTCGCGCGGTGAGCGTGGCCCAGGCGTCGGGCACCTCGCCCTCGTCGTACTGGCGCAGCACGTTGGCGGCGCGGACCAGAGCCGGGCGCAGCCCGGCCAGCTCGAACCCGCCCCGGGCGAAGGTCAGGCCGGGCGGATCGGCGGCGGGCTGGGCGGCGGCGACGCGTACCGGATCGATCTCCAGGCCGACCACCCGGACGTCGGCACGGACCCGCACGGCGAGCCGGGCGCGCAGTTCCACAGCGGTCACCGGGGTCGCGCCGTAACCGAGGTCCACCACCACCGGGTCCACCGCATCCCGCAGCACGTCGGCGCAGGTCTCGACGATCCAGTTGTCCATCCGACGCAACCGGTTGGGATTCGTGGTGCCCCGGGTCGGCACGCCCAGCGGCCGGGCAGCTCTGGCCATCGCGCGCTCCCGGGCCTCAGCTCGCCCGGTGCACCTTGTGCTGGGCGGCCTGAGCCAGCGGACGGACCACCAGCCGGTCCACGTTGACGTGCTGCGGACGCGTCGCGCACCAGGCGATGCAGTCGGCCACGTCCTCGGCGACAAGTGGCTCGGCCACCCCCGCGTAAACCGACTCGGCCCGGTCGGCGTCACCGCCGAAGCGGACCAGCGAGAACTCGTCGGTCTTCACCATGCCCGGGTCGATCTCGATCACCCGGATCGGACGTCCGCACAGCTCCAGGCGCAACGTGCCGGCGATCGCGGTCTGCGCGTGCTTGGCGGCGGTGTAGCCGCCGCCACCCTCGTACACGGTGAAACCCGCGGTCGACGAGACGATGACGACGGTGCCGGCGCCGGAGGACTCCAGCACGGGCAGCAGTGCCTGGGTGACCCGCAGCGTGCCGAGCACGTTCACGTCGTACATCCACTGCCAGTCGCCCACCGCGCCGGACTCGATCGGGTCCAGCCCGCGCGCCCCACCGGCGTTGTTCACCAGCAGGCTCACCGGCCCGGGTGCCTGCTGCGCGGCCCGCGCCAGCTCCGCCACCGACTCGTCCGAGGTGACGTCGCAGGCCACCGCGGTCGCGGCACCGCCGGCCGCGGCGATCTCGGCGACCAGGCCGGCCAACCGGTCGGTACGCCGGGCCGCGGCCAGCACGTGGAAGCCTTCCGCGGCGAGCCGTCGGGCGGTGGCGGCGCCGATCCCGCTGGACGCTCCGGTGACGATGGCGACACGACTCATCCGGCCATTCTCGCCTCCGCTGCCCGGATGCCGGCAACACCCACCCGATGAGGTCGGTCACGTGCGGAGGGCCGACTGACGTATTACCCGCCGCCGATCGGGAAGATGTGGTCGAGCGTGAAGGTTGACGCAGGAGCGCGCGGGTCGTGCCAGAGGGCATCAACCGTGGCAAAGGGAGCGGACGTGGCGGAAAAGCACACCGGTGTCGGTCGTCAGCGAGGCACCCTTCCGTGGCCGCGGCCCCGGCGGATCGCGACGCTCTCCGTGCACACCTCACCCCTGCACCAGCCGGGCACCGGGGACGCGGGCGGCATGAACGTCTACATCCTGGAGGTCGCCCGGCGGCTGGCCGAGGCGAACGTCGAGGTGGAGATCTTCACCCGGGCCACCTCGGGCGATCTGCCGCCGCTTGTCGAGGTGGCCCCCGGGGTGCACGTCCGGCACGTGATGGCCGGCCCCCTCGAAGGGCTGACCAAGGAGGAACTGCCCGCCCAGCTCTGCGCGTTCACCGCCGGCGTGCTGCGGGCCGAGGCGGCCCGACCGCCCGGGTACTACGACCTGATCCACTCCCACTACTGGCTCTCCGGCCAGGTCGGCTGGCTGGCCAAGGAACGCTGGGGAGTGCCCCTGGTGCACACCGCACACACCCTGGCCAAGGTGAAGAACGCCAGGCTCGCCGTCGGGGACCGGCCGGAACCCAAGGCCCGGGTGATCGGCGAGGAACAGGTGGTCGCCGAGGCCGACCGACTGGTGGCGAACACCCGGGTCGAGGCACGAGACCTGATCGAGCGCTACGACGCCGACCCGGCCCGGGTGACGGTTGTCGAACCCGGCGTGGACCTGGACCGCTTCCGCCCCGCCGCCGGTGACCGGGACACCGCCGCAGCCGCCGCCCGCGCCCGGCTCGGTCTGCCCAGCAGCGGCCACCTGGTTGCCTTCGTCGGCCGGATCCAGCCGCTGAAGGCACCGGACGTGCTGATCCGCGCGCTCGCCGCCCTGCGCCAGCGGGATCCCGCACTGGCCCGCGAGGTGACTGTGGTGATCTGCGGCGGTCCCAGCGGCAGCGGACTGGATCGGCCCACCGCACTCATCGAACTTGCCGACTCCCTCGGCATCACCGACCAGGTGCGTTTCCTGCCGCCGCGAACCGGCACCGACCTGCCCCTGCTGTACCAGGCGGCCGACCTGGTCGCGGTGCCGTCGTACAACGAGTCATTCGGGCTGGTCGCGCTGGAGGCTCAGGCCTGCGGTACGCCGGTGGTGGCCGCCGCCGTCGGTGGCCTGGTGACCGCCGTCCGGGACCAGATCAGCGGGGTACTGGTACGCGGTCACGACCCCCTCGACTGGGCTGCTGCGCTGGCCCGCCTGCTGCCCGACCGGGCCCGCCGGGCCGAGTTGTCCATCGGGGCCGCCGAACATGCTCGCAACTTCTCCTGGCATCGGACCGCCGAGGGCCTGCTCGCCGTCTACGGCGAGGCGACCGCCGCCCACCGCGCCCACCTCACCCAGCTCACCTCCACCCTCGCCACCTCCCGCTCCTGGTGAGGTGCAAGGAGGGGCCCCCTGCTAACGCCTCGTGTATAGGAAGGGCCCCCTGTTAACAGTCGCTCCGCACCAGCGGCGCGGCTTCCACCGACGGGCTGGGCGGCGGGGCGCGGTGGGACGTCAGCGGTCGTAGAGTCGATCAGATGACTGATGACCTGGGTGCCCTGATCGAGTCGGTCTGCGCCGAGCGGCAGCTCGACTGCGAGTCCACCGGTCCGGGGTCGTACGCCGTGACCCTGCCCGGTACTCACAAACTCAAGACGATCTGCAACCTGATCGTCGGCGAGCACGCCCTGCGGATCGAGGCGTTCGTGATGCGCCAGCCGGACGAGCGGCGCGAGGAGCTGTGGGCCTGGCTGCTGCAGCGCAACGCCCGGATGTACGCCGTGTCGTTCTCGATCGACGCTGTCGGGGACGTCTACCTCACCGGCCGGGTCAACCCCGCTGGTGTCGACGGCGACGAGCTGGACCGGCTGCTGGGTGCCGTGCTCACGTACGCCGACGAGTCCTTCGACACCATGCTGGAGATCGGCTTCGGCAGTTCGATCCGCCGGGAGTGGGAGTGGCGGGTCAAGCGGGGCGAATCCACCGCGAACCTGGCAGCCTTCGCGCACCTCTTCGAACCCTCCGAAACGGGCCCGCCGGTGGACACCGGTCCCGGGGCCACCTCGACCGACGGCACCAATCAGCCCTGAACTGGTGCCAGCCAGGTGATTCAGGGCCGTCAGGTGGGGTAAGCGGCACCGCGCGGTGCGGCGTTGGGACCCGCCGCGCGCCGAGACCGAGTGTCGAGGAGCGTGAGCGTCAATGGCTCAGCGGAACAGCTCGGGTCGCGGCGGGACCGCGACCAGGACCAGACGGCGGGGCGGCAATCAGACCCCGAACACCCCGCGGATCTCCGAGTCGGAGATCTCCCGGATGCGGGTGGACGACATCCGTGGCCAACTACGCAGGTACGGAGTCTCCGGCATCTCCGCGCTGCGTAAACCGGAGTTGGTGAAGACGCTGGTGAAGACGCTGCGGTCGGGTGGAGCAGCCCGACGCAGCAGCGGCCCGGCCGGCCGGGCCAGCGCCACCAAGGCGTCCGGCGCCAGGGCGGCGGCGTCGGGTCGTACCGCGTCGAGCCGGACCGCCCCCGGCCGGGCGAAGGCAGCCCCGGCGAAGCGGGCCGCGCCGGGCCGGAAGGCGACAACCGGCACCGCCCGCAAGTCGACAGCCGCCGCGCGGAAGAGCACCACGAGCGCCGCGCGGAAGAGCACCACCGGGGCCAGAAAGGCCGCGCCACGGAAGGCCGCACCGAAGGCCACCGCGGCCCGCAGCTCGGCTGCCGGGCGTACGACGAAAAGCGCGTCTGCCCGCAGGGCCGGTGCCACGACGCGCCAGCCGGCCAGGTCGGCACCGTCGCGGACGGCGGCGAAGTCGGCGCCGGCGCGTGGCGCGGGAGTGCGTACCGGCCGGTCGACGGCACGGTCGTCCCGGTCGTCGCAGGTGATCTCCTCGCCGCAGGACCGGCCGGAACGCCCCGGCCGTAGCCTGGTGACCACCAACCACGAGGTCATCCGGCAGTGGGCCCGGGCCCGGGGTGCCAAACCGGCGACGATCGCCGGGACCGCGCGCGACGGTCGGGCCAGTGTGCTGACCTTCAATTTTCCCGGCTACCGGGAGAGCAGCCGGATCCAGGAGATCAGCTGGGACGAGTGGTTCCACACCTTCGACCTGCGGCGGCTGAACCTGATCTATCAGGAACAGCTGCGCGATGGCCGGCAGAGCAATTTCTTCCGCACCGAATCGCCCGATCGCGAGGACGCGTGAGGTTTGCGGGAATGTCAGCCGGGTAGGCACTGTTGGTTCTGCACGAGGGCCTGACGCGTCGAGCCCGGGGCCGGACCCGGCGCTGTGACCGGCGAGACAGCCTTCCAGGTTGAATCGCTGGTGATGGGCCAACTAACTTTATTGCACCACGTCATGCTTGGAACCGTTCGGGGGAGCGGTGGATCGATCAGATCCGTACACCAGGCCGGGCGTGGGGACAGGTGGACCGAAACCGTTGGGGGACGGTGGCCCACCTGTTTGACCGGCGGCGCGAGCGGGCGTCGCTTACGGGGGTGAGTGTCGCCCGCCGCCGCCGGTCCTACTCCTCAACCCCGCCCGCGCTGATGTTGCCGGGCGGGGTTCGGCCTATCCCTGGCTGGTGGCGACCGGCTCGGCCGCCTGGGGTGCCGCCGGCTGCGGTGCGGTCGACTGGACCGTGACCACCGGTGCCGCCCCGGCGGTCCGCAACGCGAGCGCCCGTCGTTCCCGTGCCGGCCCGGAGAGCAGGTGGCCCACCGCCATCACCGCGCCGATCGCGGCGCAGCCGAACCAGAGCGCGACGTTGCCTGCCTGCTCGCGCACCAGCCCGCCGAGGATCGGTGCGATCGCCCCGGCCAACTGCCAGGAGAGCGAGAAGACGCCCTGGTAGCGGCCGCGCAGTTCGCCGGGGGAGAGTTCGGCGATGAGGGTGGCGTTGGACGGGGAATTGAGCATCTCGCCGATGGTCCAGATCAGCACGGTCAGCCCGTAGAACCAGGCGACGTCGGCGAACGCGGTGAGCCCGAAGCCGACGCCCATCACCACCGAGGCCAGGGCGAGCACGTGGGATCGGCTGCGGCCACGGATCAGCCGGGGCACGAACAACTGACCGAAGACGATGAGTACGCCGTTGAGCGCGATCACCGCGCCGTAGGTGGCGGGGCTCAGGCCGGAGTCGGCCATCGCGATCGGCAGCATCGAGATGTGCTGGAGGAAGACCACCGCACCGAGCAGGTTCAGGGCCACGAAGCCCAGGAACACCCGGTCGGAGAGGATGGTCCGCAGCGCTCCGGCGGGCGCGGCGCCGTGCCGCGTGGCGACGGTGACCGTACGCGTCTCCCGCACCTTGACGAAAATGATCAACGCGGTGACCACTGTGGTGGACGCGTTGACCACGAAGAGCAGCAGATAGCCCGCCTGGGCGGCGAAGCCGGCGAGCACGGCGGCGCAGGCGAAGCCGAGGTTGATCGCCCAGTAGTTCAGCGAGAAGGCGCGCAACCGGTCCCGCTCCGGCACCACGTCGATCATCATGGCGCCGAACGCGGGTCGGGCCGACTCGGCGAACAGGCCGAGCAGCAGGGCGCCGAGCGCGACCGTCCACAGGTCCCGGGCGAAGCCGAGGGCGAGCATCATGGCCGCCGCGCCGAGGTGGGCCGTGAGCAGTGTGGGTCGCCGTCCCCAGCGGTCGGCGAGCGTGCCGCCGGCGGTGGTGCCGACCGCGCCACCTACTCCCCACAGGCCGAGCACCAGGCCGGCCTGGGAGGCGGAGAAGCCACGCTCCTGGGTCAGGTAGATGGCGAGGAAGACGAGGACGAACGAGCCGAGCCGGTTGATCAGGCTGCCGGTCCAGAGATACCAGAAGGTCTTCGGTAAGCCGCCTGTGGTCTCCCGGAACCAGCCCCGCATCGCCCGCACGCCTACGCCCCCGATTCTGTAATGACTGTTTTCGCTAGATGATCCTTACAACCTAGTGCTGGGCCGGAAGCGGGGTCACCACGTTTTCCACGTGGTGGTCGTCACGACCCTTCCCGCGCGTCCGGTCCCGGGTTGCGGCAGGATGATCCGCATGACAGCTAGCGAGGGAGCCACCGTCGGGACGCTGGTCCTGCTGCGACACGGCGAGAGCGACTGGAACGCCAAGAACCTCTTCACCGGCTGGGTCGATGTGGACCTGACCGAGAAGGGGGAGAACGAGGCGCGCCGCGGCGGCGAGCTGCTGCGCGAGCACGGCCTACTGCCGGATGTGGTGCACACGAGCGTGATGCGCCGCGCAATCCGTACCGCCGAACTGGCGCTGAACGCCGCGGACCGGCACTGGATCGCGGTGCGTCGGTCGTGGCGACTCAACGAGCGCCACTACGGCGCCCTCCAGGGCAAGAACAAGAAGCAGACCCTTGACGAGTACGGCGAGGAGCAGTTCATGCTCTGGCGCCGTTCGTACGACACGCCGCCCCCACCCATCGCCGACGACGACGAGTGGTCCCAGGTGGGCGACCCGCGGTACGCGTTGCTGCCGACCGAGCTGATGCCGCGTACCGAGTGCCTCAAGGACGTCGTCGAGCGGATGCTGCCGTACTGGTACGACTCGATCGTGCCGGACATCCTGGCGGGCCGGACGGTGCTGGTGGCCGCACACGGCAACTCGCTGCGCGCGCTGGTCAAGCACCTGGACCAGATCAGCGACGAGGCGATCGCGAAGCTGAACATCCCCACCGGGATCCCGCTGCGCTACGACCTGGACCCGCTGCTGCGTCCGCAGACCCTCGGCGGCACCTACCTCGACCCGGTTGCGGCCAAGGAGGCTGCTGCCGCGGTCGCCAACCAGGGCCGCTGAGCTTTTTGTTAACAGGGGCCCCCTGCTATACGCGAGGCGTTAACAGGGGGCCCTTCCTTACACCGGTTCGCCGGTGATGAGGTAGACGACGTGTTCGGCGCTGTTCACCGCGTGGTCGGCGAACCGCTCGTAGAAGCGGCCGAGCAGGGTGGCGTCGATGGCGGTCTCCACGCCGTACGGCCAGTCCGCGCCGAGCAGTACCCCGAACAGACCCTTGTGCAGCTCGTCCATGGCGTCGTCGTCGCGGTCCAGTTCGGCGGCGAGTTCGGCGTCGGGGTGGGCCAGCACCGAAGCGATCTTCTCGGCCATCCGGTCGGCGATGCCCGCCATGTCGGTGAAGACCGGCCGCAGCTCCGCCGGGACGGCCGGCGACGGATGCCGGCGTAGCGCGGTCTTGGCGACGTGGTCGGCCAGGTCGCCCATCCGTTCCAGGTCAGCGGCGACGTGCAGCGCGGTGATCATGGCACGCAGGTCGGAGGCGACAGGGGCCTGGCGGGCCAGCACCTCGCAGACCCGCTCCTCCACCTGCCGGTAGCGCCCGTCGATCTCGGCGTCGCCCTCGATCACCGTCTCGGCCGCCCGGCGGTCGGCGGTGAGCAGGGCGCGGGTCGCCTGCCGCAGCGCCTCCCGTACCCCCTCGGCCATCTCCACCAGCAGGTGGTTGACGGCCTGAAGTTCGGCCCGGAACTCGTCGCGCATGCCTGATGTCCTGTCGGTAGGTGCCGGCGGGTGGGCCCCCGGCGGGGGTGGTCATGGTGCTTCGCCGGCCAAGCTAGGACGCGGGGGAGGACCGCAGATGAACGCCGGTGAACTGCGCCGGACGCGGAAGTGAACTTTCCCGGAAGTGAGAGTGCTTCGTCCCGGTCTGCGAGGTAGTCCGGTGAACAATGACCCTACGATCGCCGGGTGACGTGGGCGGTGACGGTAGCTGTGGCCTCGGCCCTGGTGGTCGGGCTGGTCGCCGGCCTGTGGCTGCCCCGGGTCACCTCGGCGACGCGCCGTCCGGTCGGTTCCCGTGGGAGCGACCGGCACGGGTTCCGGTTCGGTAGGAGGAGGCAGACGATCGCCGAGGATGAACAGGTCGGGCTCGGCCGCCGCGCGATCGACTCGTTGCGGGCCGGGGTGGTGGTGCTCGACGCGGAGGATGTGCCCGTGCTGGTCAACCCGGCGGCCAGGGCGATGGGACTGCTGCGTACCGGGACCCGGCCGGGGTCGATAAGCGCCCATCCGCTGGTGCGTACCCTCGCCGGCCAGGTGCGGCGCACCGGCGTACGCCGGGAGATCCAGCTGGACCTGCCTCGCGGCCGTGACAACGCCGGAGAGAACCCGCTCGGTGTGCACCTGCGGGCGATGGGCCTGGGCAACGGTTACATCGCGGTGGAAGCGGCGGACGTGACCGAGGCGCACCGGCTGGCCCGGGTCCGCCGCGACTTCGTGGCCAATGTCAGCCACGAACTGAAGACCCCCATCGGCGCGCTGCAACTGCTCGCGGAGGCGCTGCTCGACGCCACCGCCCCCAGCGGCGAGGTCACCGCCCCCAGCAGCGACGTCACCGCCCCCAGCGGCGAGGTCACCGCCCCCAGCGGCGAGGTCGCCGGTCCGGCCGGTGGGAACCGGCCGGAGCTGTCCGAGGACCTGGTCGCGGCCCGGCGCTTCGCCGAGCGGATCCAGCACGAGTCGACCCGGTTGGGGCGGCTGGTGCAGGAGTTGCTGGAACTGACCCGGCTTCAGGGCGCCGAGCCACAGCCGGCTCCGGAGCCGGTTGCGGTCGACTGGGTGATCTCCGAGGTGGTGGACCGCACCCGGACGGCCGCCGCCGCCCGGCGGATCGCGGTGATCGTCGACGGGCAGCGGGGGCTGACCGCCTACGGCAGCGACAGTCAGCTGGCCACCGCCGTGGCGAATCTGGTGGAGAACGCGGTCAACTACACGGGCGAGGGGACGACGGTACGCATCACCGCCCGCGCCGACGACGAGCACGTCGAGATCGCGGTGACGGACCAGGGCATCGGCATCGCCCCCGACGACGTGGACCGGATCTTCGAACGCTTCTACCGGGCCGACCAGGCCCGTTCCCGATCCACCGGCGGCACCGGGCTCGGCCTGGCGATCGTCAAGCACATCGCCAGCAACCATGGCGGGCGGGTCGAGGTGACGAGCACTCTTGGTGGTGGGTCGACGTTCACCCTCCGGCTGCCTGCCCGTGCACCGGACGACCTGCTGGCGACACTGCCGTCGGATGGGATCGAGGCCGGTCCGACCGGGTTGCGCCCGGTTTGACAGCACATGACGCGGGCCGGGCTCAAGTCCGGCGCGAACCGCAAATGGAAAGGAAGAGGCCGTTGAGTCGGGTTCTGGTGGTCGAGGACGAGGAGTCGTTCTCCGACGCCCTGTCGTACATGCTCCGCAAGGAGGGCTTCGAGGTGTCCGTGGCCGCCACGGGCACGTCGGCTCTCACCGAGTTCGACCGCACCGGCGCCGACATCGTGCTGCTGGACCTGATGCTGCCCGAGATGTCGGGCACCGAGGTGTGCCGCCAACTGCGCCAGCGCTCACACGTGCCGATCATCATGGTCACCGCACGGGACAGCGAGATCGACAAGGTGGTCGGGCTGGAGATCGGCGCCGACGACTACGTCACCAAGCCGTACTCGCCCCGGGAACTGGTGGCCCGGATCCGTGCGGTGCTCCGCCGGCAGAGCGTCGAGGCGGCCGAGTCGGGCGGGCCGACGCTTGCCGCCGGCCCGGTCCGGATGGACATCGAGCGGCACGTGGTGACCGTGCAGGGGGCGGCGGTGCCGCTGCCGCTGAAGGAGTTCGAGCTGCTGGAACTGCTGCTGCGCAACGCCGGCCGGGTGCTGACCCGAGGGCAGTTGATCGACCGGGTCTGGGGTGCCGACTACGTCGGTGACACCAAGACGCTCGACGTGCACGTCAAGCGGCTGCGTTCCAAGATCGAACCGGAGCCCTCCGCGCCGCGCCACATCGTCACGGTCCGTGGCCTCGGCTACAAGTTCGAGCCCTGATCGATCCGGCTCAGAAGAGCTTCCGCAGCCCCTCGGAGATCTGGTCCACCTCGGTCAGCCGGCTCTCCGCCACCGCGATGACCAGGTCGTACGCGACGTCCTGGTCGACCTCGTCGAGCTGAGCGACGGCGACGGCACGGTTCTGGAGCAGGAAGGCGACGGACACGATCCAGCCGATGCGCTTGTTGCCGTCCACGAACGGATGGTTGTTGAGCAGCGAGTGCAGCAACGCCGCCGCCTTGGTCCAGAGGTCCGGGTAGGCGTCCTCGCCGAACACGCTGGTGCGGGGGCGGGCGACCGCCGACTCGATCAGCCCGACGTCGCGGACCCCGACGCCGATCTTGCGGGCGATCCGGACGACGTCCGCGAGCGTCGGGTAGTAGGTCTCGGTCATCACTCCGCCAGGCGGGCGAGCAGCGTGGCGTGGCGGTCGATGATCTCGTCGGCGAGATCGTCGAACTGCCGTGCGTTGCGGCGCGCCAGGTAGTCGTCGATTGCGGTCACCACCACCGCGTGCATCGACCGCTCCTCCTCGTCCGCCGCGAGTCGGAGTCGGCGTTCACGTTCGTCGTCCAGCCGGAGCGTCATGGCCATGTGGAAATGGTAGCAACAGTGCTATCAAGATCACTTCAGGTGAGTCAGCTCGGGTCGGCGGGGTGGGGGGCGACCAGGCCCTGCCGCAGCCGGCTGGCGCACAGCTCGGCCAGCCTGGCGTACGCGGCCTCGCCGACCAGCGCGGTCAGCTCCGGGGCGTACGACAGATACATCGGCTCGGCACCGACGTGCGCGTCGGTGGAGGAGGTGCACCACCAGTCCAGGTCGTGCCCGCCGGCACCCCAGCCCCGCCTGTCGAACTCGGCAAGCGTGGAGACCAGCACCTTCGTGTTGTCCGGCCGCTTCACCCACTCCTGGTCCCGGCGGACCGGCAACTGCCAGCACACGTCCGGCTTGTATTCCAGTGGGTGCACCCCGTCGCGCAGGGCCTGGGCGTGCAGCGCGCAACCACCCCCGCCCGGGAAGTCCGCCTCGTTGAGGAAGACGCAGGGGGCGTCGGTGTCCCTGGTGGCGGTACGCCGGGCCGGCGTGCTGCCGTCCACCGTGTCGTTCTCGGTCCAGTTCTTGAAACCCCGCCGGAAGTGCTGCCAGGTCGCGGGAGTCAGCCGCTTCACCGCCGCGCGGACCCGCTTCTCGTCGTCGGAGTCGGTGAAGAACGCGCCGTGCGAACAGCAGCCGTCGGCCGCCCGGCCGGCGATGATGCCGTGGCAACCCCGGCCGAAGACGCAGGTCCACCGAGACAGCAGCCAGGTGAGGTCGGCCCGGACCACGTGCCGCTCGTCCGCCGGGTCGACGAATTCGATCCACTCCCGGGGAAAGTCCAGCGGCACCTCGCGGCTGCGCGGGTCCGCCGGGTCGTCCACCAGCACGCGGATTTCGATCTGCCCTGTCACCCGGCCCAGCGTACGCGTGGTGTGCCGGGCGGGCCGGTGAGCGCCACGAACCGGTTGGCCTAGGGTTTCCCCATGCGACTGGGTGTCCTCGATGTCGGTTCGAACACCGTGCACCTGCTGGTGGTCGACGGCCACCGGGGGGCGCATCCGTGGCCGGCGCACTCGGAGAAGGCGGTGCTGCGGCTCGCCGAGCAGATCGGTCCGGACGGCGCGCTGCGCGCGGAGGGCGCTGACGCCCTGGTCGAGGCGGTGGCCGCGGCCCGTACCTCCGCCACCGAGCTGGGCGTCGACGACCTGCTCGCCTTCGCCACCTCCGCGGTACGCGACGCCAGCAACGCGGCCGAGGTGCTGGCCCGGGTCCGGGACGCCACAGGCGTACGGCTGGGGGTGCTCTCCGGCGCGGACGAGGCGCGGATGACGTTCCTCGCGGTCCGGCGCTGGTTCGGCTGGTCGGCGGG
Source organism: Micromonospora endophytica (assembly GCF_003236305.1). Classification (GTDB taxonomy): domain Bacteria; phylum Actinomycetota; class Actinomycetes; order Mycobacteriales; family Micromonosporaceae; genus Micromonospora; species Micromonospora endophytica. The sequence goes on along the minus strand of NZ_POTX01000045.1, from coordinate 18,427 downwards.
TCGGCTGTTGGTGCTGGACATCGGCGGCGGCTCGCTGGAACTCGCGGCCGGCATCGACGAGGACCCCGACGCGGCGGAGTCGTTGCCGCTCGGTGCCGGCCGGCTCACCCGCGACCGGCTCGGCGTGGACCCGCAGGACACCTCCGCACCCGCGCCGGAGGCCGTGCACGAGCTGCGCGAGTACGTCGACGACCGGCTCGACCCGGTGGTGACCCGGTTCACCGAGGTGGGCTGGGACCGCCCGGTGGCCACCTCCAAGACGTTCCGGACATTGGCCCGGCTGGCCGGCGCGACCCCCAGCGGCGCCGGCCCCCGGGTCCGGCGGGTGCTGACCCGCTCCGGGCTGCGGCAGGTGCTCGGCTTCATCAGGCACATCCCGCCGACCCAGTTGGCCGAGCTGGAGGGGGTGAGTTCCGGTCGCGCCCACCAACTGCTGGCCGGTGCCGTGGTCGCCGAGTCGGTGATGCGACGCCTCGACATCGACTCGCTGGAGATCTGCCCGTGGGCGCTGCGTGAGGGCGTCATACTCGATCGGTTGGATCGGCTGACGCCACTGTGACGCCTGTCGTCCTCGTCGTCCGGTTTGCGGCTTCTCGTCATGATGCCCCGATCGATGGCGGCTACCCTCGGTGGTGTGACTTCCCGCGTCCCGGTGCTCCTGTCCAGTTCCTCGGTCTTTCCTGAGCGGACCGCGGCGGCGTTTCAGCTGGCCGCGTCCCTCGGCTACGACGGGATCGAGGTGATGGTGTGGACCGACGCCGTCAGCCAGGACGTCGGCGCGCTACGCGGGCTGTCCGACCACTACGGCGTGCCGGTGCTCTCCGTGCACGCGCCCTGCCTGCTTGTCACCCAGCGGGTCTGGAGCCCGGACCCGTGGGAGCGACTGCGGCGGGCGGCGGTGCTGGCCGAGACGCTGGAGGCACCCACAGTGGTGGTGCACCCGCCGTTCACCTGGCAGCGGGAGTACGCGCGCAACTTCGCCGACGGGCTGGAGAAGGTGGCAGGCGACTTCGGTGGGCTGCGCTTCGCGGTGGAGAACATGTACCCGGTCCGGATGGCCGGCCGGCAGTTCGTGCCGTACGTCCCGGGCTGGGATCCGACCGAGGCCGGTTATTCCTCGTACACGCTCGACCTGTCGCACTGCGCCGCCTCGCACACCGACGCCCTGGCGATGGCCGACCGGATGGGCGACGGCCTGGCGCACGTGCACCTCGGCGACGGCACCGGTGAGGGGCGGGACGAGCACCTGGTGCCCGGACGCGGCAGCCAGCCCTGCGCCGAGTTGCTGCGCTCACTGGCCGGGCGCGGCTTCACCGGGTCGGTGGCGGTGGAGGTCACCACCAGGGGTGCGAAGAGTCGGCAGACCCGCGAGGCGGACCTGCGCGAGGCGCTGGCCTTCGCCCGCCAGCACCTGAACACGCCGTCCCCGGTCGACGCCTGAGCGCAGCGCCGCCGAACGCGTCGGGCCGGGCCGCGCGAACGGGTCAGGGAACGGGTGTGAGCGGGTCGCTCTGCGTCGGGACGGCGGCCCGTTTGCGGGCCCGGTGCGCGGCCACGTGCGAGCGGGTGGCGCAACGCTCCGAACAGAACCGCCGACAGCAGTTGGACGAGGTGTCCAGGTAGACGTTGCCGCAGCGGTCGTCGGCGCAGACCCCGAAGCGGGCGCTGCCGTACTCGCAGAGCCAGACCGACAGCCCCCAGACCGCACCTGCCAGGTATTCCGCGCTCACCGAGGCGCCCCGACTGGTGACGTGCATGTGCCAGTCGCTGGAGTCGTGACCGGAGATGCGCGGCTGCACCGGAAAGGCTTCGAGCAGCGAGTTCAACTCGGCCACCGCCTCGGCGTCACGTCCGGAGGTGCCGTACTCGAAAACGTCACGCAGCCGCTTCTGCGCCCGCCGGAAGATGGGCAGATCACGCTCCGCGACCTCGTCGCGCATCCACGCGTTGTCGTCGGGGATGATGGCCCGCAGGTCATCGAGGCCGTCCAGGCGGGTGTTGACGAGGTCAACTCCGGTCCGGGCGTAGGCGTCGAAGTTCACGCCTCCAAAGGTAGACGACTCACGCCGGTCGCGGTGCGTCGATGTAGTGCGGCAGGAACCGGGCGTAGCCGTCGGTGATCAGACTCGCGCTCTCCCGCAGCCCGACGCCCGCCGACTCGCCATCGACGATCCAGCTGCCCAGCACCAGCCGGCTACCGGCGAACTCGGGCAACGCCCGAAACTCCTGGAAGCAGAAGCCCTCGTCGCCGTAGTCACCCGGATTTTCGACCTCACCACCCGGCGTGACGATGCGGACCGCGGCACCCTCCCGGCCGAGCAGCGGCTTGGCGACGTACTCGGGCATGCCGCGCGGCGAGTCGAGGTACGCCGGCAGCAGCAGCTCGTGCCCCGGGTACAGCTCCCAGAGCACCGCCAGCAACGCCTTGTTGGAGAGCAGCAGCTTCCAGGCCGGCTCGATCCAGGTAGTCGGCGTGCCCGGATCCAACGCCAGCGGCCCGTACGGCTCGGCCAGCATCCACTCCCAGGGGTAGAGCTTGAAGCAGGTGGTGACCGGCTGGTCGGCGGCGTCGACGAAGCGGCGGCCGTCCCAACCGATCTCCTGGATCGGCAGCAGCTCCACGTCCAGCCCGGCCTGGCGGGCGGTCTCCGCGAGATAACCGGCGGTCATGTGGTCCTCGCCGCTCTCCTCCTCGTTCGACCAGACCACGTGCACCCGCCGGTCGTGCAGCCCGGCGCCGATCTTCGCCCAGGTGGCGACGAGCCGCTCGTGCAGGCTGTTCCACTGGTCCAGCTCAGGTCGGGTGTCTTCCAGCCAGTACCACTGGATGATGCTCGCCTCGACCAGCGCGGTGGGGGTGTCGGCGTTGTACTCCAGCAGCTTCGGCGGCCAGCTGCCGTCGTACCAGAAATCGAAGCGGCCGTAGAGGGTGGGCGGCGTCTCCCGCAGCGACCGGGCGACCGCCTCGGCCGCCCAGTCCGGGATGCCGAACTCGGCGTACCGGCCGCGGGCGACCACGTGTTCGGCGGCGGCCACCGACATCCGGTGCAGCTCCTCGGTGGCCTCCTCCAGCCGCAGCACCTCGGCCAGGTCGAAGGCGTACGCGGCGGTCTCGTCCCAGTACGACATCACCCCGCCGTCGGGCAGTTCGGTGTCGACGTACACCAGGCCCTGGGCGCGGATGGTGGCGTCCCAGTCCGGACGCGGATCGACCGCTTCGCGGCGCACGTCAGCCGCCGCAGGAGGCGAGGTGGGTGCCGAAACCGCCGCGCTCGGGCACGGTCGCCCCGACCGGCTCCGGCGCGGTCCGGCCGGTGGCCGGCGCGGCCACGGATGCCGGGATCCGCATGGCCAGGGCCACCGTGTCGCCACCGCCGGTCGGGCCGAGGGCGCAGTCATCGTCGTCGTCCGAGGTCATGTTGCAGCCGGAGAGGGCGAGGGCCAACGCGGTGACCGCGCCGAGCTGCACGGAGGCCGACCGCAGCCGGCGGCGGGGGTGTCGTCGTTCCACGCCATCGTTGTAGCGGATCGATGCCATCCGGAGTACCGCCGGATGGCGCGTCCCGCCCGCCGGGGCGGGCGTTACGCTCGGCTCATGCTCCGTACCGTCATCCTCGCCGCCTCCCGGTCATCCCGGATCGAGCGGCTCGTCGCGACGGCCCCGTTCTCCCGCGACGTGGTGCGCCGGTTCGTCGCCGGCGCGCGGACCGAAGACGCGTTGCGCGTGACCCGCGAACTCGTCGCCAGCGGTCTCGCCGTCACCCTCGACAATCTCGGCGAGGACACCGTCACCGCCGAGCAGGCCACCGCCACCCGGGACGAGTACCTCTCGCTGTTGCGGATGCTCGCCGAGGCGGGGCTGACGCCGGCCGCCGAGGTGAGTGTCAAGTTGTCCGCCCTCGGTCAGTCCTTCGACGAGCAGTTGGCCTGCGAGAACGCTCGGGCGATCTGCGCTGCGGCCGATGCCGCGGGGACCACTGTCACGCTGGACATGGAGGACCACACCACCACCGACTCGACCCTGGACATCCTGGCCAAGCTGCGTAAGGACTTCCCGTCGACCGGGGCGGTGCTCCAGGCGTACCTGCGCCGGACCGAGTCGGACTGCCGCGAGTTGGCCTCGGCCGGCTCCCGGGTGCGGCTGTGCAAGGGGGCGTACTCCGAACCCGAGTCGGTGGCGTACCAGTCGGCCCGCGAGGTGGACAAGTCCTACGTCCGCTGCCTGAACATCCTGATGTCCGGCGCCGGCTATCCGATGCTGGCCACCCATGATCCCCGCCTGATCGCCATCGGCGAGGACCGGGCGCGCTGGTTCGATCGCGGCCCGGACCAGTTCGAGTTCCAGATGCTCTACGGCATCCGCCCGGAGGAGCAGGACCGGCTGGTCGGTGAGGGCTACACCGTGCGCACCTACCTGCCGTACGGCGACGACTGGTACGGCTACCTGATGCGCCGCCTCGCCGAGCGCCCCGCCAACCTGGCCTTCTTCGCCCGCGCGGTGGCGTCCCGCAAGTAGCCCGACACCCCCGTCGGGACGACTCCGGGTAACGGCTTGCCGTTCTTGGTTAATGGTGTTAGCTTTCTAGCTATGACTAATAGCTTTGTGGTGCGGGGCGGCGGCCGGATCGCGTACGAGGTGCACGGGCAGGGATCACTCGTGGTCCTCGCGCACGGCATGGGGGAGAACCGCCACTCCTACCGGCACCTCATCCCGCTGCTGGTCGCTGCCGGCTACCGGGTGGCGTCGGTCGACGTGCGGGGACACGGCGACTCCAGCACGGGCTGGTCGACGTACGCCCCGGCCGAGGTGGGTGGCGACCTGCTGGCGGTGATCCGCGACCTCGACGGCGGGCCGGCCACCCTGGTCGGCAACTCCTCAAGCGCCGCGGCCGTGGTCTTCGCCGCCACCGACGCGCCGGAGCTGGTGAACGGCATCGTGCTGGTCGGCGCGTTCGTGGCCCAGCCGAAGCTCAACGCCTTCATGCGCCTCGCCCTGGCGGCGGTGATCCGCAGCCCGCGACTGTTCGGGATGTTCCACCGTACCCTCTTCCCGGTGCACCGGCCGGCCGACGACGCGGCGTACCGCAGGCAACTGGTGACCGCGCTGCGCCGGCCCGGCCGGATGGTGCCGGTGCGGGGCGTGGCCGCCCAGGTCGAGCCGCACTGGACCACCCGCGCCCCGCAGGTGCGGCAGCCGGTGCTGGTGTTGATGGGCACCAAGGACCCCGACTTCCCGGACCCCGCCGCCGAGGCCCGGGCCGCCCGGCGACTCTTCCAGGTCGCCGAGGCGCGGATGATCAATGACGCCGGGCACTACCCGCACGCCGACCGGCCGGAGGCGATGACGGCCGAACTCGTCGACTTCCTCGCGGTGGTCGAGCATGCCTAGGGCCGGACTCAACCCGCAGGTGGTGGTCCGCGCGGCGGCCCAGCTCGCCGACGAGGTCGGATATGACCGGCTCACCCTGGCCGAGCTGGCGAACCGGCTCGGCGTCGCCCTGCCCAGCCTCTACAAGCACGTCAAGGGCGCCGACGCGCTGATGCAGAAGCTCTCCACGCTGGCCACCGCCGAACTCGCCGCCGAGACGACGACCGCCGCCGCCGGCCGCAGCGGCGCGGACGCGCTCCGCGTCGTGGCGCACGCCTACCGGTCGTACGCCCATCGACACCCCGGCCGGTACGTGGCCGCGCAGCGGGCGCCGGACCCGAGCGACCCGGAGCACGTGGCCGTGGCCGAGCGCGCGGTGGGCGTCGCCTACGCCGTCCTGGCGGGGTACGGGATCTCCGGCACGGCCGCCGTGGACGCGGCGAGGATGTTCCGCGCCGCCCTGCACGGCTTCGTCTCGTTGGAGGCGATGGGCGGCTTCGGGCTGCCGCGCGACGTGGACAGGTCCTTCGACCAGCTCATCGCGGCGCTCGACATGGCGTACCGCGCCTGGCCGTCGACCTCGGCCCAGGCTGGTGAGCTGACCGCCGGGCCGTGAGCTGGTCGGCTGGGGGTGCCCCCTGCCAATGGCGTGCGGACCGTACGCTTCCCGCGTGAGTGACGCAGATCCCCAGGCCGGTGACCCCTCGTCGGCACCTGTCACGCCGAGTGCCGCACCGGTCGCGCCGGAACTGCCGGTCGCGCCGGAACTGCCGGCGGTGCCGGAACCGCTGGACGCGGCCGAGGCGACGGTGCCGGTGGCCGGCCCGAAGCGGCGACGGGTGTGGCGCTGGGCGCTGCCCGTCGTGGTCGTGCTGCTGCTGGCCGGCGCGGTGCCGGTGGCGCTGGTGGCGACCGGAGCGGCGGATGCCGAGACGCCGGCCGAGGCCGCCGCGCCGACCGAGAACCCGACCACCGTGGCCGCCCGGCAGGTCTCCGAGCGGATCACCGCGCAACTGGATCGGCAGGCCACGGCGTTGCTCGCCGGGGACCGGGCCGGGTTCCTGGCGATCGCGGACCGCAAGGTCCACAGTGAACTACGGCGCCGCTTCGCCGGTCTCCAGGAGTTGCGGGTGACCCGCTGGGAGGGACGCCCGAACGGCCTGCCCACGCCGGCCGGCAGCCCCGGTGAGTGGCGGTTGTCGGTGGAGTTCCACTACTGCTTCGTGGTGCCGGACTGCCGGCCCAGCCCGTTGCTCGTCAACACCCGGTGGCGGGACGGGGCGGAGCCGCGTTTGATCGAGCTGGCGAAGTCGACGGCCACCCCGCAGGTGGGCGGCCGGGTCCGCGCGCAGGCCGGCACCCTGCCCTGGGAGGTCAGCAAGTTGGCGGCCGCGGTGGGCAAGCGCACCATCGTGGGCACCACGCCGGCGTACCGTGACCGGCTGCCGGAGCTGTTGCGGCGGGCCGAGGCGGCGGCCCGGGTGGCTGACGAGTACGTGGTGGACGGCGCGGTGCCGGACCGGTACCGGATCTTCTACGCCGGACCGAAGGAATGGCAGCGCTGGTACGGCGGCGACCAGCCGGAGTGGGGCGCCGGCTACGCGGTGAACGTCGGCGGCGGCCACTACGACGTGGTACTCGGGCCGGACAGCTTCAACAACCGCGCCTACCTCGACGTGATGCTTCGGCACGAGCTGGTCCACGCGGTCTCGTTGCCGGACAACAGCTACTGGGACGATTCGGTCTGGTGGCTGATCGAGGGGCTGGCCGAGCACGCGGGGGCCGACGGTGTGCCGGTCGCCAGGTACGACGGGCTGATTCCCACCAGAAAGCTGGTCAAGGGCGACTGGAACGGCAAGCTGGACAGCCTCATCCCGGCCGAGGACGCCTCGGCCGAGGAGGCGACCGGCAGCTACGGCATCTCCTACCTTGCCGTCCGGTACCTCCTCGACCGCTTCGGCGAACGCAAGGTGCTCGCCTTCGTCAAGGCGGTGGTGCACGACCTCCGGGTGCCGAGGCAGGTCTCCGAGGAGGTCTTCGGCAAGCCCTGGGGCAAACTGCAGGGCGACTGCGCGAAGTACATCCGCCGCGCCGTCGGCTGAGCCGTACCGCGGTCGGATCGACGCCGGCTCGTAGCATGGGTCGGGTGCGCCGACTCGACCCCCTGCCGGCCGCCGCCTCGCGGCCCCGCCTGCTCAGCGCCCTGTTCGCCGTCGCCGTCCTGACCCTCACCAGCGCCGCCTCCTGCACTGCCGACGAACCGTCGGTCGCGCTCGCCTCGGCTGCGCTGGCCCCGGTGACCGAGGAGATCGACGCCCCGGCCACTGTCACCGCCCGCGCGGCGGCGACCCTCACCGCGCCCGCCGACGGGACCCTTGCCAAGCTGCGGGTCGAGCCGGGCCAGCAGGTCAAGCGCGGCCAGGTGCTCGCCGTGATCAGCTCACCGCCGGCCCGCGAGCGGCTGCGCCAGGCCCGCGCGGCGCTGACCGCTGCGAAGCGGGCCGGTGGCGGTGGTGGCGGGGGCGACCTCGCCGGATCGCTACGCGGCACCGATCGCGCCGCGGCCGAGGCACACGCCGCGGCCCGCGCCGCCGCCCGGAAGATCAGCGATCCGGAGCTGCGCAAGGCGCTGCTCGCGCAGGTCGAGTCCGCCCGACGCCAGTACGACGCCGCCGCCCGCACCGCCGAGCAGGCGGTACGCGAGGTGCAGCGCGGCGTACGCAACCTGAACTCCGCCGTCGGCGCACTCGCCACCGCCCAACGACTCCAGGCTCAGCAGGCGTACGACCTGGCGAAGGCGACGGTCGACGCGCTGACGCTGCGGGCACCGATCGCCGGAGTGGTGCAGCCGGGTGGCGTGAGCGGGGCCGGCTCATCGGGTGCGCTCGCCGGGCTGCTCGACGCCGGTGGACTTCCGGCCGGGCTGGACCCGGCGGCGCTCGGTGCCCCGCCCGCCGGGCCACCGCCCGGGGTGGACACCGCAGTCCCGGTCGGTGGTCGGGTCACCGCCGGGACCCCGGTGCTGACCGTGGTGGACACCGGCGACCTCGGTCTGCTGGCCGAGGTGGACGAGACCGATGTGCTGCTGGTCCAGACCGGTCTGACCGGCACCGTGGAACTGGACGCGGTGCCCGGCGCCGCGTACCCGGCCCGGGTCCGTTCGATCGACGTGCTGCCCAGCACGTCGGCGCGGGGCGGGGTCAGCTACCGGGTCCGGCTCGCCCTGGGTGCCGGCCGGTTCGGCGAGGCCGAACCGGCGCCGACCCCACGCCCCGGCATGAACGCCGTGCTGCGGCTGCGGGTCCGGGAGGCGGCGGACGCGGTGACCGTGCCCGCGTCGGCGGTCTTCTCAGCGGACGGGCGGGACGCGGTCTGGCTGGTGCGTGACGGTCGGGCCGGCCGGGCGACGGTCACCGTCGGCGTGCAGGGCCAGGACCTGGTGCAGATCGTGGAGGGCGTGCAGCCGGGCGACCGGGTGGTGGTCCGCGGCACCGAGCAGATCCGCGACGGCCAGGAGGTCGGGTGAGCGGGACCGCCGCGATCGAGGCGGTCGACGTCTCCCGGACCTACCACCTGGATGGGGTCTCGGTGCCGGCACTGCGGGGGGTGACGCTCACTGTCTCGGCCGGCGACTACGTGGCGCTGATCGGGCCTTCCGGCTCCGGCAAGTCCACCCTCATGCATCTGCTCGGTGGCCTCGACCGGCCGACCGGTGGCCGGTTGGTGATCGGTGGTCGGGCGGTGAGCGAGCTGTCGCCGCCGGAGCTGGCCCGGCTGCGCAACGAGACCATCGGCTTCGTCTTCCAGGCGTTCCACCTGTTGCCGCGTACCTCGGCGGTGGACAACGTGGCGCTGCCGCTGGTGTACCGGGGCGTGAATGCCCGGCAGCGCCGCGAGCGGGCCGCCGCGATGCTCGGGCGGGTCGGGCTGGGGCATCGGCTGGACCACCGGCCCAACCAGCTCTCCGGCGGTGAGCAGCAGCGGGTGGCGATCGCCCGCGCCCTGGTCACCGACCCGACCGTGCTGCTCGCCGACGAGCCGACCGGCAACCTGGACAGCACCACCGGCGCGGCCGTGCTCGAATTGCTGGAACAGCTCAACGCGGAGTCGGGGGTGGCGCTGGTGATGGTCACCCACGACGCGGAGGTGGCCGCCCGCGCCCGCCGCCGGATCGCGATGCGCGACGGGGTGGTGGTCGCCGACAGCGACGCCGACTCGGCCGCCAGCCCGATCACCGGCTCGGCCGGCGCTGGGGGCGGTTCGTGAGGCTGGCCGAGGCGTGGCGGGTCGCGTCGGATGCGCTGCGGGCCAACCGGATGCGCAGCCTGCTGACCATGCTCGGGGTGATCATCGGGGTGGCCTCGGTGGTGCTGTTGGTGGCCATCGGCACCGGCACCAAGCAGACGGTCGAGCAGCAGGTGGAGGGGCTCGGGTCCAACCTGCTGCTCGTCGTGCCGGGGCGGCTCGACGTGGGTTCCGCGCCGGCGGTCTCCCCGCTGACGTTGCAGGACGTGGAGGTCGTGGGCCGGGTGGTCGGTGACCCCGGCCGGGTCGCCGTGACCGTCGCCTCCGGCGCGACCGTACGCGCCGGCACCCGGCAGGACTTCACCACTGTGCAGGGCGTGCTGGAGACCACCCCGACGGTCTTCGCCCGGGAGGTGGCCCGGGGGCGCTACCTGAGTCGGTCCGACGTGGATACCGGCCGGCGGGTCGCGATCCTCGGCGACTCGGTCGCCCGGATCCTGTTCCCGGACCGGGAGGCGGTGGGCCAGCAGGTGAATGTCGCGGGCGTCCGGTTCCGGGTGATCGGCGTCTTCGCCCCGCTCGGGCAGAGCCTCGGCGTCGACCGGGACGACGAGGTGCACATACCGGTGACCGCGGCGCAGCGGTTGTACGGCACCCAACGAGTGGACGCGATCGCGGTCAAGGCGCCGGACCGGGAGCGCATCGACGAACTGGGCCAGCGGATCGTGGCGGAGTTGAACGGCCGCCATCCCGGCACCGAGTTCAGCGCGGTCACCCAGGAGCAGATCCTCGGTGTGCTCGGCGACATCCTCGGCATCCTCACCGGCGTACTGGCAGCCATCGCGGGCATCTCGCTGCTGGTCGGTGGCGTCGGCGTCTCCAACATCATGCTCGTCTCGGTCCGGGAACGGACCAGGGAGATCGGGCTGCGCAAGGCCGTCGGCGCCCGTCCCCGCGACATCGGCGTGCAGTTCCTGCTGGAAGCGGTGCTGCTCACCGCGATCGGCGGGCTGGTCGGGATGGCCCTCGGCGTCGGTGGCGCACTGCTGGTGGCCGCGGTCTCACCCATCCCGGCGGCGGTGACCTGGTGGTCGCTGGCGCTCGCCTTCGGCGTGTCGGCAGCGGTCGGGATCATCTTCGGCGTGGTGCCCGCGCAGCGGGCCGGGCGGCTCGACCCGGTGGTCGCCCTGCGCGCCGAGTGACAGCTGGCCAGGTCACACCGGTGGCCGAAGTTGATCGTCACCAGTTGTCCCGGTGTGAGCCACTCGACCAGGGATTTTTCCCTCACTGGTGCGGTCCTACTCATGATCAGTTGCAGGAAGGGATCGCGCCGGTCACAACCGTCCCGCTACCGTACTGGTAACACGCGCGTCGCCGGCCGTGCGGGAGGACCTGTGGGGCGGCACGCGCCGGGCATGGGATGGGTCGGGTGAGCCATGGCCGGGTCGCAGTCCGACGGTCGGCTGTCGGATGTCAAGTTTCTCACCGTCGCGGAGGTGGCGACGGTCATGCGGGTGTCCAAGATGACGGTCTATCGTCTCGTGCACAGCGGTGAACTCGCCGCGGTGCGGGTCGGCAGGTCGTTCCGGGTGCCCGAGCACGCGGTGCACGAATATCTCCGCGGCGCCTTCCAGGAGACCGCCTGACCGGCGCGCGGCCTGGCCTGACGCCCGCTGAGTCGGCATCGACCGGGGCCCCGTTGGCCCTGCTGACGCGGCCCCGCTACGCTGGACTGACGATCGTGACCGCTGGTGCGCCCGCCGCCCACCCCGCCGGTCCGGTCCGTCCGTCCGTAAGCGGCCGCCGACGCCACGATTTGCTGGTGTTTTCCGGTCGCGCCGCACGTTGCATCGAAAGGCTGTCGTATGGGCTCGGTGGTCAAGAAGCGCCGCAAGCGCATGGCTAAGAAGAAGCACCGCAAGCTGCTGCGCAAGACCCGCGTCCAGCGTCGCCGTCTCGGCAAGTGACGGCGGCCGGGCTGCGGCCCGGCACCCGTGACCTGCCAACCGTCGATCCTCGGAGGCTCAGGTGATCAGGCCGTGGCTGTCCCGGCTCGGTCTCCGCTGCCGGGGTAGGTGCCAGACATGACCCCCGGTGGCTCATCGAGCCCGCCGGGGGTTGTCGTCGTGACCGGGGTCAGTCGCTATCTCGGGGCACACGTCGCCGCCCGGCTGGCTGCCGATCCCCGCATCGACCGGGTCATCGGCGTGGACGTGCCGGACCCCACGCCCGAGGTCAGCGGCCTGCTCGCCGGGGTCGAGCGGGTCCGCGTCGACGCCGGTGCCGTCGGTGGGCTCCTCGCCGACCTCGACGTCGACACCGTGGTGCACCTGGCCCTGGTCAGTGCCCCGGATACGCAGCAGGGCGGCCGGGCGGCGATGAAGGAACAGAACGTCATCGGCACCATGCAGTTGCTCGCCGCCTGTCAACGGGCTCCCCGGCTCCGCAAGCTCGTGGTGCGTTCCTCCACCGCGGCGTACGGTGCCTCGTTCCGGGATCCCGCCGTCTTCACCGAGGAGACCGAGCCGCGGGAGGTGCCGCGGGGCGGGTTCGGCCGCGACATCCTCGACATCGAGGGGTACGTCCGCGGGTTCCGGCGTCGGCGTCCCGACGTGACCGCCACCGTGTTGCGTTTCGCGCCGTTCATCGGCTCGACCGCCGACACCACGCTGACCCGGTACTTCAGCCTCCCGGTGGTGCCCACCATCTTCGGTCGGGACGCCCGCTTGCAGTTCCTGCACTTCGACGACGCACTGGAGGTGCTGCACCGGTCGGTCACCGAGGACCACCCGGGCACGTACAACGTCGCCGGACCCGGTGTGCTCGCGCTGTCCCAGGCGATCAGGCGCGCCGGCCGGGTCGCCGTGCCGGTGCTGGAGCCGGGGCTGTCCGGTGGCGTCGCCCTCGCCCGGACGCTGGGCTACGGCCGCTACGGGCTCGACCAGGTTGACCTCTTCGTGCACGGCCGGGTGGTGGACATCTCCCGGTTGGAGCAGGAATTCTCCTTCACTCCCCGCTCCACCGCCGCCGCGTTCGACGACTTCATCCGCGCGCACCACGGTCGCGCCCTGATCACCCGGGAACATCTGGCCGCCGCCGAGCAGGCGGTGCTCGACGGGATCCGGCAGGTCCGCGCCGCCGCACGGGAGCGATCGTGACCGGGCCGCAGGAGGAACAGCGCGACGAGGGGCACCTCGTCAACGGATTCGCCGTGCCACCACTTGATGCCCGACCGGCCGCGCGCAACGGTCACCACCCGGCGGTGGCGGAGCAGGCCGGCGATGTGTGGGACCGGCGGGTCGCCAGCGGGTTGGCGTTCCTGCGGCGACGGTTGGCCGGCGACTACGAGGTGGACGAGTTCGGGTTCGACCCCGAGCTGACCGAGGCGGTCTTCCATCCGCTGCTGCGGCGGCTCTACCGCGACTGGTTCCGCACCGAGGTCAGTGGCCTGGAGAACGTGCCCGCCGACAGCGCCGGGCTGGTGGTCGGTAACCATTCCGGCACGGTGGCGCTGGACGCGCTGATCCTCTCCACCGCCTTGCACCACGAGCACCCGGCCCACCGCTATCTGCGGCTGCTCGGCGCGGACCTGGTCTTCCGGATGCCTGTGGTCTCCGAGATCGCGCGCAAGACCGGCGGGACCGTGGCCTGCAATCCGGACGCGGAGCGCCTGTTGCGCGGCGGCGAACTCGTCGGCGTCTTCCCCGAAGGCTTCAAGGGCGTTGGCAAACTGTACGCGGAGCGTTACAAGCTGCAACGCTTCGGTCGGGGTGGCTTCGTCTCGGCGGCGCTGCGCACCGGCACTCCGATCATCCCGGTCGCGATAGTCGGCGGCGAGGAGATCTATCCGATGCTCGCCGACATCAAGCCGCTGGCCCGGCTGCTCAAGCTGCCCTACTTCCCGGTGACGCCCACCTTCCCCTGGCTCGGCCCACTGGGCATGGTGCCGTTGCCGAGCAAGTGGCTCATCGAGTTCTGCCCGCCGATCCCGACCGCGCACCTGACCGACTCGGCGGACGATCCGCTCGTCGTGTTCAACCTGGCCGACCAGGTCCGGGAGACCATCCAGCAGACCCTGCACAAGTTGTTGGCGCGACGCCCGGACCCGTTCGGTCCCTGACCGACGACGTGCCGTCCCCGCGGCTCAGCTGTTACGGCGGCGACGCTGCACCGCCACGCCCACGGTGACCGCGCCGACCACCAGCCCGGCGGCGGCGGTCGACGGGACAGCGATCCGGACCGCCCGCCGTCCGGTGCGGAAGTCGCGCACCTCCCAGCCCTGTTCGCGGGCCTGGCGCAGCAGAGTGGTGTCCGGATTGACCGCCACCGCCCGGCCCACGGCGGAGAGCATCGGCAGGTCGTTGGCGGAGTCGCTGTAGGCGGCGCACCGGTTCAGATCCAGACCCTCCACGGTGGCGAGCTGGGTGATCGCCTCGGCCTTGGCGGGACCGTGCATCAGGTCACCGACCAGCCGGCCGGTGTACGCGCCGTCGACCACCTCGGCGACCGTACCGATCGCGCCGGTCAGGCCGAGCCGGGTGGCGATCACCCGGCCGATCTCCACGGGCGCGGCGCTGACCAGCCAGACCCGCTCGCCGAGGTCGAGATGCCCCTGCGCCAACCGCCGGGTGCCGGCCCAGATCCGAGGCGCCATCAACTCGTCGAAGATCTCTTCGGCGAGCCGCTCGACATCCTCCACCCGCCAACCCTCGATGAAGGCGAGGGCGGCCTCCTTCGCCAGCGACATGTCTCCGGCGTGCTCTCGGGCCAGCAGTCGGAAACGCAGCTGCTGCCAGGCGAACCGGGCCAGGTCGGTGGTGGTGAAGTAGTTACGCGCGGCCAGTCCACGGGCGAACCAGTAGATCGAGGCACCCTGCATCATCGTGTTGTCCACGTCGAAGAAGGCGGCGGCGCTCGGATCCGGTGCGACAGGTGGAGCGGGCTCGGTCTGCGCCCAACCGGCGGTGTGTCCGTGTGCATCGGTGCTGACGGTCACCTTGCGGCTGCGCGCCACTCATCTCCCCCTCACCTTGCCCGTCGGGCCTGCTGCCCCCGGTCCGAGGGTAACCGGCGGGGCGGCCTTCGGCCCTGACCGCCGAAGCGCATCCCCGATCAGGGGCAGGTGCCGGGAACAGGGCCGAGGTGGTCGCTGGTGGTGGTGGCGGGTCGGCCGCAGGCGATGGCGGCGCGCAGTGCGTCGGTGCGTACACCGACCGCCTCCAGCAGGGCCAGGGACCGCGCGGTGCGCTCGCGGTCGGCCCGGGAGCCGCCGTCCCGCAGCCCGTCGAGCGCCCGGCGCTGCCGTTCGACGAAGGCGTCGACCAGGTCCAGAGCCGCGGCATCCGAACGCTGCGTCGCAGCGCCGGTGAGCAGGCGTACGCCCTGGCGGGTGTCGGCGTCCATGTCGTCCAGCACGGCGCGGTATCCGGTCCGGTCACCGCCCAGCGAGGACGCCTCGGCCAGGCGGGTGCGGGCGAAGTCGAGCAGGAGCTGACCTCGATTGATCTCGGAACTGGTCAACGCGAGCTGGGCCCGCTCGGTGCCGCGCTTCATGCCGTACAGCGCGTCGCCCGGCACCGCGTTCTCGCTGGCAGCCGAGATGCCGGAGACGGCGACGGCGCCGGCCGCGATGCCGACCAGAATGGCACCCCGGGCGCGGGCCCGACGTGCGGTGACGGCCGGCAGCAGTGACCCTCGCCCGGCGCTGGCCTTCTCTGTCGGTGCGGCGGCGGACGCGCCGATGCCCTCCCGGACGGCGGTGGCCACCAGCATCGCCCTCAGGCCGGTCCGGAACTCCGGATCCATCGGGGCCTCGGGCGGGTCGGCAGCCAGTCGCCGGCCGAGCGGGACGAGCGGCGTGAGCTCCTCGTCGGACCGGGAACGGACGTGATGGCGTCGGCCACCGTTCGCTTCGTCAAGAAGCTGCGCGAAGCGCTCGGCGCGCCGTCGGGAGAAGAGGGCGTTGTCCACCGCGGCACCTCCTCTCGCTGGACGCGGCCGATCGGCCGCGGTCACCGGCAGCGACCGATGACCGTGTGACGCCACGGCGGGGGTGCCGCTGGCGCCGTCGCCCGTCATCCGGGGGATCCGGAGGTCCCGGACCGTCACCTGTCGCACCCGGAGAAACGCGCCGTACCGGCCTTCGGTTACGGGCCGCCTCGGGTCGGATCGCCGCAAACTAACCACCACACGAGATCGCTGAGGTAATGGGGGTTCTCCGGACCGCGGCGGGCGACGGGCCCGCCACCTACGGCTGGAAGCCGTCCGGCAGCAGGCGGGCCAGGGCCCGGACCGCGCGGTACTGGAGTGCCTTGATCGCGCCTTCGTTCTTGCCCATCGCCCGGGCCGTCTCGGCCACCGAGAAGCCCAGCAGGAAGCGGAGCACGATGCACTCCTGCTGCTCCGGGTTGAGCCGCTTCACGGCGGTGAGCAGGGCAACGTTGGTGATGTGCTCCACCACCGCGGCCTCCGGGCTGCCCTCCGGGCCGCGGTCCTCCCGGTCGGCGTCCAGCACGTCGCCGGTGGTCACCTCCAGCCGGTAGCGGCCGGACTTGAAGTGGTCGGCGACCAGGTTGCGGGCGATGGTGACCAGCCAGGCGCCGAGATCACGGCCCTGCCAGGTGAAGCTGCCGATCCGCTTGAGCGCCCGCAGGAAGGTGTCGGAGGTGAGGTCCTCGGCGAGTTGCCGGTTGCCGACCCGGAAGTAGACGAAGCGGAAGACGGTGTCGAGGTAGCGGTCGTAGATCAGCCCGAACGCCTCGGCCTCACCGGCCTGGGCACGTTCGACAAGAGCCCAGACCTCGGTGGCCGGGTCGGACGGGTCCGGGCGACTCGGGAACCCGGTGGAGGTGCCGGGTGCGGCGGGCACGGCGGGGATGATCGCGGTCTCGGCGGCCGGCAGTTCGGTGATCGGCGGATCGCCGCCGCGCCGGGCCTGGGCCGGCATGGTCGGCCGGTTCGGCGAGGCGACCCGGCCGCCTGTCGGTCTCGCGTTGCCGCCGGGCGCTGGTGGGCGGTGCGGCGGTTCGTTCTGATGTGGTCGGCTGCCCACCCGATTCGCGGCATCGGTGCTCCGGGCGGGCAGATTGCCTGCGGCGTCCTGCGGAGCGTGGGCGCTGCCGCGTTCGTTGACCGGGCTGCGTGCCGACGACCCGGTCAGGCCCATCGGACGGTGCGCGAAGCCGAAGGTGGTCATCGTGCCGCCTCCGTTCCGCCGTCCGTCGGTGTGTCGGCGGGCGATGGTCGATGGGTCAGGTCGCCGCTGGGCAGAACTGCTCCGGGGTGTGCCGGTGGACGGCAGATCCCCATGAGGTGCTGGTCCGAAGCGCTCACGGGCACGGGGGGCCTCCTCGGGCTGAGGGGTGTCGACTCACGGCAAAACGGGGTGAGCCGACCCGAGTGATGATAGGGCCAACGTCACCCGCGCGTGGCAAGTCCGTTACACAGGGCCGAAGTATTTACCGACCGACCACGAGACCGGCGGACCGGTTGTCCGTCGCCCGTGGTTGACAATCCACTTCCCGGATGGTCCGGGCGATACCGCAGGTCAGGCCGTTGATCGGCAGAGGGTTCCGTCGACTGTGGTGCGCCTGCTCCGGCCAGCGCAACGACCCGCTTCCGAAACAGCCGTCGCGCCGTACCGCCTGCCGGCGCGGCGCTGGCGAGCGTGCTCGGGTTCCGTGTACGGGACTAAGGCAGGCCGTCCTGTCGCCGGTCTCGCTGAGGCCGAGTCCGACCACCCGGCGTACGCGTTGTCGTCATAGGACCGCCTCGCGTTCGCCGCGCCCGCCCGGCCAGATGTCGTCAGGTGGCCGTACCGCATGGCCCGGCCGGGCGAGCTGTGCCAGACTCGGCCACCCGTGCAGGACGCGCCGACGCGACGGAGGAGACCGATGCGTGAGCCCCGCCTGACCCTGATCACCCGACCCGGCTGTCATCTGTGTGAGGACGCCAAGGCGGCACTCGATCGGGTGGTCGCGGTCACCGGCGACCGGTGGACCGAGTGGGATGTCAGTGATGACGCGGAGTTGGAGCGGGAGTACGGCGACCGACTGCCCGTGGTGCTGCTCGACGGCAAGGAGCATGGCTACTGGCGGGTCGAGGAGCAACGGTTGCTGCGGGACCTGACCACCCCGCAGCTCTGACCGGGGGCATCGATGACCACCCCGCGTACCCACCTGGTGTGGGACTGGAACGGCACTCTGCTCAACGATCTCGATCTGGTGGTGGCCTGCACCAATGCCGTGTTCGTCGCCGAGGGCGGACCGGCGGTCACCGCGGCGGAGCACCGGGTCCGCTTCCGTAGGCCGATCGCCGACTACTACGCCGAGGTGCTTGGTAGGGCTGTGGACAGCGAGGCGTTCGGTCGGCTGGACAAGATCTTTCACGACGCGTACCGCCTCGGGCTGACCTCCTGTGAGTTGGCCCACGACGCGCTGGACGCGATGGCCGCCTGGTCGGGCAGCCAGTCGCTGTTGTCCATGTGGTTCCACGACGAGTTGGTGCCGGCCGTGCGGACGTACGGCCTGACCGGGCGGTTCAGCCGGGTCGACGGGCTGCGGGCGGAGATCGGCGGCGACCGCAAGGCGGAGTCGCTGGCGCGGCACCTGGCCGAGGTCGGCGTGGACGGCCGCTCGGTGGTGCTGATCGGCGACTCGATCGACGATGCCGACGCCGCGCTCTCGGTCGGCGGTCGCGCGGTCCTCTACGCCGGTGGCTTCACCGACCGGGCCCGCCTGGAGGCCTCCGGTCATCCGGTCGCCGACACCCTGGTGCAGGCCGTGACCCTCGCCACCACTCTCCGCTGACCCGTCC
>NZ_POTX01000459.1 GCF_003236305.1 Micromonospora endophytica | reverse complement strand
ACCCCCCACCGACGCGCCACCGCCCGGCCACCCGCACGGTGGGCCGTACCCGCCGGGGCCGCCGCCGGATCCGCTGCACAGCCGGCAGCGACTGCATCCGTTGAGCCCCGCCCTGCACGGCGCCAAGTCCCTGGTCGTGGTGATCGCCGGACTCTCCTGGTCGACGTTGTCCCGGGTCGGGTTCGGTTGGTTCGTGGCGATGGTGATCGTGATCGCCCTCGGCGCCACCGTGCTGGCGGTGGTCAGCTGGTACAACACCGGCTACCAGGTGGTCGGCCGGGAGTTGCGGATCCACGAGGGGCTGCTCTGGCGCCGGACCCGGGCCATCCCGTTGGAACGGCTCCAGGCGGTCGAGGTCGTACGTCCGCTGCTCGCCCAGCTCACCGGCCTGGCGGAGCTGCGGTTGGAGGTCGTCGGCGGCGGCAAGACCGAGGCGCCGCTGGCGTTCCTCGGGGTGGCCGAGGCGGCGGCCCTGCGGCGACGCCTGCTGGCCCTGGCCGGGGCCCGGACCGCAGCCGCACCCGGCGCCCCGCCGGCGCAGGTGCCGACGCAGGCCGGGGAGCCGCCCGTGCCGGCCGGCCGGCCACTGCACGCCGTCGAGAACCGCGACCTGTTGATCAGCCAACTGCTCACCCCCCAGGCGTTCCTGCTGCCCTTCGGCGTGGTCTTCGTGGTCGCGCAGTTCCTGTCCGAAGGATCGTGGTCGTTCATCGCGGTGGCGAGCACGCTCACCGCGATGGCAGGCATCCTGCTGCAACCCGTACGCCGGGTGCTCGACGACTGGCGGTTCCAGCTCGCCCGCGACGAGGACCGGCTCCGGATCCGCAACGGTCTGCTGGAGACCAGGGCGCAGACCGTGCCGCTGCACCGGGTACAGACCGTGGGCGTGACCTGGCCACTGCTCTGGCGGGTCAAGGGGTGGCTGCGGCTACGCCTGGAAGTGGCCGGTTACGCCGCCGGCGAGCCCGACCAGCGCAACCGTCCGGACCGCTTGCTTCCCGTCGGTGACCTGACCACCGGCGAGGCGATCGTGGCCGAGGTGCTGCCCGGCGTCGTCCTGTCGTCGCTACCGCTCACCCCACCGCCGACCCGGGCCCGGTGGGTCAACCCGCTGAGCCGCCAGGTGCTCGGCGCCGGCCTGGCCGAGCGGGTCTTCGTCGTACGCTCGGGTCTGCTCACCCGTCAGCTCACGATCGTGCCGTACGCCCGGTTGCAGAGCGTCCGGGTGGTGCAGGGACCGGTGCAGCGGATGCTGGGGCTGGCCACCGTGCACGCCGACACCGCGGGCGGAGCCGGCGCGGCGGCGGTGGATCGCGATGTCACCGAAGCCTGGACCCTGGCAGCGGAACTAACCACCCGCGCCCACACCGCCCGCCCCACCCCC
>NZ_POTX01000458.1 GCF_003236305.1 Micromonospora endophytica | reverse complement strand
GTCCCGGCGGGCCTCGACCGCCAACCGGGTCGCACGCTCACGCAGCTCATCGTTGTACTTCTTCGGTGCGGGCATCGCTGGTGTTCCTCCCAGGTTTCGATGTCTCCATCAAACCCGGTGCGGGACAAACCGCAAACGGGCAGTGGTGGTGGCTGGTGGGCCGGGTAGCGGCAAAAGTGTCATCGCGCTGTCGGTGATGGGGGAGTTGGCCCGCCGAGGCCAGACGGTGCTGCACGCCACTGGATCTCGAGTCTTCACCCAGACCCTGCGTCGCTACGCTGGACGCGGATCAACCCGGCTGCAGGGCATGTTCAAGTACTTCGGAAGCCCCGGGCGTGTACTCGGTTGCCGACGGTTCGGGGGCAAGGGGGTCAGCGTTCACGCGTGAAGAGTCGCATGCGTCAATCCTAAGGTCGCGAGACTGATTAGGAGTCCTGATCCGAGGTGTCGGCGACGAAGACTCCGATGCCCATGCGGCCAACCAACTCGCCCAGCTCGATCATGGAGTCCAGCGCCCGCCGCACAGTCATGTGGCTGGTGTCGTACTCCTCGGCGAGGAGGCGGACGGAGGGGAGCTTGCTGCCTGGTGGATAGATGCCAACGCGGATCTTGGCGCGTAGATCATCTCTGATCTGTCGCCAGAGCGGCGGGGCGTACGGCATGAGATCAGGGAAGCACTGAACTGAAGAATCATGTAAAGGATCCCCTTCCTGTCTTTACAGGCTTTACAGGAGAGCTAAGCTCAGGTCGTGATGACAGAGGCGACGGTGCGAGGGGCAGGTGGGTGTGGAGGTGTGACGCGTGCGATGCGCAAACGCGGGCTACTGCTCCGTGTCTTGCAGGTCGCGCCGGTGGGCTTTGATCCACCGTTCCACGTCCTCCGCCCGCCAGATGCGGCCGACCGAGAGGACCGCAACGGGGTCGGGGAACGTCTTGGAGTTGGTGATCTGGTAGGCGCGCGTGCGGGACACGCCGAGCATGTCCTGAATCTCCTGGCTCGCCACCAGCCGCAACTTTCCCACGTGCTCACGGTAAGAGCAGGCGAACTGAACACATGTGCTCTGTTCAGATGCTCTCTTCAAGCGACTAGTGAACGTATAGGCTGTGCACCTGTTCACTTCGTGTCAATGCTCGAAGCGACCAGTAGGGGAGACGTGGCGGGACATGAGTAGGCGGTGGAAGTGGTTTTGCGGCCGGGGCCGGTCGCGCTGGATCTGACCGGGCAGGCCGTGCCGGACGGGGATGTGCCGGGGCGGTTTCGGCGGGTGTCGGTGGAGCATGTCGTACCGGAGCTGCGGTTGACCTCGGGTTGCGACGGCGCGGAGGTCTACGAGCGGCCCGAGGAGCGTCCGGCGGGGCGGCGGAACGTGGGCGCGGGCCGGTGCGAGCGGGG
>NZ_POTX01000457.1 GCF_003236305.1 Micromonospora endophytica | reverse complement strand
GGGCCTGTCTCGCCAACGGTGTTTCCGGCGATCTTGGTTAGTAGGTTTCAGCGGTCGGGAAGCGGTCGCTGAAGGTGATGGCGAAGGCGTTCAGAGCGGGTTTCCAGCGCATCGTCCATCGGGTCCTGCCTGTGCCGGTGGGGTCCAGGGACCGGGTCACCAGGTACAAGCACTTCAACGCGGCCTGCTCGTTCGGGAAGTGGCCACGGGCCTTCACCGCCCGCCGGTAGCGGGCGTTCAACGACTCGATCGCGTTCGTGGAACAGATGACCTTGCGGATCTCCAGGTCGTAGTCGAGGAACGGGATGAACTCCGCCCAGGCGTTGTCCCACAGGCGGATCACCGCCGGATACCTGCTGCCCCACTTCTCCGTGAGTTCGTCGAACGCCGCCCTGGCCGCAGCTGCGTTGACGGCGGTGTAGATCGGCTTGATGTCGCGTTTCAACTCGTCCCAGTAGCGGCGGGAGGTGAGCCGAAACGTGTTGCGGATCAGGTGGATCACGCAGGTCTGCACGATCGTGCGGGGCCACACGTTCGTCACGACCTCGGGCAGGCCTTTCAGGCCGTCGCAGACGCAGAAGAACACGTCCTTCATGCCCCGGTTGCGCAGGTCGGTGAGCACGCTCATCCAGAACTTGGCGCCCTCACCACCCGAGCCGGCCCACAACCCGAGGATGTCCTTCTCCCCATCGAGGGTCACGCCGATCGCGGCGTAGAACGGCCGGTTCGCGACCTGCCCGTCACGGACCTTGACCACGATCGCGTCGATGAACACCGCCGCGTAGACGGCGTCCAAGGGTCGGTGGGACCAGTCGGTCATCTCCTCGATGACCTTGTCCGTGATCCGCGAAATCGTCTCCTTGCTGACCGAGGCGCCGTAGATCTCGGCGAAGTGCGCCGAGATCTCCCCGGTCGTCAAACCCTTGGCATACAGCGACAACACCACCTCGTCGACCCCCGACAGGCGGCGCTGCCGCTTGCGGACGATCTGCGGCTCGAAGGTGCCCGCCCGGTCCCGCGGCACATCGATCTGCACCGGCCCCGACGTGTCGGTCAGGACCGTCTTCGACCGGGTCCCATTGCGGATGTTGCCCGCCCCAGCACCGTCGGGTTCGTGCTTGGCATAGCCGAGGTGATCGGTCATCTCCTCGTTGAGCGCGGTCTCCAGAACCGTCCTCGTCAACTGCTTCAACAGCCCTTCCGGACCGGTCAACGACAGGCCCTGTTCCTTCGCGGCCCGGACCAGCTCAGCAGCGGCCTTCGCCTCCGCCGACGCCTCAGGCCGCTTCTTCCGTCCGGACTGCTCGTTCAGTGTCGCGGTCATCACGGCACCCTCCTCACCAGGCACAACGCCCGGCAGGTCAGGCCGGAAACACCGTTAGATCCACACGCCC
>NZ_POTX01000456.1 GCF_003236305.1 Micromonospora endophytica | reverse complement strand
GGTGACGGGTGGGAGGCGTACCGGGCGGTACGCGCCGGCCTGGAGATCCAACGGGCGCTCGACCGCCGGCCGGTCGCGGCGGCTCCCGGGCTCCGGGTCCGGGTCGGCGTGGCCACCGGCGAGGCAGTTGTCGACATCACGGCCGGCCACGACGGTGGGCACGGCGTGGCCAGCGGCGCGGTCATCACGCTGGCCGCCCGCTTGCAGGAGTACGCCCCACCCGGCGGCGTGGCACTCTGCGCGGCCACCCACCGGGCCGTCGACGGACTGATCACCCAGCGCCGGATACCGGCGGTGGCGGTCGCCGGCAAGCCGCTGCCGGTCGACGTCTGGCACGCCACCGGCGTGCGGGCAGCCCGACCGGCACGACCGGACGGCCCCCTGCTCGGCCGCCGCCGACACCTGGCCGCCGCGCGGGAACATCTCGCGCACGCGGTACGGGGACCCGGCCCCCGTCGGGTGCTGCTCGTCGGCCCGACCGGCAGCGGCCGCAGCCGGTTGCTCGATGAGCTGATGCACACCACGCCCACGGTGGACGGAGTCGCCGTGCGGTGGTGCGCGACGGCCTGCCCGCCCTGCCCCGACGACCCGCTGGCACCGGTGGTGGGCCTGCTACGCCCGCTGACCGGAGCAGGCGCCACGCCCAGCGCCCCCGCGCTCGCGGGCTGGCGGGAGTCGCTGCTGAGCCTGGCGCGTCGGCAGCCGGTGGTGCTGGCCGTGGACGATCTCGACCGGGCCGCTGCGGCGTTCCGCCGGCAACTGGACACACTTGTCGACCGGGCCACCGCGGACGGCCTGCCGCTGGTGCTTGTCGCCACCGCCGACGAGAACGCCGACGAAACCACCCGACCCGCCGCCCGGGTGCGGTTGGGTCCCCTCGACCCGGTGACCACCGGACGGCTGGTGCGCCGGTTACTGCCCCGCACCGGCCGGTCGCCAGCCCTGGTACGGCGGCTGCTCCCCCTGGTCGGCGGCAAGCCCGGCTACGCCATGGCGTACGCACGCATGCTCGGCGTCGATGCTGCGGCGGACCCGTCGCGGGCCGGCGGGCCCACGCTCGACGGCGACGCCACGCGACCGCTGCCCGTCCCGGAGAGCGTGCGCCGGGTCGTCGAGGCCCGGCTGGACCGCCTCGACGGCCCGGCCCGGGCGGCGCTGATGGCCGCCGCCGTCCTGCCTGGCGCCACCGCGCCGGAGCTGGCCCGGGCCCTCGGCTGGTCGACCGGCCGGATGGCGGCGACGCTGGGCACCCTGAGCGCAGCGGGCCTGCTGGTCGCGCGGCGGGCCGGCCGGCTCGACTTCACCGACGAGTCGCTGCGCCAGGTCGCCGTGGCCCGGCTGCCCCGGGCGGTACGCGCCGCCCTCACCGCCCGGACCGCCCGCACCCCGCACCGC
>NZ_POTX01000455.1 GCF_003236305.1 Micromonospora endophytica | reverse complement strand
GGCCGAGGGCGGGTCAGCGGCGGGGGCCGAGGGCGGCTTCGACGGCGCGGCCCAGGGCGGCCACCACCAGGCCGACCGAGGGGCGGACCACCGAGTCTTCCAGGCCCACCTCGCCGGAGAAGCCGGCACCGGTGGCGATCTCCGCCAACCGGTGGCGGGCGTCGTCGGCGGCGGCGCCGGTGACGCCGAGCGCGGACTCCATCCGCAGTACGGCGACCAGGGTGGCCAGGGCTGCGGTGCGCTCGTCCGGGGCGGCCCCGGTCAGCGCGGCGGCGAGCCGCTGCCGGGTGTCGGCCTCCACCGAACCGTCCAGCACCGGATAACGGTGTACGTGGATGAAACCCAGCTCGGTCTCGTCCACGTCCCGCACGACGCCGTGGTCGCAGAGGTCGCCGAGGATACGGTCGCGTAGGCCGTGCCGCAGTCGCTGCACCCACGAGGATGGGCTGTGCGGCGTGTCGGCGGCGATCCGGGCCAGCACGTCGTCGGTGATCGGCTCGCCGGTCGGCGTCGGGTCGACCGCGGTGAGGGTCCCGTCGGCGTACGCGATCCGCTCGGCGAGCGCCAACTCGATCAGGACGGCAGCAGCCATGCCGAGGTCGAGGCTGATCCGCGGCATCGTCGACTTACCGGTCTCGTCGTCGTACGCGAGCAGCAGCAGTTCCTCGGCGAGCGGAACACCAGTCATGCTCCGAGACGCTAGTCGCAGTACGCCACCTCGTGCGGGACAAATCCCGTGGCTCAGAACCGGGGCATGCCGCCGAACTGCCGGTCACCGGCGTCGCCGAGTCCCGGCACGATGAACTTGCTGTCGTTGAGGCCCTCGTCGATGGCGGCGGTGACCAGGCGCAGCGGCAGGCCGGAGCGTTCCAGCCGGTCGATGCCGGCTGGGGCCGCAAGCACGCAGAGCACGGTGATCTCGGTGCAGCCGCGCTCGGCCAGCAGCCGGCAGCAGTGTTCCAGCGAGCCGCCGGTGGCGAGCATCGGGTCGAGCACCAGCACCGGCAGTCCGGCCAGGTCGCGGGGCAGCGACTCCATGTAGGCGCGCGGTTCGAACGTCTCCTCGTCGCGGGCCAGCCCGACGAAGCCCATCGACGACTCGGGCAGCAGCCCCAGCGCGGCGTCGGCCATGCCGAGACCGGCCCGCAGCACCGGCACCAGCAGCGGCGGGTTGGCCAGTCGGGTGCCTTCGGTGGCGGTGACCGGGGTCCGCACCGGGTACTTCTCGATCGGGAAGGAGCGGGCTGCCTCGTACACCAGCATGGTGGTGAGTTCGTGCAGCGCGGCCCGGAACGAGGCGGAATCGGTCCGTTCGTCCCGCATGGCGGTCAGCCGGGCCTGGGCGAGCGGGTGGTCAATGACGAGTACGTCCACGATCGCTCAACCTACCCGCCCGGGACACCGATCCCGCAGCCCCGGCCCCGACCAGCGACAT
>NZ_POTX01000454.1 GCF_003236305.1 Micromonospora endophytica | reverse complement strand
GTCGGGTCGGGGTGGGATAGTTGCTGGTTGTGGAGCGGTATGGGGTGTTGATTCTTCCGTCAAGTAATCGGGTGTACGCCGGCGCCTCGGTCGAGTTGACGCGGGCCGAGTTGAAGATCTTCGGCGACAGCGTGCTCGGCGGTCGGATCGGGGCGGTGGAGACCACCACCGTGGGTGGCGTCGACTACGTCACCTTCGGCGTCGACGGCGGGCTCGACGAGCGGGACGCGGCGGTGCTGGGCAACCTCTCCAGCGCGTACGCGTTGTTCGAGTTCGTCGGCGACCTGCTGCGTCCGGTGCCGTTGACCCGGCTGGACCGCTTCGACGACGACCTGATCACCATCCAGAAGTACCCGGGCAAGACCAACGAGCAGTTCACCAAGCTGCTGCTCAACCTGACGCTGCTCGCCTCGGACTGGTCCGGTGAGCTGCTCACCCGGCGGTTCCGGGTGCTGGACCCGCTCTGTGGCCGGGGCACCACCCTCAACCAGGCGATGATGTACGGCTTCGACGCCGCCGGTCTGGACCGCGACGGCAAGGACTTCGAGGCGTACCAGGCATTCCTCACCACCTGGCTGAAGCGCAAGCGGATCAAGCACCGGGTGCGGGAATCCGGGCCGGTACGCCGGGAACGCAAGGTGGTCGGCCGCCGCTTCCGGGTCGAGGTGGCTGCCTCGAAGGAGGAGCACAAGGCCGGGGACGTGCAGACGGTCGACGTGGTCAGCGCCGACACCACCCGGGTCGGCGAGTTCTTCCGGCCGGAGAGCGTCGACCTGGTGGTGGCCGACGCGCCGTACGGCGTGCAGCACGGTAGTCGTACCGCCGAGCAGGGCCTGGTCCGCGACCCCCTCGCCCTGCTCGCCGCCGCCGTGCCGGGCTGGGTCCGGGTGCTCCGCCCCGGCGGCGCTCTCGGCATCTCCTGGAACACCAACGTGGCCCGCCGCGAGGCCGCCGCCGAGCACCTCGCCGCCGCCGGCCTCACCGTCCTGGACGACGGCTCGTGGCAGGCCCTGGCGCACCGCGTCGACCAGGCCATCGTCCGCGACATCCTCGTCGCCCGGCGGCCCGCCTAGCCTGATCGGGGCCGGCCCAGCGTCGGACCGGCCCCGATGGCGGTGCGGCGGTCAGCCGAGGGCGCAGGGCGAACCGTTGAGCGTGAACGCGGTAGGTGTGGTGTTGCTTCCGGTCCAGCTCGCGATGAACCCGAAGCTGACACTCGCACCAGGGCTTATCGCGCCGTTGTACGCCACGTTGGTCGCGGTGACCTGCGTACCGCTCTGGGTGTAGCTGGTGTTCCACGCCTGGTTGAGCTGTTGGCCGTTGGCGAACGACCAGCGCAGGGTCCAACCGTTGATGGCGGACGTGCCGGTGTTGCGGATCGTCACGTCACCCTGGAAACCGCCGCTCCATTGTCCGGAGACCGCGTAGGTGACCTGGCAGTTTCC
>NZ_POTX01000453.1 GCF_003236305.1 Micromonospora endophytica | reverse complement strand
TCGCGCAGCAGGGCGGCGAGCCGTTCCCGGGCGGCCTCCCGGTTGGCCAGCTGCGCCCGGTGCTCGCTCGCGGCGATGGTCAGCACCCCGTCGACGAGGCGGCCGGCGAGGCGGTCCAGCGCCCGCGCCCGCAACGACTCGGGCACGCTCGCCGAGCCGGCCAGGTCGAAACTCAGCTCGACCCGCGAGTCGGCGGTGTTGACGCCCTGACCGCCCGGCCCGGACGAACGGGAGAAGCGTTCCCGCAGCTCAGCGGCGGGGACCACCCAGCCATCGGTCACCCGTACGCCATCGTCCACGCCACGAGGCTAACGCGCCGGCCGATCCTGCGGAGTGACGCTCGGATTCGGCGCGGAGGGGGTGTCCCGGTCCTCCCCACCCACCGCGGCGTAGGCGACCGCCCCGACCAGCAGCAGGATGATCACCCCGATCTTCGTACTTACCACTTTGATCAGTAACCAGGCGGCGCGGCGGGCGCCGGGCACGGTCTTCTTCGCGGTCTGGTAGTCGTTCCAGCCCCGCCGGGCGCGGGCGTACGACGACCCGACGCCACTTCCGATGATCAGGCCCACCAGCAGGAGGGCCGCGATGAAAGGACGCTCCACCCACGCGAGTATTCATCCTCAGCGTGATATTTCCATGGGCCGATCATCCCTCAGCAAGAATCCGACAGATAACTCGATCTCCCCGTAATCGGACAGTAACCCTCCGTACGCTATCCGCCCTTTCCGATGATCGTGTCGGCCGTCTGTTGCACCTGTTCGATGGGGATGGCGAAGCCGATGCCTATCGAGCCGTTGCCGTCGATGGTGGCGATGGCGGTGTTCACCCCGACCACCTCGCCCCGCGCGTTGACCAACGGTCCGCCGGAGTTGCCCGGGTTGATCGACGCGTCGGTCTGCACCGCCCGGTGCCGGTTGTCGCCGAGCCGCACCTGACGGTCGAGCGCGCTGACGATGCCGGCAGTGACCGTCCCGGACAGTCCCAGCGGCGATCCGACCGCCAGCACCGGCTCCCCCACCCGGGTGGCACCCGGCTTGGCCAACGGCAACGGCGCCAGCCCCGCCGTGGCGGGCACCTTGAGCACCGCGAGATCACTGCCCGGCTCCCGGCCCACCACCTCCGCGTCGAACCGCCTGCCGTCCGGCAGCTCCACGGTCACCGGGCCGCCACGCCCCTTGGCCAGGATGTGGTCGTTGGTGATGATGTGCTGCTCGGCGTCGACGGCGAAGCCGGAACCGCTCGCCGACGTGCCGCGAACCCCGCCCACCAGCACCGACACCACGCCGGGCACGGTCTTCTCAGCGGCGGTGACCAGCTCGGCCGGCACCGGGGCGGCCGACGCGGCGGCCGGACCCGCGACACCGCCCCGGCCGGCCACCCAGCCGCCGGCGATCGCTCCCGAACCAGTGGAGAGCGCCACGACCGCCAGCCCCGCCAGCATCCGACGCTGCCAGCCC
>NZ_POTX01000452.1 GCF_003236305.1 Micromonospora endophytica | reverse complement strand
CTAGTGTCTCCCCCAGCAGCGCGTCCCCTTCCCCGTCGGCGAGCCGGACCGCCAAGCCCACACCCTCGCGTACCCCCACCGAGTCGCGCAGCCCGGCGGTCTCACGACAGGGCACCGACCGGCAGGGCAGCCTGAACCCGGGGACCACGGCCTCCGCCTCCCCGTCCGCCGGCGCCAACTCCGAGGCGGCCGAGGTCGTCGAGCTGGTGAACGCGGAACGGGCCAAGGCGGGCTGTGCTGCGGTGAGCATCGACGACAAGCTGATGACCGCGGCCCAGCAACACAGCCAGGACCAGGCGGACCACGAGAACATGTCGCATACCGGCAGCGACGGCAGCGATCCCGGCGACCGGATCGACCAGGTCGGGTACGAGTGGCGGACCTACGGCGAGAACGTGGCCTGGAACCAGCAGTCACCGGCTGCGGTGATGTCGGCCTGGATGAACAGCGACGGGCATCGCGCCAACATCCTGAACTGCGCGTTCACCGAGATCGGCGTCGGCGTGGCGAGCAGCAACGGCCCGTACTGGACGCAGGTCTTCGCCGCGCCCCGCTGAGCCCGCAGCCGGGCTTTCCGGTGCTGCGCGGACCGGCTGCGAGTCCTTGTCGGGTCTGTGTTCGTTTGACCCGGTGAGGTACGCCGGGTCCGGCGTACCGACAGGGGCGGCGCGGGGTCGCCCCGCGACCCGCGGAGCTGGCCATGCGCAACGGGCTGGAGGCCCGGCTGACGCGAGGGGTACGCCGGGCGCTGCCGGCCTGCCTGGTGCTCGCGCTGCTCGGCGCGGCGGTGGCCTGCCGGCCCGAGCCCGCACCGTCCGGCGCGCCCATGAGCTGGCCGGCGGCCTCGGCCCGCCACTGGCGGTGGCAGTGGCAGCTGACCGGGGTGCTGGACCTGACGGTCGAGGCGGACGTGTTCGTGCTGGATCCGGTCGTCACCACCGCCGCGCAGACCACTGAGCTGCGTTCGCGGGGCCGTCGGCTGATCTGCCAGGTGCACGTCGGGTCGGTGCATCCCGACGACCCGGACATCGGTCGCTATCCGGCCCGGGTACGCGGCACCACCTCGTCCCGCACCGGCCGCACCTGGCTGGACGTACGCCGTTGGGAGACGCTGCGGCCGGTGCTGGCCGACCGGTTCCGCCTCTGCCGGGGCAAGGGGTTCGGCGCGGTGGTGCTCGCCGACGCCGACGGCTACGACCAGGACAGCGGCTTCCCGTTGACGTTCGACGATCAACTGGAGTTCAGCCGTCGGGTCGCCGCACTGGCCCGCTCGCTCGACCTCTCCCCTGGCCTGCTGAATGCCCTGGCGCAGGTCGCCGCGCTGGCGCCGGACTTCGACTTCGCGGTCAACGAGGAGTGCGTACGCCTGGGGCGATGCGCCAAGCTGCTGCCCTTCGCCGACGCCGGCAAGCCGGTGTTCCACGTCGAGTACGCGGGTGTCACCACGGACTTCTGTGTCACGAGCGTCGGCTACGGCTTCGCCTCGATCCGCAAGAACCGTACCCTCGACGCCTGGCAGGACCCCTGCCCACCCCCACCCTGACCCGT
>NZ_POTX01000451.1 GCF_003236305.1 Micromonospora endophytica | reverse complement strand
GAAGTGGCGGGGGCACCGGCGGGTGACGGGGGCATGACCTCGAACCTACAATCATGGGATGAATTCCTGCGAGAGGTTGTAACCAGTGACACCGTCGGTTGATTCCGCCGCCGTCCCACCCCGGGGCCAGCGGGTACGGGAGACGATCGCGCAGTTGCGTCAGCGGATCATGGCTGGTGAGTGGCAGGTGGGCAGCCGGATCCCGACCGAGCCGCAGTTGGTCGAGGCGCTCGGCGTCGGACGCAACACGGTGCGCGAGGCCGTGCGGGCCCTGGCGCACGCCGGGGTGCTCGAATGCCGGCAGGGTTCCGGCACCTACGTCGTCTCCACCGACGAGTTGGCCCCGGTGGTGGCCCGCCGGCTCACCGAGGACCGGACGGCCGAGGTGGTCGAGGTCCGCCGCGCCTTCGAGGTGGAGGCGGCCAGGCTGGCCGCGCGGCGGCGTACGCCCGAGGACCTGGCCGCGCTCGACGGCGCGCTCGACGCCCGCGAAGCGGCCTGGCGCGGCGGCCGGGTCG
Organism: Micromonospora endophytica; assembly: GCF_003236305.1. GTDB lineage: Bacteria > Actinomycetota > Actinomycetes > Mycobacteriales > Micromonosporaceae > Micromonospora > Micromonospora endophytica. The sequence continues at coordinate 1,032 of NZ_POTX01000451.1, read as the reverse complement.
CCGAGTTCGTCACGGCCGACGCGGCGCTGCACACCGCGGTGGTCGCGGCGGCGCACAACGCCATGCTCGCCGAGCTGTACGCCTCCATCGGCACCGCGATCCGCAGCACCGTCGCCGAGGCGATGGGCGACGCGCTGACCCCGGAGCGCCACGTCGACCATGCCCGACTGGTGGCCGCGATCAGGGCCGGCGACGAGGAGTGGGCCGCTCGGGAGGCCAGCGCTTTTCTGGAACCGTCACCCGGGGCATAGGTTGTCCGCGACGATCGGACACCTCAGGAGTACGAATGCTCAAGGGTTTCAAAGACTTCATCATGCGCGGCAACGTCGTCGACCTCGCGGTCGGTGTCGTCATCGGTGCCGCCTTCACCGGCCTGGTCACGGCCTTCACCAACGCGTTCCTGAAGCCGCTGATCAAGTTCATGGGCGGCGGCAGGGACGAGTTCGCCGGCTCCTGGAAGATCGGCGACGACAACTTCATCACCTGGGCTGACTTCGTCAACGCCCTGATCACCTTCCTGCTCACCGCCGCCGTTCTGTACTTCCTGGTGGTGTTCCCGATGAACAAGCTCGCCGAGCGGCGTCGGCGGGGTGAGGAGCCGCCGCCGGCCGCGCCGAGCGAGGAGGTCAAGCTGCTCACCGAGATCCGCGACGCGCTCGTCGCTGCCGGCCGGACCACCCCGGCCCAGCAGCGGGGCGCACTTGACGACGTGCTCGGCCACCGGGAGGAACCGCCCACTCAGCGCTGAACCCGGCGCATGCACATCGGCCCCTGTGGGAATCCCGCAGGGGCCGCGCGAAATCGAACACATGTTCGATAGAGTCCCGCCATGGAGCAACGAAAGCACTGGTGGAACGGCAAATGGGGGCGCCTGGCCCGGCGGGACGTCTTCCTCCGCGTGGACGCCGACAGATGGTACGTCGAGCAACGCGCCGGCGGCGCTGAAGGCGCCTCCCGCTTCTACGAACACGACACCCTCGACGACGCCGAAGAAACCATCCGCGCCCTCCTCCACCCCGCCGACCCCTGGCG
>NZ_POTX01000450.1 GCF_003236305.1 Micromonospora endophytica | reverse complement strand
GGGCCAGGTGGGGTCGGGGTGCCAGGTGGACCAGGACTCGTCCCACCAGCGTTCGCCCGCGTCGAGCAGGGCGGCGATCCGGTCACCCTCGGCCCGGATCGCCTCGCCCATCCCCGGGTAGCGCCCCTCCTCCAGCCGCTGGGCGAACAGCTCCACATCCTTGAAGACGTACCGCTCGACGTCCGCCGCCCACCACAGGTCAAGCTCATGATCGAGGGTGTCCACCCCGATCGGCGTACGCCGGAACGGGTCCTGAAGGTTGAAATACCACCCGGCGAAGGCACGCTGCGGTCCGGACCAGAACACGTCGACCGAGTGCGCCTCGCCGGGGCGCTGGAGCATCAGCTTGCCGTGCCCGGACCAGGCGGTGTGCCCGGCGACCTGCCACGGGTGCCGACCGCACGGGAAGCTGCCCTCGGTGGGAAAGCCGAACTCGGCCCCCGGCGGCAGGTAGAGCGCGAGCAGCTCAGGCGAATCCTCGACGCAGATCGTCGGGCAGCCGAACCACACCTCGCCGCGCAGAATCTCCCGCCGCACCACCACCTCGCCCGGTGCGAAGCGGCCGACGGCCCGGCTCACTCCCCCGCCAACTCGGGCCGATGCTCCCTGATCCACGCCTCCACATCCGACTTCCGCCATACCTTTCCCATCGCCAGAACGGCCAGGGGCTCGGGGAAGTTGCGCTGGTTGGCGATGACGGAGGCACGCTGCCGGGAGACGTTCCCCAGCATCTGCCTGATCTCCGACACACCCACCAGCTCCATGGGTTGACGATGACAGCGCCAACCCTACTCGACTCCGACAACTACGCAAGCTATTGACAGAGACAACGGACAGCGGCAGCATTTCGGTATGACCGCACTCGAACCACACGGTCGGAGGCTGCCGCCGGGTGGGCTGCAGCGCGTACACCGGCATGTGCCTGAGCGGCCTGGGTGGCGGTGTCGGGCGTGTGGGGCGGCCTGGCCGTGTCCGGTCGGCCGGATGCTGCTCCGCGAGGAGTACGGCGCGGACCGGATCGGTCTCTCGGTCTATCTGGCCGGTGTCCTCTTCGACGCCACCGGCGACCTGATCCAGCAGAACCCGCCGCCGACCCCGGCCGAGTTGTTCGAACGCTTTCTGGCCTGGAACGCACCCCGCCGTCGACCAAGCTGCGGCGATGATCCGAACCCCGGAGGAGCATGATCATGGACGTACGGGAAGCAGCCCGGCGGTGGATGGACGCCTGGCGGCAGGGCTGGCCCGCCAAGGACGTGGAACGCATCGTCACCAGGCACGCGGAGCACGCCGACCACTGGGCCTCGATGTTCCACAGGTGCCGGGGCCGGGCCGGACTCCGCGCCTACGTCCTGGAGTGCTTCGCGGAGGAGACCCGTCCGGCCGAGGTCTGGTTCGGCGCACCACACCTCGACGGCGACCTGGCGACCGTCGAGTACTGGGCGATCACCTACCCGTACGACCAGCCCCTCACCACCTCCGGCTGCACCCTGCTGCGCTTCGACGCCGCCGGCCTGGTCACCGAGTCCCGCGACTACTCCCACACCCGAGAAGGCCGCACTCCCCCACCC
>NZ_POTX01000044.1 GCF_003236305.1 Micromonospora endophytica | reverse complement strand
CCCCCATCCCCCGAGGGGCGGCAGGCGGCCTGCACGGACAGCGAAAAGGCCCCCACCTGCCATGAGCGAGCCGACCTCCCGAGAATCCGTACGCGGCACCTCGCCCCATGCTTCCCGGCTTCCGCAGTCACTGACCAGCGACCCCGACCACCGCGTCACGGTGTCGATCATCAGCGGGCTGGCCGCCTGGCAGATGCTCGACCGCGACCACCCCCGGCTGCGGCTGTGGGCAGTGCCCGTCTTCTGCGCCGTCCTCGCACTGCCCTCCCTGCTCAACCCGGCCAACCGCGCCCACCTGCCCAGCGAGATCGTCCTCACCCTCGCCTACACGGTTCCGCTGCTGTGGCGGGAACGACGGCCCGGCCTGGTGTTCGCGATCACCACAGCCGCCTCCGTCCTCGCGCTGCCGCTGAACGTCCTCAACGGCGCCGACGCGGCCCGGATCGTCGCGCTCTACAACGTCGGCCGCTACGGTAGCCACCGCCAGCTGGTCCTCGCCTGCACGGTCACCGCTGCCCAGATCGTTCTCTGGATCGCGGCGTTCTGGGGAAGCGGCCAACTGCAACACGCCAAGCGCCCAGAAATCGTCACGCTGCTGGCCATGCTCGCCGTGACCGCCTGCGCCGGACTGGCCCTCACCGGACGCCTGGCGAAGGCCTACATCGTGGCTCTGGAGACCGAGCGGGACCAGCAGGCGCGCCTGGCCGCAGCCTCGGAACGCACCCGCGTCTCCCACGAGATGCACGACATCCTCGGCCACACCCTCGCTGTGATCATCGGGCTGGCCGACGGAGCTGCCGCCCTGGCCAGGTCCCGCTCGGAGAAATCCGCCGGCGCCCTCGACCTCATCGGCGACAGCAGTCGCGAGGCCCTCGCGGAACTACGCCGCCTGCTCATCGTGATCGACAACCCCGCGACACAGCGGGACACCACCCCGCTCACACCGCAGCCGACCCTTCAGGACCTGCCCGCGCTGCTCCACCGCGTCCGCGCCGCCGGCCCCACCGCCGACCTGCACACCAACGGGGACCTGACACCGCTCAGTCCCGGCCTTCAGCTCACCGTCTACCGCATCGTGCAGGAAGCCCTCACCAACACGCTCAAACATGCCGCGGCCGACACCGCCGTGTCTGTCGACCTGCGCAAAGATGAGGAATCGGTGCACATCACGGTGGAGGACACAGGCCCGACCCGTACGCCGGACCGCGAACGGCACGGCAGGCACAGCGAGCAAGGATTGGTCGGCATGCGCCACCGCGCCGCCCTCTACCAGGGGCGCATCAGCGCAGGCCCGACCCTCGCTGGCGGCTGGCGCGTCCACACCGTCCTGAGCACATCCCGCACCCTGCCCAGCGCCGTCATGGAGAAGCACCGCAGATGACCACCGTCCTCATCGTCGACGACCAGACCCTGCAACGACTGGGCTTTCGCATGCTCCTCGAAGCACAGCCGGATATCTCAGTCGTCGGCGAAGCCTCCCAGGGCCAGGAGGCCGTCCGCCTGACCGCGGAACTGCGTCCCGACGTCGTCCTGATGGACATCCGGATGCCCAACGTCAACGGCATCGAGGCCACCCGCCGCATCGTCGAGTCCGGCAGCCGCTCGCGGGTCCTGGTCCTGACCACTTTCGACCTCGACGAGTACGCCTACGAGGCCCTGCGGGCCGGCGCGGCCGGCTTCTTCCTCAAGGACGCACGCCCCGAAGAACTCGTCGTCGGCATCCGGGCCGTGGCGGCCGGCGACAGCGTCATCTCCCCGAGCCTGACCCGCAGACTCATCGACGCCTTCACCACCTCGCACCCACAACGGACGTCCAGCGCTCCTGTCCTCCGCCCCGGACAGCGACGACAATTGGCCGCCCTGACCGAACGCGAACGCGAAGTTCTCGCCGCCGTCGCCACGGGATGGTCCAACGCCGAGATAGCCGCGCACCTCCACCTGGCCGAGTCGACGGTCAAATCACACGTCAGCCGCATCCTGGCAAAGATCGATGTCCGCGACCGCGTACAGGCCGTCATCTTCGCCTACGACGTGGGCCTGGCCCGCCCTCAGTGAACCCGCGCAAGCAGGCAGATGGACCCCAGGTGCCGCCGTCCGACGCGGCCGTCCTCCGGCCGGGCGCCGCCGACCCCCGAACCAATCAACTCCAACTATTCGACAACTCTCCCGGAGCACCCCGCCATGCACCGACACCTCGACGCCAGCACCCACGACGGACGATCCGTCTCCAGTCCGTTCCCACCGGCTGAGGCAGCGGCGTGAGCACCCTCGCGCAGGAAGCCACAGTCGCCGCGGTGAGCATCGTCGCCTCAGCCGCCGCACACCGCTACCTCTACCTGCGGCTCGTCAAGGACGTCACAGCGTCCGCCCGGCTGCGCCGCGCGGGCGGGGCTACGGCGGTCGCCCTCACGGTCCTGGTCCCCACCGGTGTCCTCGCCGCTCAGTACGCGAACCCCACACGCATCGCATGGCTGGCCTGGCCGGCCTTCGTGTGGGTCGCCCTGGCCGCCTACCTGCTGATGACGCTCGTCGCCCTGGAGATCCCTACACGCCTCACGGCGCGTGCACTGCGGCGTCGAACCGGATCCGGCTCCGTGATTCCCGCGCAGGCCCCTCGGGTGTCGGTCGTGCTGCAGAGCCACTCCGTGGCGGCTTCGGTCATGGGTGCCCCGAATCCCCAACCGGCTCAGGACGCACCGCGGATGGTGGATCGCCGTCTCATCCTTGCCCGCTCCGTCGCGCTGCTCGCCACCGGTACCGCCATGGCCACCACGGGCTACGGCTTTCACCGCGGCCTGGGAGCACCAGATGTGAAAGTCGTGCCCGTGGCCCTGCGCCGACTACACCCCTCACTCGATGGCATGCGCATCACCATGGCCAGCGACCTCCACCTCGGGCCGTTCTTCGGCCGCGCCCACACCGCACGCATGGTCCGGATGATCAACGACACGTCGCCCGACATCGTCGCCATCGTGGGCGATCTCTCCGACGGCACCGCCGGCGACTTGGCCGCTCACGCCGCGCCGCTCACCCGGCTGTCCTCGACCCACGGCACCTTCTTCGTCACGGGCAACCACGACTACCGCCACGATGTCGACGCCTGGATCGCCACACTCGCCGACTTCCGCGTCACCACCCTGCGCAACACCCGAACACTGATCAAACATCAGGGCGGAGCCATAGACCTCGCAGGTGTCACCGACATTACAGGCGAGCAGGACCACGACTCACCCGACTACGACAGGGCCCTCGGCGACCGCGACGCCTCCCACCCCGTCGTCCTGCTCGCCCACCAACCCGTGCAGGTGCACGAAGCCGCCCGCCGCGAAGTCGATCTCCAACTGTCCGGGCACACACACGGTGGAGCCTTCTTCCCCGGCAACCTGCTCGTGCCACTGACCCAACCCCTCACAGCGGGACTGGACACCATCGACCACACACAGCTCTACGTCTCCCGCGGAGTCGGAGCATCCCTGCCACCCATCAGAGTCGGAGCACCACCCGACATCACAGTCATCGAATTGCGCAGGCAATAACGCACGCGTGGCGTCGGCGATCAGGACGAACATCACCTACCTGCGCGTCGTCGCCGGCTGGTTGTATCTGGCCACCGTCATCGACTTCGCCGACGCCTGCCAACGGCACGGCATCCGCCGCTCGATGGGGCGGATCGGGTCGTCGTACGACAACGCCCTAGCCGACGCGTTCTTCGCGTCGCTCAAGCGTGAACTCGACGTCGACCGGCGGGCCCGAGACGCCGACAAGCTCGAATGCCTCGTTCAAGCCGTCGAGTACCGCCACCAGGGCATCGACAATGTCCTACGCTGGATCGACAGCTCCCGCGCCGCCCTCAGCCCCGTCTCCGCCCAGCGCCTCGCCCACGCCGCCCTCACCGAACAACCTCTCGCCTGGCTCACCCCCGCCCGCCAAATCACTTAAGTCGCCTCGATCATGCAGTTATGGTGCCCCGCAAAGCAGGCGAAAGATATGAACTCCGGCACCACAACTGCATGATCGACGGGCACCGGTTCGGCCAGGCTGCCACCCGGACGAGGGAATCCGGGGTTGGGCGCCATACCGAAACCCCTGGTCCGGACATAGATTCACACGGCATCACGTTTAGAGGGCCACGATGGCCGCTGTTTCCGCTGGCAACTCGATGCGATCACGCTGCACCGTGACGCCCTCGCCCGTGGCGAGCAGCACCCGGCGGGCCACGCCGGGCAGGGTCACTCGTTGGGGTTTGTCGGCGAGGTTGGCGGCTACCAGGCAACCGCCTCGACGCATCACCAGGAAGCGGTCGCCGTGGCGTACGTCGACTGTGGTCAGGTGGGGGTCGGAGAGTTCCGGGCGGGACTTGCGTAGGGCGATCACGCGCCGGTAGAAGTCGTACATCTGCCGGTGTTCGGGTTTGTCCAGCTCGGCCCAGTCGAGCCGGGAGCGCAGGAAGGTCTGCTGGTCCTGGGGGTCGGGGACCTCGGCCGACGACCAGCCGTGGGTGGCGAACTCGCGCCGCCGGCCGGTCGAGACCGCCGTGGCGAGCTCCGGCTCCGGATGCGACGTGAAATACTGCCAGGGCGTCGAGGCGGCCCACTCCTCCCCCATGAAGAGCATCGGGGTGAAGGGCGAGGTCATCAGCAGCACCGCGCCGACGCGGAGCATGGCCGGCGACACCGACATACTCAGCCGATCACCCGTGGCCCGGTTGCCGATCTGGTCGTGGTTTTGCAGGTACGCCACGAAGCGGTGGCCGGGGGTGCGCAGGTCGACGGGGCGGCCGTGTTGGCGGTGCCGGAAGCTGGACCAGGTGCCGGTGTGGAAGAAGGCGCCGCGCAGCACCTCGGCCAGGCATTCCATGGTGCCGAAGTCACCGTAGTAGCCCTGCTGTTCGCCGGTGAGCAGGGTGTGCAGGGCGTGGTGGGCGTCGTCGTTCCACTGGGCGTGCAGGCCGTAGCCGCCGGCCTCGCGGGGAGTGATCAGGCGGGGGTCGTTGAGGTCGGATTCGGCGATCAGCGACAACGGGCGGCCCAGGTGGACCGAGAGGGTCTCGACCTCGACGGAGATCTCCTCCAGCAGGTGCACGGCACGGGTGTCGGGCATGGCGTGCACGGCGTCCAGGCGTAGCCCGTCGACGTGGTAGTCGCGCAGCCACATGAGGATGCTGTCGATGATGAAGCGGCGTACCCCGTCGGAGTGCGGGCCGTCGAGGTTGACGGCCTTGCCCCAGGGGGTGGACGCGTCAGCCAGGTAGGGGGCGAAGAGTGGCGCGTAGGCCCCGGAGGGCCCGAAATGGTTGTAGACGACGTCGAGGATCACCCCCAGTCCGCGCGCGTGGGCGGCGTCGACGAGCCGTTTCAGGCCGTCCGGGCCGCCGTACGGTTCGTGCGGGGCGAACCAGCAGGCCCCGTCGTACCCCCAGTTGTGTTCGCCGTTGAAGGCGTTCACCGGCAACAGTTCGATCATGTCGACGCCGAGGTCGACCAGGTGGTCGAGGCGGCCGATGGCGGCGTCGAAGGTGCCTTCGGGGGTGAAGGTGCCGACGTGCAGCTCGTAGAGGATGCTGCCGGGCAGTTGCCGGCCGGTCCACGCGCCGTCGGTCCAGGAGAACGCCGCGTGGTCGTAGCGGCGGCTCGGGCCGTGCACGCCGGCGGGTTGCCACATCGAGCGGGGGTCGGGCAGCGCTTGGTCGTCGTCGTCGAGCAGGAACGAGTAGTCGGGGCCGGCGCCGGGCACCTCGATCTTCCACCAGCCGCCCCGGCCGGCGCGCATCTCGTGGTCGGCCCCGCCGGGCAGGCGCAGGCGCACCCGCTTCGCCTCCGGTGCCCAGACCGTGAACTGGGACATGATCGCAGCCTCCCGGGTCAGGTGGTGGGCACCAGCAGCGCGACGGGATAGGTGGCCAGCAGATCCGCCAGGCGGACCTGACCGTCACTGTAGACCCGCCCGGTGAACAGGCACGACATCTCGTTAACGGGTAATGACAGGGCGGTGTCCCGCCAGCCGCCGGTGGCGGCCAGGCGCAGTGGCAGACGGGTGGCCACCGCGAGCGCACCGCCGCGGTCGAAGGCGACGGCGTGCCGGGCGGCCGGGCCGACCGCGAGCACCGGCTGGTAGTCGCCGAACAGCTCCGGGTGGTCGCGGCGGGCGCGCAGGGTGCGGGAGACCACGAGCAGCTTCGCCGCGCCGGTCTCGTCCACCGCCGGCTGCCAGCCGGCGTCGAGCCGGGCCAGCAGTTCCCGGCGTACGCCGAAGTCCACCGGGCGGCGGTTGTCCGGGTCGACCAGGGAGTTGTCCCACAGCTCGGTGCCCTGGTAGGTGTCGGGCACCCCGGGCATGGCCAACTGGATCAGTTTCTGGCCGAGCGAGTTGGACCAGCCGGCCGGGGTGATCTCGGCGGCGAACGCGGCCAGCTCCGACGAGACCGCCGGGTCGTCGTAGATCGCGTCGATCAGGGCGTGCATGGCCTGCTCGAAGGCGGGGTCGGGGTCGGTCCAACTGGTCGAGGCGGCAGCTTCCCGGGCGGCTTTCTCGGCGTACGCGTGCAGTCGCTCGCGTTCGATGGGCCAGGCGCCGACGGCGGTCTGCCAGAGCAGGTGGGCCAGGGCGGCGTCCGGCAGCGGCACCGCGGCCATCCAGCGGGTTACCAGTTCGGCCCAGCGCTGCGGCAGTTCGGCGAGGACGGCGAGGCGGGCGCGGACGTCCTCGCCGCGTTTGGTGTCGTGGGTCGACAGGGTGGTCATGCTGGCCGGCCAGCGCTCGTGGCGGGCGACAACGAAGCGGTGGAACCGGCCGGGCCGGGTGCCGAAGTGGGCGGGGCTGCCGCCGACCTCGTTGAGCGCGACGAACCGGGTCCACCGGTAGAACGCGGTGTCCTCCACGCCCTTGGCCATCACCGCGCCGGTGAACTGCGGGAAGCGTCGGGCCAGCTCGTCGTCGGGGTCGCGCAGCCGGCGGGTGACCGCGTCGAGGGCGCCGGTCAGGTCGCTGCGGCGGCGACCCGCCTCGGCGCGGGCGTTGGCGAGGTGGCGGACGCCCTCGGGTGGGTAGCCCCGGTAGACGCCGAACGCGGCGGCCAGTTCGGCGAGGGCGGCGCGGGCGGCGTCGGCGTCCACGTCGGGGGCGAGCGCGGCGAGCCGGTGCAGTTCGGCGGCGAGCAGCCGGGTGGCCGCGCCGAGTTTGGTGTCGTGGGTCAGGTCGGCCCAGGAGGTGGCCCGGCCGGTGAGCCGGGTGTCCAGGGCGGTGAAGTCGGCTTCGCCGTCGCCGTCGACGAAGAGCCCGCTGACCGCCGCGAGGGCGTCGTAGCCGGTGGTGCCGTCGACCGGCCAGTCCGGCAGCTCCTCGCCGTACTCCAGGATCTTCTCCACGATCAGCCAGGCGTGCGGGGCGGCGGCGCGCAACCGGGTCAGGTAGCCGGCCGGGTCGCGCAGCCCGTCGGGGTGGTCGACCCGGATGCCGTCGATCTCGCCCGCCGCCGCCCAGGCCAGGATCAGCTCGTGGGTGGCGGCGAAGACCTCGGGGTCCTCCACCCGCAGCCCGGCCAGGCTGGAGACGGCGAAGAACCGGCGGTACGTCAGTTCGGCGTCGCCGCGCCGCCAGGAGACGAGCTGGTAGTGCTGCCGGTCGTGCACCTGCTGCGGGCTGCCGTCGCCGGTGCCGTCGGCGATCGGGAAGCGGTGCTCGTGGTAGCGCAGCTCGCCGTCGGCGAGCTTGAGGTCGGCCAGGGCGTCGGGGGTGTCGGCGAGCACCGGCAGCAGCAGCCGGCCGGCGTTCCAGTCGATGTCGAACCAGCTCGCGTACGCCGATTCGCGGCCCCGGCGCAGCAGGTCCCACCAGGCCGGATTGGCCGCCGGCACGGCCACCCCGGCGTGGTTGGGCACGATGTCGACGACCAGGCCGAGCCCAGCGTCGTGCAGCGCCCGCAGCAGCCGCTGCCGACCGGCTTCGCCGCCGAGTTCCGGGTTGACCTGGCGGTGGTCGACCACGTCGTAGCCGTGTGCGCTGCCGGGGGCGGCGGCCAGCAGTGGCGCGCTGTAGAGGTGGGTGACGCCGAGGTCGGCGAGGTAGCCGGCGAGACCGGCGGTGGTGTCCAGGTCGAAGCCGGGGCGCACCTGCACCCGGTAGGTGGCGACGAGGGGCTTCGCGGTCATCTCAGGCAACCCTCTCCAGCACCACCAGGGAGCGGTCCGGTACGCAGAGCGTGCCGCCGGCCTCGACGGTGGTGCCCTTGTCCTGGTCGGGTTCGGCGGTGCTGATCACCAGTTCCCACCGTTGGCCGAACTCGTTCGGCGGTGGGGTGAAGTCCAGTGGCGCGTCGTGGGCGTTGAAGCAGAGCCAGAAGGAGGCGTCGTGGTGGCGTTGGCCGTACTGGCCGCGTTCGCGGATGCCGTCGCCGTTGACGAAGAGCGCCACCGAACGGCCGAAGTCGTTGCCCCAGTCCTCACCCGTCATCTCCCGCCCGTCCGGGGTGTACCAGGCCAGGTCGGGCAGGGGTTCGTCGATCTCGCGGCCGCGTACCGGCAGGCCGGTGAAGAAGCGGCGGCGTTGGAAGACCTGGTGTTTGCGGCGGAACTCGACCAGCCGGCGGGTGAAGTCCAGCAGCTCGGTGTCGACGTTGTCCCAGTCGACCCAGGCCAGCTCGCTGTCCTGGCAGTAGGCGTTGTTGTTGCCGCGCTGGGTGCGGCCCAGTTCGTCGCCGTGGCCGATCATCGGCACGCCCTGCGACAGCATCAGGGTGGCGAGGAAGTTGCGGCGCTGCCGGGCCCGCAGGGTGAGCACGCCCGGGTCGTCGGTGTCGCCTTCGACGCCGCAGTTCCAGGAACGGTTGTGGCTCTCCCCGTCGCGGTTGGACTCGCCGTTGGCCTCGTTGTGCTTGTCGTTGTAGGAGACCAGGTCGGCCAGGGTGAAGCCGTCGTGGCAGGTGACGAAGTTGATGCTGTGGAAGGGGCGGCGGCCGTCGTCCTGGTAGAGGTCGGCGGAGCCGGAGATGCGGGAGGCGAACTCGGCGAGCGTCGCCGGCTCGCCGCGCCAGAAGTCGCGGACGGTGTCGCGGTATTTTCCGTTCCACTCGGTCCACTGCGGCGGGAAGTTGCCGACCTGGTAGCCGCCGGGGCCGATGTCCCACGGCTCGGCGATCAGCTTGACCCGGCTCACCACCGGGTCCTGCTGCACCACCTCGAAGAAGGTGGAGAGGCGGTCCACGTCGTAGAACTCGCGGGCCAGGGTGGCGGCCAGGTCGAAGCGGAAGCCGTCGACGTGCATCTCGGTCACCCAGTACCGCAGCGAGTCCATGATCAGTTGGAGCGAGTGCGGGCTGCGGACGTTGAGGCTGTTGCCGGTGCCGGTGTAGTCGACGTAGTAGCGCCGATCTTCCTCGGAGAGCCGGTAGTAGCTGGGGTTGTCGACGCCCTTGAAGCTCAGCGTCGGGCCGAGGTGGTTGCCCTCGGCGGTGTGGTTGTAGACCACGTCGAGGATCACCTCGATGCCGGCGGCGTGCAACGCCTTGACCATGCCCCGGAACTCCTGCACCTGCTGGCCGAGGTGGCCCAGTGCCGAGTAGGCGTGGTGCGGGGCGAAGAAGCCGATGGTGTTGTAGCCCCAGTAGTTGCGCAGCCCCAGGTCGGCCAGGCGGTGGTCGTTGACGAACTGGTGCACCGGCATCAGCTCGATGGCGGTGACGCCGAGCCGGGTCAGGTGCTCGATCATCGGCGGTGAGGCGATGCCGGCGTACGTGCCGCGCAGCTCCTCGGGGATGCCGGGCAGCCGCATGGTCAGCCCGCGCACGTGTGCCTCGTAGATCACCGAGTGGTGGTACGGGATGCGCGGCGGGGCGTCGTTGCCCCAGTCGAAGTAGGGGTTCACCACCACCGACTTGGGCATGAACGGCGCCGAGTCGGTGACGTTCATGCGGTCCGGGTCGCCGTGTTCGTAGTCGTAGACCGCCGGGTCCCACTGCACGTCCCCGTCGATGGCCTTGGCGTACGGGTCGATCAGCAGCTTGTGCGGGTTGCAGCGCGGGCCGTTGGCCGGGTCGTACGGGCCGTGCACCCGGTAGCCGTAGCGTTGGCCCGGCCCGATCCCGGGGATGTACGCGTGCCACACGTACGCGTCCACCTCGCGCAGCTCGACCCGGCGCTCGGCGCCGGTGTCCCACTCGTCGAAGAGGCAGAGTTCGACCTTCTCCGCCACCTCCGAGAAGATCGCGAAGTTGGTGCCCATCCCGTCGTAGGTGGCACCGAGGGGATACCGCTCGCCCGGCCAGACCTGCATCTCGCTCCTTCGGCCAAGAATCATGAGCGCGCGCCCGCACCATGAGCGCACCCGTCGGGGAGGTCCCCCGCGTGCGCGCGGCGGTAATGCCCCGCACGGTCCGCCACCAATCCATCCGATCGGGTGAATGCCCGGTATCCGCCCGACTGATGCCGGATGAACCCTTGGGTGCCGTCGGTCACTGTGACCGTCCTCAAGGTGCGGAACGCGCCGTCATGACGTTTGCTTGTCCTCGGGCGTGTGTCCGCGCGCCTGTTGATCCTCGCACCCCCGGATGCGTACGCGCGTGTCCGAAACCCCACCCTGCTCGTACGCCGCCACTGTCGTCGGCGCGTTCCTCCCTGCACGGACGGAGACTGATGTGACGACCACGCGGGTCGGCGGGCGGGCCGCCACCGCCACGGACCGGCTGCACCGACCCACCCTCACCTCGCGACCCCAGCTTCCGACCCAGCCCGGCCCGGCCAGCCCGCCGCAGACCCGTCGCATCCTGATGTTGTCCTGGGAGTTCCCGCCGGTGCTCGTGGGCGGGTTGGGCCGGCACGTGCACGCCCTGTCGGTGGCGCTGGTGGCCGCCGGGCACGAGGTCACCGTGGTCACCCGGCACGCCGAGGGCGCCCCGCTGGAGGAGTACGTCGACGGCGTCCGGGTGGTGCGCGCCGCCGAGGATCCGGTCACCTTCCCGCTGGCCACCGAGAGCCTGCTCGCCTGGACCATGGCGTTCAACCACACGCTGACCCGGGCCGCGCTGCGGGCCGCCGCCACCGGCGGGTACGACGTGATCCACGCGCACGACTGGCTCGTCGCGCACACCGCGATGACCCTGCGCGACCACCTGGACCTGCCGCTGGTCAGCACCATCCACGCCACCGAGGCGGGCCGGCACCAGGGCTGGCTGCCGGAGGAGATGAACCGCACCATCCACGGGGTGGAGCACTGGCTCAGCACCGAGTCGACCCGGGTGGTGGTCTGCTCCGGCTACATGCGTGACGAGGTCACCGGGCTTTTCGGCGTGCCGACCGGCCGGGTGGACGTGGTGCCCAACGGCGTCGAGTCGGGGCGCTGGCGGGCACCGGCCAGCGCGGTCGCCCAGGCGCGGGCCCGGTTCGCCGCCGACGGGCCGCTGGTCACCTTCGCCGGCCGCCTGGTCTACGAGAAGGGCGTGCAGCATCTGCTCGCCGGGCTGCCCCGGCTGCGCGAACGGCACCCGGGGCTGCGCGCGGTGATCGTCGGCGACGGCCCCTACCGGGCCGAGTTGGAGGCCGACGTGCACCGGCTGGGTCTGGCCGACACGGTAAGCCTGCCCGGTTTCCTCGGCGGCACCGACCTGCCGGCGGTGATGGCCGCCTCGGACTGCTTCGCGGTGCCCAGCATCTACGAGCCGTTCGGCATGGTCGCGCTGGAGGGTGCCGCCGCCGGCGCGCCGCTGGCGGTCGCCGAGACCGGCGGCCTCGCCGAGATCGTCGAGCCGGGCGTGACCGGGATGACCTTCCGGCCGCACGACCCGGAGGCGCTCACCGACGCGGTGCACGCCCTGCTGTCGGACACCGAGCGGGCGCGGGCGCTGGCCCGCCGGGCCCGGGTGATGGTGGACGAGCGGTACGGCTGGGCGGCGATCGCCAGCCGCACCGCCTCGACGTACGCCGCCGCGATCGCCCAGGCGCCAGGCTTCGTCGCCGACCGGGCCACGCACCAGATGGCGTACGGTCGCAGCCGCCCGATGGTGCCGGAGGGCAACCTGCTCGCTGCCGCCGGTCTACGCTGAGCCACCGCTGAGCAGACGTTCCTGGGTATCGTTCCCGGTCGCTTCAGTGACCGGGGACGATACCCAGCGCCGGGTCCCGGGTGCCGCCTCGGTGGAGGGGGTGCTGCCGCCCCGGGCCTGACGACACCCCCGTTCGGCCAGCCCACTCTGCCGTTACGATCTTGTATCCGTACTGGTCAACACATGTTCACATCCGACAGACTCGCACCATCCAACGGGGGCGGACGTCGAGGAGGATGGTCGGTGCGGGTGCTCCTGGTGGAAGACGATCTGCGGGTGTCGGCGGGGCTCGCCTCGGCGTTGCGGCGGCGGGGGCACGAGGTGACGCAGGCGGTCACGGCCGCGGAGGCGGTCGAGGCGGAGCCGGTGGACCTGGTCCTGCTGGACATGAACCTGCCCGACCGGGACGGCCTGGAGGTCTGCCGGCGGATCCGCCAGCACGACGAGGTGGTCGCCATCATCGCGGTCACCGCCCGCGACGAGGAGCAGGACCGGGTGGCCGGGCTGCGTGCCGGTGCCGACGACTACGTGGTGAAGCCGTTCTCGATGGTCGAGTTACAGGCCCGGATCGAGGCGGTGATGCGCCGCACCGCGCGTACCGCCCGGACGGCGACCGCGTTGCGGGCCGGTCCACTACGCATCGACGTCGACGCCAGGCGGATCTGGGTGGCCGACCGGGAGGTCGCGCTGTCCCGTAAGGAGTTCGACCTGCTGGTGGCGTTGGCCCGGCAGGCCGGCACGGTGGTGCCCCGGGAGCGACTGCAACTGGAGGTCTGGCAGACCACCTGGGCCACCCGGCACAACCTCGACGTCCACGTGGCGGCGTTACGCGCCAAGCTGGACGATCCCGGCCTGGTGGAGACAGTGCGTGGGGTCGGCTACCGGCTGCGCGCCGAGTGAGCCACCGCCCGGGCCCGGCCCGGGCACGGCGGCCCGGGCCGGGTTCGGCCCCGCTCCTATTCGGGGCCGCAGATCACGTCGTCCATCAGCCGGAAGGTGCGTCCGTACACGGCGAGGGCCTCCTCGTCGGCGGCGAGCTGCGTGGTCAGCGACAACACCGCCACCCGCGAACCGTCAGGGCTCACCCCGTTGGCGGTGCTGGTGCCCGGCACGTCACCGCCGTGGGACCAGTAACCGCCGCACCGGTTCGGGGTGAACAGGATGCCCAGGCCGTACCGCGCACCGGGGATGAAGTCCTGGAACGTGTCGGCGAGCACGGTGTCGTGCAGCTGCGCCATCTGGCCAGGCTTGAGCAGCTGGCCGCGTTGCAGCGCCTGCCAGAAGCGGGCCAGGTCGCTCGGCGTGGTGATCATGTTGCCGGCTGCCCCGGCGACTGTCGGGTTGAGCAGGGTGGTGTCGGTCAGGGCGCCACCCGGGGCCCACTGCTGGTAGCCCTTGGCGTGTGGTGCCGGCAGGGACGGCCGGTCCCCCGGCACCGACGTGTGTCGCAGGCCGAGCGGCCTCAGGATCCGGTTGCCGACCTCGGTGGCCCACGACCGGCCGGTCACCCGTTCGATGATCATCCCGGCGAGCAGGTAGTTGGTGTTGGAGTAGTCCCACCGGGTGCCGGGTGCGAAGAGGGGCTGGTGCCGCATCGCCAGGGCCACCAGGTCTGCCGTCTCGTGATGGTCGAACCGGTGCGCCAGATACCCCTGGTAGGAGTTCAGCACGGTGATGTCGTTCGTGTAGTTGTAGAGGCCGCTGGTGTGCTGGAGCAGCTGACGAAGGGTGATGCGGCGGCCGTCGTTGCCGTTGCCGGCGACGACACCCGGCAGCCACCGCTCGACGGTGTCGTCCAGCGACAGCTTTCCTTCGCCGACCAGTTGCAGGGCGACGACGGCGACGAAGGTTTTGGTGTTGCTGCCCATCCGGAAGTGCCCGTCGAGCGGCACCGGTGTGCCGCGTCCGAGGTCACCGACGCCGGCCCGGGCCCGGGTGGGCACTCCGTCGACCCGGATGAATCCCTGTACGCCGGTGATGCCGAGGTCGTGCAGATCGTCGACGGCGACCTGAAGCGGTCGCCGATCGTCGGCGGCGGGTGCCGCGGTGACGGGTGCCGCGCCGGTGACGACGAGTGTCGCCGCCACCGCGACGCTCAGGCCCCACCGGCCGAGATGTCCACGCATGCCAAATCCTCCCGTGAGTGAGGGACGTACGCCCAGTGACCCGACCGTACGAGCCCGTGGAAGCGTTTCCATCCGGCGATCCACCCAGATCGGTTCAGGGTGTCCCCGGCGGGGAGGTGGGTGGGAAACCTCAGAGCATCCTCAAGAATCGCTGCTCGCGGACCCGTGGCCGGGCGGCGGCGGGTGTGCTGGACGTACCCGACCATTCCTCCTGTTTGGAGATGCCCTTGCGATACAGACGGACAACGGCCGGTGTCTTCTCGGCCCTGCTCGCCGTCACCCTCGCGGTGACCGCGCAACCCGCTCAGGCCCACGGGCAACTGGCGACGACCACCGCGGAGCTGACGGTGGAGCCGAACCAGGTCCAGGGCCTGACCGTGGTCCAGGGTGACGGGTACGCCACCCTGGCCTGGAGCCCTGTCGACGGGGCCACCGACTACCAGATCGAGCGCACCGCCGTCGCGGCCGACGGCACCACCGGCACCCCGGTGATCGTCGGCGTCTGGCGGCCGAACCGCCAGGTCAACAACTCCGAACCGACCTTCGCCGACGCCGGCTTCGTGCCGGGCAACCGGTTCCAGTGGCGGGTGCGGGCCCGCTTCGGCACCGAGGCGCAGCCATACTCGGCCGCAGTCACCGACACCACCAGGTCGCACTGGGGAGACCCGGCCGTCCCGGGGCAGAACCTGCGAACCCAGTGGGAGACCGCGCTCGGCGCGCAGTACACCAGCGACGTCAACGAGTACGCCTACACCGCGGCGATCGACGAGCTGAGCGAGCGGGTCCGGGTGGTGGAGATCGGCCGCACCATCCAGAACCGGCCGATCAACATGTTCGTCATCGGCTACCCCACTCCGCCGGCGACCCCCGAGGCGGTAGCCGCGACGAACCCGCTGCTGGTCAACTGCAACGTGCACGGCAACGAGCCCGGTGACCGCGAGGCGTGCTTCATCATGGCCCGCCAGCTCGCCTTCACCGACGATCCGGCCACCCTGGACCGGCTGTCGAAGTCCACCATGCTGATCCTGCCCACCATCAACGGCGACGGCCGGGCGGCCAACAGCCGGGGCAACTCCACCGGGCAGGACCTCAACCGGGACTACTCGCTGATCCGCCAGCCGGAGACCCAGGCGTTCGTGGAGATGGTCCGGGACTACCGGCCGATCGCCAGCTACGACGGTCACGAGTACGGCAACACCAACACCGGTGACCTGCCGATGCTGCCGCCGCGACACCAGAACGTGGCGCAGGGGATCTTCGACGGGTCGCAGGACATGATCGAGGGTCACATGTACACCCAGGGCGCCAAGGACGGCTGGTGGGCCTGCCCGTACGGCTGCACCGGTGCCAACGTGGGGCTGGGCGAGGAGACCATCCTGCGCAACACCCTGGGCCTGAAGAACGTGATCAACTCGCTGTTGGAGCTGCGCAGCTCCGGTGGCCCGACCCGGCCGGACGAGGGCAACACCGCCAACAACCGGCGGCGCAAGACCTACTCGGCGCTCTGGACGTTCCAGCAATTCCTGACGTACCACACGGCGAACCTCGGCGACATCACCAGCGCGCGGGCCGAGGCGATCACGTTCCAGTCGGCGAACACCGGACGAATCGTCTTCCGGGGCTCCCGGCCGATCGAGGCGTACCCCGCGCCGCACCCGGGTGACACCCCGCCGCCGCTGGACGCGCCGCGTGAGGACCAGATCCTCGACCAGCCGCCGTGCGCCTACAAGCTCACCGAGGAGCAGTACCACGGTGCCCGCACCGACGGTCCGAGCGGGCGGCAGACCACTGTCGCCCAGCGCCTCGCCGCCCACGGCTGGAAGGTGATCAAGGTTGCCGACGGGTACCTCGTACCGCTGTCCCAGCCGGAACGGGGTCTGGTGCCGCTGCTGTTGGACGGGCAGGCCGCCGAGGGCCTGGTGGCCGGCGAGCGGATCGCACCCACGCTCACCGGCACCCACAACGGCCCGCTGACGGTCTCCGGAGTGGCCTGCCTCGCCGGTGCCACCGTCCGGGGCCCGATCCGGGTCCAGCCGGGCGGCACGCTGATCGTCAACGGCAGCTCGATCAACGGCCCGGTGGACGCCTCCGGCGCGGCCGGGTTCGTGCTGACCGCCAGCACGGTCAGCGGCCCGGTGAACGCCACCGGCAGCCGCGGCCCGGTGGTGCTGGTCGGCAACAAGGTCAGCGGCCCGGTCAACGTGGTGAACAGCGCGGGTGACGCCGCGCTGGTCGCCGGCAACACCGTCAACGGCCCGCTGAACTGCACCGGCAACTCCGCCACGCCGGTCAACCTCGAGGTGGCCAACTCGGTGAGTGGTCCGAAGTTCCAGCAGTGCGCACGCCTGTGAGCCGTTGAACCTCGTACCCCCTTTCGTGCCGGCGGGCCGGATCCGCGCCCGGCCCGCCGGCACCCCACAGTGCAGCGGAGTGGAGACGACCGTGATCGACACCCTTCCCCTCACCGCGACGCCGGCCCGACGTGCGACAACGCTGGCGGGGGCGGCCCTGGCCGTGCTGATCGCGGCGGCCGGCTGCACCGGGCCGGACAGTGCCCGCGACGGCGGTACGCCAGCCGTCGCCCCGCGGGCCGTCAGCGTGACCGGGTCGCTCTGCGACCAACTGCCGGCCGACGGTGAACCGGGCAGCCCGGACTCGCTCGTCGGCCAGCCCGCCGACCAGGCACTCGGATGGATTCCCGTGCTCACCACCTTCGAGGCGGCGGTGCGGGCCACCGGCCTGGCCGAGGAGCTGACGCCGACGGCGGACGTGACGATCCTCGCCCCGACCGACGACGCGTTCGCGGCCAAGTTCTCCCGGTCCCACCTCGACGAACTGCTGCTGCACGACACCGACACGTTGCGCGGGTTGCTCCGCGACCACCTGGTCAGCGGCGCGCTGCCCGTGGCCGAACTGGTGTCCGCCGGCACGGTCACCACCCTCGCCGGCACCGACCTCGCCGTCACCGCCCACGGCGACGGCGCCCGCCTCGACGTGCGGGGCGACGGCGACCACGCCGACGCGCACGCCGAGACGGTGTGCGCCGACTACCGGGCGGCCGGCGCCCGCATCCATGTCATCAACCAGGTCCTCGGCACGCTGCCCACCACCGCCGGTGACGAGGACGACCACCCGGCACACTGACGCCGCGGGGCCCAACCCCCTCCCCGCGGACCGCGACGGCCGCCGATCCCCTACCCGGGGTCGGTGGCCGTCGTCGTGTTCTCGATTGACCGATGGCCGGTATCCGGGACACTCCAAATGCGACACGAACCGTCACGGGCCGCACTGGCAGCGTGATCGGCGGCGCACCAACGGGGAGGTAAGCCGGATGTTGCGGATCAGCGTGCTCGGTCCGGTGCAGGTCGAGCGGGACGAGCGACCCGTCCGCCTCGGCCCGCAGCTCGTGACGTTGCTGTCGATCCTGCTCGTCGAACCGGGCGCCACCGTTGCGGTGGCAAGGATCATCGACCTGATGTGGCACGACGACGCCCGCGCGGGCGCCCGCGCCACGCTGCGCAGCCACGTCTCCCATCTGCGCCGCGCGCTGCCGGGTGCCGCGCTTGTCAACGCCGGCACCGGATACCGGCTCGACGTCCCGCCGGAGGCCGTCGACGCGTACCGCTTCGAACGCTGGTGCCAGCAGGCGCGCGGCCTGGTCGCGGCGGACGAACCGGACCTGACCGAGCGGGGCACGACCCTGCTGGCCGATGCCCTGGCCCTGTGGCGCGGCCCGGCCTTCGCCGACGTGGCGGACCGGCCCTGGGCGCTGCCGCGGATCGCACAGCTCGACGCGGCCCGCCGGGCGGCCCAGCGCGGCTACGCGGAGGCGCTCTGCGCACTGGGCCGGCACGCCGAGGCGATCCCGCAGCTCTCCGGCGCCGTCGTGGACGACCCCTACGACGAGGAGGTACGCCGGCTGCTCGCCCGGGCGCTGTACGCCGAGCGGCGGGTGGACGAGGCGGCGGAGGTGTGCCGGACCGGCCTGGCGTTGCTGCGGGAACGGGGCCTGGACGCACCGGAACTGGCGGAGCTGCACCGGGACGTGCTGCGCCGCCGGTTGCCGTCGCCACACCGGCCGACCGACCGGGGCAAGCTCGTCCGGCCGTGCCTGCTGCCGCCGGACCCGCCGCAGTTCGTCGGCCGCGCCGCCGAACTGGCCGAGGCGGGCCGGCTGCTGCCGGGCGGCACCTTGCTGGTCAGTGGCGCGGCGGGCGTCGGCAAGAGCGTGTTCGCGCTCCGGCTGGCCCACACGGTACGCGCCGACTTCCCCGACGGTCAGCTCCACGTGAGCATGCGCGGCTTCGACGCGACAGGCGCACCGATGAGCGCGGCCGAGGCGCTGGCCACCTTCCTCGACGCGTTGGGGGTGCCGCCCGAGCGGCTGCCATCAACTGTGGACGCCCAGGCCGGGCTCTACCGTGAGCTGCTGGCGCAGCGGCGGATGCTTGTGGTGCTGGACAACGTGCGCGACGCCGAGCAGGTCCGGCCGTTGCTGCCGGGCACACCCGACTGCGCGGCGGTGGTGGTCAGCCGCAACCAGCTGCCGGGCCTGGTGGTCGCCGAGGCGGCCCGTCCACTTCGGCTGGACCTGCTGACCCGGATCGAGTCGCGGAAACTCATCGCGCACCGGATCGGGGCGGCCCGGCTGGCCGCCGAACCGGCGGCGGTGGAACGGATCCTCGACGCGTGCGGGCGGCTGCCGCTGGCCCTGGCGATCGTGGCGGCGCGCGCGGCCACGCATCCGGAGTTCGGTCTCGACGCGCTCGCCGGCGAGCTGGGCGGGCTGGACGCGTTCTCCGGGGCCGACCACGACGTGGACGTCCGGTCGGTCTTCTCCTGGTCGTACCGGCATCTCGGGCCGGCGGCCGCCCGACTGTTCCGGTTGCTGGCCGCGCAGACCGGCCCCGACCTGACGGCCGCCGCGGCGGCCTCGCTCGCCGGTGAACCCCCGGAGCGGGTACGTCCGGCGCTGCGCGAACTGGCGGCGGCGCACCTGGTGGTCGAGCAGCTCCCGGGGCGGTACCGGTTGCACGACCTGCTGCGGGCGTACGCCGACGAACTGGGCCGCGACGACCCGCAGCGACCGGCGGCGGCGCGGCGGGTGCTGGACCACTACCTGCACAGCGCGCTGGCGGCGGACGCGCTGATCTGGCCGCACCGGGATCCGCTGGGGGTGCCGCCACCTGCCGACGGTGTAACGGGCGAGGAGTTCGCCGGCCGGGAGGCGGCGCTGGCCTGGTTCACCGCCGAACATCCGGTGCTGCTGGCCGCGTCGGAGCAGGCGGCCCGGATCGGCCTGGACGGGCATGTGTGGCGGCTGGCGTGGACGATGACGAACTTCCTCGCCCGGCGTGGCCACTGGGCGGACTGGGTGCGCGTGGGGTTGGCCGGGGTGGCCGCCGCCGAGCGGGTGGGTGACCGGACGGCGCAGGCCGAGGCGCACCGGCTCGTCGGCGGCGGCTACGTCCGGCTGCGTGAGTTCGCCGAGGCACGAGCCCACTACCTGCGCGCGTTGGAGCTTTTCGACGCGGCGGGCGACCTGGTGGGTGAGGGGTTCACCCGCCGGAGCCTGGGCTGGCTGTGCGAGCAGCGGGGCGACGTGGCCGCCGCGCTGCGGCACGACCAGCGGGCGCTGGAGCTGTTCCGCCAGGTCGGGCACGAGCGGGGTGAGGCCAACGCGTTGAACTCGGTCGGCTGGTGTCACGCCCTGCTCGGCGAGTACGAGCAGGGCGGTACTGCACTGCCGGCGATCGGTGGCCCTGCTGGAACAGCTCGGCGATCCGGTCGGCATGGCCGGTGCCTGGGACAGCCTGGGGTACGCCTACCGTCACCACGACCTCGACCAGGCAGTCTCCTGCTACCGGCAGGCTCTCGCCCTCTATCGACAGTTGGGGGACCGGTTGAACGAGGGACTCACGCTGCGCCACCTGGGCGAGACCGAGCAGGCCGCCGGCGATCCGGCCAGCGCCCGCCGCTCATGGCAGCGGGCGCTGGACATCCTCGTCGAGTTGGCGCACCCGGACGCCGATCAGGTCCGGACATTGCTGGACGGCCTGGCTGACCAGAGCTGAACCTGCGGCACGCGGATGCGCCGTTCCCAGCGCGCCGGCTTCCGCCGCGGATGCTTCTGTGCGCGACCGCCACGCCGAACCGGGGGCTGGCGCCCACGTCGTCAGGCGATGGGGTCGCCCGCCACGTCGCCCCTCGCGCCGGCCTCGCCCGCCGGCGGCGTCCACCGCAGGCAGGTGTTGTGGTGGGAGTCGAATCTCTGCTGGAACGGCGTGGCGAGCTGGTGGTTGCGCAACGCCAGGACGTTCTCATCGTTCTGCCGCAACGCACGGTAGGTGAGGTTGTGGCTACCCAGGTAGAGCGTCGATCCTCCGGCTTGCCGAATAATCATGAACTTCTCATGCATGGGGATCCCACCGGCCGCGGTGTAGCCGCAGAGATGCACGGGCATCGCCCTGGCGAGGGTCACCAGCGCTGCCATGGGCGGCCCCTGGTCGTGCGGGGCGCCAGACGTGGCGCCGGTGACGACCCGGACCTGGCACCCGCGCTGGCGGGCACCGATGAGGGCGTTGACCACGGCGCGGCGCTGAATGCGGAAGTTCGCTAGGTCGATCCTGGTGGACCCGGAGCAGTTCAGATTCCGCACCACGCTGGCGATCGGGTCGTTGCTGCCGCTGCCCGGCGTACTGTCGGCAGCCTCGCGCCGGGGAAACGTGTAGAGACGGTGCGCACCGGCGGCGTACGTCCGGCCCGCGTTGGCGTCACTGGCCCCGGACCGGCCGTGGGCCATCATGTCGTTGAAGTAGCGAAGGTAGTCGGCGTACAACCCCGCGTGCGTGATCGTGATGGCGTTCTCGTAGGCCCGGTAGTAGTCCAGGTTGGCCGAGGAGACGTGGAGGACGTTGCGCGCCGTCCCGCCCCCGGCGAGCCGTACGCTGGAGATGGTCATGAACTTGTTGTGCATCAGCGGTGGGTTGTGCAGCGGTGAGGCACCCGTACGGTTGGTCATGCAGCCGCGCGTGGACTGCCGGTCGGCGCGCCGCGTGCCGCACTCCACGACAGTGATGCCCGGGGTGTCCTTGAGCGCCTGGTAGGCGCGGTCACCGGCCCAGACCTGACTGCCGTTGATGACGATCCGGACCCGCACCCCTCGGGCGGCGGCACCCCTGAGGGCGTCCAGAACCTCCTGACGGTTGAAGAAGTAGAGGGTGAGCGAGAGCGTCGCCCCGGACGGCGTGGCGTTGATCAGCCGAGCCACGTGGGCGCCGACCCCCCGGTGCATGTCCGCGTACTCCGCCTTCGTGTTGAACCAGGAGTAGTTGCGTACCTCGGATGCGGCGACCGGCACCACCGCCGCCGCTGGCGCTACTGCGGTGGCCGTCGCGGCCGTCGGCGCGGTCTCCCGAGTGGTGGTGCCCGCGGCGGCCGGGCCGACCGGCAGGGCAACAGCTGTCAGTACGACGGTCGCGATGGCCAGACCGCGCAGGTGCGGCCCGCCGGATGTGGTTCGCACGGTGTGGGTCCTTTCCCGTTCTTCTGGGCACAGGGGTGTGCCGTGACCGGATCGATCCGGCCGGGCGTGCCGATCAGATCGATAGGCTTCGACCCTGGCAGGTGCCCGTGGAAGGACTGTGGAAGGACTGTGGAAGGAGCGTGGCGCCAGACGGCGTGAGGGCGCTGACCCGTACGGGTCAGCGCCCTCACGTGGATCGGTGACGGCGTCGGTGTTAAGAAGGGGCCCTTCCTCTACCTGAGGCGTTAGTAGGGGGCCCCTCCTTGCACCTCAGCGGTTCTCGACGGGGAGGTAGTCGCGTTCGGCGGCGCCGGTGTAGACCTGCCGCGGACGGCCGATCTTGGTCTCCGGGTCGTTGATCATCTCGCGCCACTGTGCGATCCAGCCGGGCAGCCGGCCCAGGGCGAACAGCACCGTGAACATCTTGGTCGGGAAGCCCATGGCCTTGTAGATCAGGCCGGTGTAGAAGTCCACGTTCGGGTAGAGCCGCCGGGAGACGAAGAAGTCGTCGGCGAGCGCGATCTCTTCCAGCTGCATCGCGATGTCCAGCAGCGGGTCGGGCTTGGCCATCCGACCGAGCACGTCCTGGGCGGCGTTCTTCACGATCGCCGCCCGCGGGTCGTAGTTCTTGTAGACCCGGTGGCCGAAGCCCATCAGCTTGACGCCGTCCTGCTTGTCCTTGACCTTGCGGACGAAGGACTGCACGTCACCGCCGTCGCGCTGGATCCGCTCCAGCATCTCCAGCACCGCCTGGTTGGCGCCGCCGTGCAGCGGCCCGAACAGCGCGTTGACGCCGGCCGAGACCGAGGCGAACAGGTTGGCGTTACTGGAGCCGACCAGCCGCACGGTCGACGTGGAGCAGTTCTGCTCGTGGTCGGCGTGCAGGATGAAGAGCATGTCCAGCACCCGGGCCATCACCGGGTCGACCTCGTACGGCTCCGCCGGCACGCCGAACGTCATCCGCAGGAAGTTCTCCACGTAGCCCAGCGCGTTGTCCGGGTACAGCAGCGGCTGACCGATCGACTTCTTGTACGCGTACGAGGCGATGGTGGGCACCTTCGCCATCAGCCGGACCGTGGACATCTCCACGTGCTCGGCGTCGAACGGGTCCAGGCTGTCCTGGTAGAAGGTGGAGATGGCGCTCACCGCCGAGGAGAGCACCGCCATCGGGTGCGCCTCCCGGGGGAAGCCGTCGAAGAAGCGACGCATCTCCTCGTGCAGCAACGAGTGCCGCCGGATGCGCTCGCTGAACTCGGTCAGCTGCTGGGTGGTCGGCAGCTCCCCGTAGATCAGCAGGTAGGAGACCTCCAGGAAGGAGCTCTTCTCGGCCAGCTGCTCGATCGGGTAGCCGCGGTAGCGCAGGATGCCCGCGTCGCCGTCGATGTAGGTGATCGCGGATGAGCAGGCGGCGGTGTTGACGAACCCGGGGTCGTACGTCGTCATCCCGGTTTCCTTCAGCAACTTGCTGACACCGATGCCGTCGGGGCCCTCGACCGCGGAATGTACCGGCATCGACAGCTGCCCGCCGGAGTGATCGAGCTTGACTTCCGTCATGTGGTTCCTCGCTTCGCCGGCAGATCTACGTTGAATTGCCTTCGCTTCTACCGTAATTGCGGTTGCGACGACACCGCCCCTCGTGGTTTGGCGGTGAGGCATGCGTCACCCGATTCCCGACCGGCGAGCGGGGAAACCCCGACGAGAGGGACACAGCGCAGCGGAGCACGCACACACCGTGTAAGTGGACCGGACTATGCGACGACTCAGCGGCGCGCGGCCGCCGGTGCGGTGGGGCGCAGCGAGGTCAGGAGATGGTCAGCTGGCGCAGTCCGCCGGCTTCGACCAGATAGAGGTCGACGCGGTTCGCGCCGGCCCGCAGGAGCCGGTCGTCGGCGAGCAGCGCGGCGAAGCGGCGGCCGCCGGGATCCGGGGCGACCACCGGCACCACGGCGGCCACGGTGCCGTTCACGGCGACCGCCAGTTCGGTGCCGTCGGGCACCGAATCCGGCACGGTGCCCCAGATCATGCCCGGCAGCACGCCCTCGTCCGGATCGACGAAGCGGAACGCGTCAAGCCCGGCGACGCGGGCGGTGCCGCCGGCCGGCGCGGCCCCCACGGTGGTGCCGACAAGCCGATGCCGGGCCGGTGGCGGCAGCGCGGCGGGCACCCCACTGGAGATCGGAAGCGGTTCGCCGGGCCGGTCGTAGAAGAGCTTGCCGGCATCGGTACGCGGCGCCTGCCGGGCGGAGCGGCCGTCGACCCGCCAGGGCAGCCGGATGGCGGCCTCGTCGGCGACTGTCGGCAGCAGGTCGACGTGTTGCCAGTTGCGGTCGTCGACCCGCCCGGCGCGCTGCCCCGGTGTCTTGACGAACATCGGCACCCAGGCCACCTGCTGCGGGGCGGCCCGGATGGCGTCCAGCCCCCGACCCTGCGCGCCCTTGGTGAAGCTGACCCCGTGGTCGGCGGTGACCACCACCAGCGCCTGATCCCACAGCCCGTTCTCCCGCAGGGTCCGCAGCGTCTCGCCGATCAGCCGGTCGGTGTAGCCGAGCTGCGCCAGGTGGCGCTCGCGGGCCAGGTCCACCCACCCGTCACCCTCGTTGGGGAAGTCCTCGGGCGCCTCGTAGCGCGCGCCGGAGGGCAGGTACGCCCAGGGTGAGTGCGGCATCAGCAGGTGCAGGAAGTGCAGTGTCGGCCGGGGCGAGGGGGTCAGGCCGCGCAGGAAGCTGGTGAACCGGGCCGGCTGGTTGAGGGTGAGGGTGTCCCAGCGGAACTTCGGGTCGGTCGGCGCCGGTTCGGCGGCGTCGATGCCCGCCTCCTCGGCGGTGCGTTCCCGGTAGGCGTCCTGCGGGTCGACGCGGCTGTCGTACGGCGAGGTCACCTGGCGCAGCAGGGTGCCGGTCTCGCGCACCAGCACACCGAGCCCCTGTTCCGGGGTGACCGGCTGCTCGCAGCGGCTGGGCGGGCAGAGCCGGGTGATGCTCTCCTCGGCCCGGATGTCGTACAGCCCGCCGAAGGCGGTGAAGAGGTTGTCCGGGTGGTGCGAGTAGTGCGGCGCGACCGGTTCGGCCGGGTAGCGGCCGGTGAGCATGGCCGGCAGCGCGTACGGCGTCCAGCCGCTGACCCCGGTGGCGTTGCGGTACCAGGTGGAGCCGGCGGCCAACGCGGCGAAGTTCGGGAACCGTTCGGCGTCGATGCCGCCGTCCGGGCCGAGCAGGGAGACCAGCGGCAGCTCGTCCAGCACCAGCATCACCACCGGCGGATGCCGCTCGCCGGTGGCCGTGCCGGCCGACCCGCCGTCGCCGCGCGGCAGCACCACCGGCCCGGTCGGCGAGGCGAACAGGAACAACCCGACGAAGACCAGCGGTCCGACCGCGGCCAGCCGCAGCGCTCGACCCAGAGCCCGCCACCGCCGGTACGCGAGCGCCACGGCGGCCCCCACCGCCGTCGCGGCCAGCAGCAGCGGTACGCCCCGCAGCGGCGTACCGTGCCGGCCGGCCTGTATCGCCAACGCGGCCACCAGCAGGCCCACCAGCACGGTGTGGGTGCCCACCCGCCCGGCCGGTCCGGCCAGCCCGGACAGCAGGCCGAAGAGCGCGAGCAGCACCGTCGGCAACACCACGATCAGGGCCACCAGCAGCAGGATCTCGCCTCGGTCGGCGCGGTGGAACAGGAAGAAGTCCGGGCTGCGGCCGAGCACGTCCAGCAACGGCTGGGTGATCACCAGCCCGACCAGCGCCGCCGTCTCCAGCAGCCGACCGGCTTCGGCCCGCCCGCCTCGACACCGGGCCCGGCGGTGTCGCCGTTCGCGTCGGCCTCGACCCGGACCGGTGCTTCCCCGGGATCGGTGCCGGCCGGTTGCGGTTCGGCGGTGGGACGGTCAGGCACCCAGGGCCACCTGGTACAGGGTGCGGGTGCCGGCGGGCAGTTCCCACCGGCCGGAGATCGTGCCGTGCGCGGCGAGCAGCGCCTCGAACGTGTCCCGCCGGTAGTGGGGGAAGATGCCGTCGGGCTTGTTGGCCAGCAGCCGAGCGGCCATCGGGTCCTCCGGGTGGACGAACTCCACCACCAGTTGCCCGCCGGGCGCGGCCAGCCCGGTCAGGCAGGACACCACCTCGGCCAGCGGCACGTTACGCCCGATCGCCAGATGATGCACCAGGGCCAGGGCGAGCACGGTGTCCGCGCTGGCGCGGGCGGCAAAGGAGGCCCGCTCGACGCCGCGCCAGCCACCCCCGGGCGAGGGGTCGGCCAGGTCCAGCACCAACGGCAGCACCCGCCGTTCCCCCTCGGCACGCAGAGCGCGGTAGAGCCGGTCGACCACCACCGGGTCCTGTTCCACGGCGACGACGTAGTCGGCGTGTCGGGCGGCGAGCCGGGAGTAGTGGCCGTCGTTGGCGCCGAGGTCGAGCACGAGCCCGTGCCGGGGGGCGCTGGTCAGCGCCGCGGCGACGAACCGTTCCTTGGCCGCCCGGTCCTCGCCGGAATAGCCGCAGGTGCGTTGGTAGTCCACCCAGTGGCTGGCGGACGGCTGGTGATCGAGCCGCCGGACCAGCTTCTCCATCCCGCGTACGGCCGCCAACGCCACCTCGCCGGTGTAGCCGGCGTCGCGCAGCTGGGCGCGTACGTCGGCGGTGCTCCGGTCGGCGTTGCGCCGCTGCACGCTGCCGTGCAGGTGCACGTGGGTCAGCACCCCCGGCGACAGCCTGCGCCGGCCGCGGAAGAGCCGGACCATCTGATCTGCCTCGATGCCGTCGATCCGGGACCGCAGCCAGGGTTGGAAGTCCAACCCGAGGTGGGCGCCGAGCAGCAACGGGTAGAGCATGGTCTGGCAGAACTGCCGGTAGCCGGCCCACGGCTCGCCGTCGCGCAGCGGTGCGAACGAGCCCACGTCGATGAAGACCGGCTCGCTGCCCCGCCATTGCAGGTTGTAGGCCGAGCCGTCCTTGGTGGTGAACCCCGCCGGCAGGGCTGCCCGGAGGATCTCCAAGTGCAGCAGTGCCGCGTCGCGCAGCATCGCGTGGGACCACTCGTACGGGTGGGAGACGAACGGGATGCGTTCGTGCCGCAGCACCGCCGCCCAGTCGGCGGGGAGGGACCGTCCCGCCGCGGCGGGCGACAGTTCCTCCGTGCCGCAGACCTTGCCGGCGCTGATCAGGGGCGGGAAGAACGTGCTGGCGGCCAGGGCCCGCCAGTGCGCCGCCGCTGTCTCGTCGAGCGCGCGCAGCACGTCGTCGCCACAGTGGTAGACCCGGTTCGCCGGGTCACGGAACGAGCCGGGTTCGACACGCAGTCCAGCGTCGGACGGAGTCGGTCGGACCGCGCGGCCGAGGTCGGGAGCCACCATTGCGGACGGGTCAGCTCTGGTCGGTGGGCTGGCGCCGGAATCGGCTGACGAGTCTGCGCCAATAGAGCTTGGCGGCCACCGCCACGCCGGCGATCCCGCCGACCACCGCCTGCACGATCAGGCTGCCGGATCCCGCGTCCAGGTAGGCCAAGTGGTGCACCGACCGCTCCTTCCCGCTCGCTGTCTCGATACCGGCATCCGCCCAGCGGCTCACATTCCAGACTTAGGCGGCATAGCCGGACTTGTTCACCGTACGCGCTCAGCCTCGCCCTGTCGGGCACAACGCGGACACCCGCAGGTCCGTTTTGTTCAAGACATCAACGCCCGGCGGTCCGTAGCCTGCCGCCATGACTCCGTACCTGGACATGATCGGCCTGGTCACCACGGACATGGCCCGCACTCTGGACTTCTACCGTCGGCTTGGGCTCGACATCCCGGCCGACGCCGAGCAGGAGCCGCATGTGGAGGTGACCCTGCCCGGTGGCCTGCGGATCGCCTGGGACACCATCGCCACGATCCGCTCCTTCGACCCCGGCTGGACCCCGCCGGTCGGCAGCGCCCGCGCGGCGCTCGCCTTCCACTGCACCGACCCGGCCGAAGTCGACCGCTGGTACGCCGAGCTGACCTCCGCCGGCTTCCCCGGTCACCGCCCCCCGTGGGACGCTCCCTGGGGCCAGCGCTACGCCGTCCTGCACGACCCCGACGGCAACGCCGTCGACCTCTTCGCCCCACATCCCACCCCGTGACCTCCAGGAGCGGGGGCACGAGCGGCGGGATGAGGCCGGACGGTCAGCGGCTGGGCGGGGTCAGCAGTTCGGTCGGAGGCAGGCCAGCCAGGGCCCGGACATCCCGGGTCAGGTGCGGCTGGTCCGCGTAGCCGGCGCGGGCGGCCACCTCGGCGAGGGACAGGCCCGCCCGAGCCAGGGCGAGCGCTCGGCGCATCCGCAGAATCCGGGCGAGGGTCTTCGGGCCGTACCCGAACAGGTGTCGGCTGCGGCGGAGCAGTTCGCGCGGATCGAGCCCGACCTGCGCGGCGGTCGCGGCCACCGGGATGCCGGCGGCCAGCGCGGCGGCGACCCGCCGGCCGACCAGATCCGGACCGCCGGCCGCGCGCAGCCGGCGCGCGGCCACCTCGACCAGCACGGTACTGGCGTCGGCGGCGGCCCGCTCGACCAGCGGCGACACGACCCGATCGCCCCACAGGTCCGCCAACGGCACTCGCTGGTCACGCAACTCCACCGCAGGCACGCCGAACACAGTGGGACCTGTCCCCGGCGGCAACCGCAGCCCGACCCACCGCTCGCCCGGCGCGCTCGTGCTGAGGTACGCGATGCGGTCCGGCCCGGCTACCAGCAGCCCGGCCCGGCTGGACCAGAGCAGGTCGAGGCAGCCGTCCGGGAGCACCCGGGTGGGCATCGGGCTGCCCGGCGCGGTGCTGGTCCACAACACCGCGCCGGCGATCCCCGCAGGCCGTTCCCGATACATCCGGTAAGCCTGCCACGCCCGGCCGACGTCGACCGGACAGCGGTGAGCGCGCGGGCAACGCCCGGCCGCCGTCGACCGGACAGCGGTGAGCGCGCGGGCAACGCCCGGCCGCCGTCGACCGGACAGCGGTGAGCGCGCGGGCAACGCCCGGTCGGACAGCTGTTAAGAGGGGGCCCCTGCTCTACATCAGGCGTTAACAGGGGCCCTTCCTTTCACCCTCAGCGGTGGTGAGGCGGAGCAGGGCGGCTATGGATTCGGTAGCCGGAGGGTGAAGGTGGTGTGACCGGGGCGGGTGTCGAGGGTGACGGTGCCGCGGTGGGCCTCCACGACGGCGGCGACGATGGCCAGGCCGAGGCCGGTGCTGCCGTGGGCGCGGGAGCGGGAGCTGTCCCCCCTGGCGAACCGTTCGAAGACCTCGTCCCGCAGCTCGGGCGGCACGCCGGGGCCGTTGTCGGTGACGCGGAGTTCGGCGGCGTCGGCGGCCTGGCGCAGGCTGACCGTGACGGTGGTGCCGGGCGGGGTGTGCACCCGCGCGTTGGCCAGCAGGTTGGCCAGCACCTGGTGCATCCGGGCCGGGTCGCCGGACACCCGGATGACCTGTTCGGGCAGGTCGAGCTGCCAGTGGTGGTCCGGGCCGGCGACGTGGGCGTCGCTGACCGCGTCCACGACCAGCGCGCTGAGGTCGACCGGTTCGACCGCGAGCGGCCGGCCGGAGTCCAGCCGGGCCAGCAGCAGCAGGTCGTCGACGAGGCTGGTCATCCGGACGCTTTCCGACTCGACCCGGCGCAACGCGTGCGCCACGTCGGCGGGGACCTGGTCCCGGCCACGGCGGGCCACCTCGGCGTAGCCGCGGATCGCCGCGAGGGGGGTACGCAGTTCGTGGCTGGCGTCGGCGACGAACTGGCGGACCCGGGTCTCGCTGGCGTGGCGGGCGGCGAGCGCCGCGGCCACGTGTCCGAGCATCCGGTTGAGCGCGGCGCCCACCTGGCCGACCTCGGTACGCGGGTCGGTGTCGGGCTCCGGTACGCGTTCGGAGAGCGCCACCTCACCCCGGTCCAGCCGCAGTTCGCTGACCCGGCCGGCGGTGGCGGCGACCCGGCGCAGCGGGCGCAGGGTGGCCCGCACGATCAGCGCACCGGCGGTGCCGGCGACCAGCAATCCGGCGGCGGTGACGGCGGCCTGCGCGGCCACCATCCACCACACCGTCTCCTGCACCCCGGACAGCGGCAGCCCCAGCACCCGCACGGTGCTGCCGGTGGACTGTCGGGCGACCACTCGGTAGCTGCCCCGGTCGCCGAGGTCGACGGTGTGCGCCCGGCGGTCGCTCGGCACCTGGGCCAGGACGGCCACCTGGTCGACAGGCACCGCCTCCTCCTGCCTGTCGACGAGCGTCCACGCCTCGGTGACCTGCCCGTCGACGACCCGCACACTGATCGTGTCGGGTGGGAAGCCGCGCGGCACCCGCACGTCCGACCAGGGCGGGGCGCCCGGTGCCGGCTCCCACGGCGCACCGACGCGGACCCCGGCCATCGGCAGCAGTTGCTCGTCCAGCCGGGAGATCAGGAACTGCCGCAGCGCCGCCGTGGTGATCGCCCCGATAGCCAGGCTGACCAGGGCGAGCAGCGTGACCAGGGTGACCACCAGGCGGGTCCGCAGTGACAAGCCCGCCAGCCACCGCCGCACCGCGCTCACTCCGCCGGCTTGAGCAGGTATCCGGCTCCGCGCAGCGTGTGGATCATCGGCTGCCGACCGGCGTCGATCTTCTTCCGCAGGTACGAGATGTACAGCTCGACCACGTTGGCCTGGCCACCGAAGTCGTAGTTCCACACCCGGTCGAGGATCTGCGCCTTGCTCAGCACCCGCCGGGGATTGCGCATGAGGTACCGCAACAGCTCGAACTCGGTGGCGGTGAGGGTGATCAGCTGACCGGCCCGGCGCACCTCGTGGCTCTCCTCGTCCAGGCTGAGGTCGCCGACGGTCAGCACCGCGTCCGGCCGGGTGGCGACGGCGAAGCCGGAGCGGCGCAGCAGCGCCCGCAGCCGGGCGATCACCTCCTCCAGGCTGAACGGCTTGGTGACGTAGTCGTCGCCGCCGACGGTGAGCCCGGCGATCCGTTCCTCCACCGCGTCCCGGGCGGTCAGGAAGAGCACCGGTACGGTGGCGTTCTCCTCGCGCAGCTTGCGCAGCACCTGGAAACCGTCCAGGTCGGGCAGCATCACGTCGAGCACCACCGCGTCGGGCTGGAACTCGCGCGCGATACGCACCGCGGCCCTGCCGTCGCCGGCCGTACGCACCTGCCAGCCCTCGTACCGCAGTGCCATCGCCATCAGGTCGGTGAGCGTCGGCTCGTCGTCGACCACCAGCACCCGGACCGGCTCCCCGTCGGGGCGGCGCAACTCGATCCTGCGGCCCGGCCCGGCCTCTCCCTCGGTCGTCATCACGACGCCCATGGTGGTCCGGACCGCTGTGCCCCGCTTGTGCAGTTCCTGTGCGCTGGCTGTACGGATGGGTGGCGGAGGGTCACTCCGTCACACCGACCGGGTCGGTGCGGACGAAGCGCATGGTCCAGACGGCCCCGTCGGGGCGTTGGCGGGCGTAGAGGTGGTCGGCGGCGGGGG
>NZ_POTX01000449.1 GCF_003236305.1 Micromonospora endophytica | reverse complement strand
GGTGGGCGGCACCTGCATGTGGTGGATCCGCTGGCGGTCGAGGCGGACGGGGGCGATTCGCCGGCCTGGAGCCGGCGGCGGGAGGGTTACCGGCCACCGGAGCTGACCCGCCCCGACGGCGTGGTGCCCTACGCCGAGCTGCACGCGCACACCAACTTCAGCTTCCTCGACGGTGCCAGCCATCCGGAGGAACTGGTCGAGGAGGCGGTCCGGCTGGGGCTCACCGCGCTCGCCGTCACCGACCACGACGGCTTCTACGGCGTGGTCCGTTTCGCCGAGGCGGCCCGCGCGCTGCATCTGCCGACGATCTTCGGGGCGGAACTCTCCATGGCTGCGGCAGGTCCGGGACGTGGCGGGTCGGTCCGCGGCGGTCACCCGGATCCGCCCGGCAACCATCTGCTGGTGCTGGCCCACGGCCACGAGGGGTACGCCCGGCTGGCCCGCGTCATCGCCCGCGCCCAGCTGCGCGGCGGGGAGAAGGGGCGCCCGGTCTACGGTGAGCTGGAGGAGGTCGCGGCCGAGCTACGTGACCACGTGCTGGTGCTGACCGGCTGCCGCAAGGGGCAGGTGCCGGCCGCCCTGCTCACCGAGGGGGTGGACGCGGCCGCCCGGGAGCTGGACCGGCTCACCGCGCTGTTCGGCGCGGAGACGGTGGCGGTGGAGCTGAGCGACCACGGGCATCCGGTCGACGGTGACCGCAACGACGCGCTGGCCGAGTTGGCCGCCGCCGCCGGGCTGCCCACGGTGGCCACCAACAACGTGCACTACGCCACCCCGGGCCGGCGGCGGCTGGCCACCACCCTGGCGGCGGTACGGGCCCGGCGCAGCCTGGACGAGATCGACGGTTGGCTGCCCGCCGCGGGCACCGCCCACCTGCGCTCCGGTGCCGAGATGGCGACCCGGTTCGCCGCGTACCCGGGCGCGGTGGCCCGGGCCGCCGAGTTCGGCGCGGAACTCGCCTTCGACCTGCAACTCGTCGCGCCGCAGCTGCCGGCGTACCCGGTGCCGCTGGGGCACACCGAGATGAGCTGGCTGCGGCAGCTCACCGAGGCCGGCGCGCGGGAACGCTACGGCCCGCGCGAGGCGCACCCGCAGGCGTACGCGCAACTCGACCACGAGCTGAACATGATCGAGGAGTTGGGTTTCCCCGGCTACTTCCTGGTGGTCTACGACATCGTCGACTTCTGCCGGCGGGAGGACATCTACTGCCAGGGTCGGGGTTCGGCGGCGAACTCGGCGGTCTGCTACGCGCTGCGGATCACCAACGTGGACGCGGTCCGGCACCGGCTGCTGTTCGAACGGTTCCTGGCTCCCGAGCGCGACGGCCCACCCGACATCGACGTGGACATCGAGTCCGGCCGCCGGGAGGAGGTCATCCAGCACGTCTACGCCCGGTACGGCCGGGAGCACACCGCCCAGGTGGCCAACGTGATCTCGTACCGGCCCCGGTCGGCGGTGCGGGACGTGGCCAAGGCGTTCGGCTTCTCCGCCGGCCAGCAGGACGCCTGGAGCAAGCAGATCGACAGGTGGGGCGAGGTGGCCACGATGGACGTGCCGGAGATTCCCGAGCAGGTGATCGCGTACGCCAACGAACTGACTGGTGGCTCGGGGAGG
>NZ_POTX01000448.1 GCF_003236305.1 Micromonospora endophytica | reverse complement strand
ACGCCGACCCCCTCGGCCAGCCCGACCGCCAGCGCCAGCCCGAGCCCGAAGCCGAGCCCGAAGGCCACCAAGAAGGCCACGGCCAAGCCGAAGCCGAAGCCGACCAAGAGCGCGGCGAAGAAGTCGTCCTGGGTGATCCCGATGGCCGGTGCCACCATCACCTCGTGCTACGGCCCCCGCTGGGGCACCCTGCACGCCGGCATCGACTTCGCACTGCCCGCCGGCACC
The DNA here is from genome assembly GCF_003236305.1 of Micromonospora endophytica. Lineage (GTDB taxonomy): Bacteria > Actinomycetota > Actinomycetes > Mycobacteriales > Micromonosporaceae > Micromonospora > Micromonospora endophytica. The sequence continues at coordinate 1,595 of NZ_POTX01000448.1, read as the reverse complement.
CCGGTCCGCGCCGCGTTCGGTGGCACCGTGACCAAGGCCGGTGACGTCGGCGACGGGTACGGCATCTCCGTCGTCATCGACCACGGCAACGGCTACCTCACCCACTACGCCCACCTGAGCACCGCCAAGGTGGGCGTCGGCGACAAGGTCAGCACCGGGCAGACCATCGGCCTGGAGGGCTCCACCGGCGACTCCACCGGCCCGCACCTGCACTTCGAGGTGCACCAGGGCCAGATGTGGAACCAGATCGACCCCGCGCCCTTCCTGCGCGCCCGCGGCATCGACGTGGCCTGCTGAGCACCGCGAGTCGGATCAGCACACCTCCTCGGCGTCGCTGGTGAGCGACAGGACGGGCCAGTCCGCGAGGTCCGCGAGCAGCTGACGGTCGTGGGTGGCCACGACAACCGCCGCGGCGGTCTCCCGCAGGGCGTCGGTCAGCTCGTCCACCAGCGACGCCGACAGGTGGTTCGTGGGCTCGTCGAGGATCAGCAGGTCCGGCCGCTCGGCGAGCCGCAGCGCGAGGTTCAGCCGGCGTTGCTGCCCCTGGGACATCCGCCCGACCGGTGTCCGGAGCGCGTCCCGGTCGAGCAGGTGGGTCGCGCTCAGCGGCAGCCGGTCGCGGTCGGCGAGCCGCCCGGCGGACTGGAGTTGGCCGACGTGCCGGTCGTACAGCTCGTGCGGGAGCGCGGTCGGTGCCCAGTCCGGCACCTCCTGCCCGAGCAGCGCGACCCGGGCCCACGGCAGGTGACGCAGCTCGCCGGTGCTGGGTTCCAACTCGCCCGCCAGCACCGCGAGCAGCGTCGACTTGCCCACCCCGTTGGGGCCGGTCACCAGCAGCCGGTCCGCAGCGTCGAGGGTGAGCGTGACCGGTCGGCGCAGCCGACCGGTCACCGTCACACCGGCACAGCGCAGGATGGTCGCACCGGCGCGGGTGCCGAGTTCGGGCCAGCGCAGTCGCAACGGTGGCTCGGGCACGGTGAGCTGGTGGGCCGCCAGGTCCTCCTGCCGGCGCCGCAGCGCCTGCACCACACCGGGGGCCCGGGACTGGCGCTGGTGTTTGCCGTGGCCCTTCTCCGGCCGCCAACCCGTGCTCAGCCGCTGCTGCGCCTCGTTCACCGCGTCGGCCAGCCGCTGGTGCTCGGCCTGCTGCGCCTCGTAGTCCCGCGCCCAGCGTTCGCGCTCCCGCCGACGCCCCTCCTGCCAGCCGGCGTATCCACCGGCGAACAGGCGCGGTCGCCCGTCCTCGCTGGGGTCGAGGTCCAGGAACTCCACGGCCACGTCGCGCAGCAGGGCCCGGTCGTGCGTCACGACCACCAGCCCGCCCGGATGCTCACGCAGCCTCCCGGTGAGAAACGCCAGGCTGTCGGCGTCGAGATGGTTCGTCGGCTCGTCCAGCATCAGCAGGTCGTAGCGCGCCCCCAGCAGGCAGGCCAGCCGGACCCGGTAGCGCTGACCGACCGACAGCGTCGCCAGCGGGCGTTGCCGGTCGGGGCAGGCGTCGAGCCCGGCCAGCGCCACGTCGACGCGACGTTCGGCGTCCCAGGCGTCCAGCCGGGTGGCCGCGTCGAGGGCGGCGGCGTAGGCCACGTCCGCAC
>NZ_POTX01000447.1 GCF_003236305.1 Micromonospora endophytica | reverse complement strand
GGCGGGGGGACGGGGGCTGCGGAGGGCGCGGAGGGCGTTGAGGATCACCAGGACGTCGATTCCTTCCTGGAGGAAGGCGCCGGCCACCGGGGGTAGGCGGCCGGCGGCGGCGAAGCACATGGCGAGGACTGCCAGGCCCATCCCGATGGTGGCGCTCTGCACGGCGATCCGGCGGGCGTGCCGGGCCACCTCGACCGCGTCGGCCAACGGGTCGAGCCGGTCCACGGTGAGCACGGCGTCCGCGACGTCGGCCGAGGCGGTCGCCCCGGTGGCACCCATCGCCACGCCCACGTGCGCCTCCGCCAGGGCCGGGGCGTCGTTCACCCCGTCGCCCACCATCACGGTGACTGCCCGATCCGCTTCGGCGCGTACCCGGGCCACCTTCTCCTGCGGCGTGCACCGGGCCAGCACGTCGTCCACGCCGACGGCGTCGGCGACCTGACGGGCGGTGCCCTCCCGGTCCCCGGTGACCATGACGATCCGGGTCAGTCCCGCCGCCCGCAGCCGCTCCACCGCCCGGTGGGCGTCGGGGCGTACCGGGTCGGCGAAGAGGACCGCGCCGAGCGGCCCGTGCTCGTCGGCCACCCAGACCACCGAGTGTCCCGCCGCCTCCGCCCGGGACCGGACCTGCGCGGCCCACTCGGGCAGGTCAACGGTGAGCTGGCCGACCCGGATCAGCCGCCCGTCGACCCGGCCGTGCACGCCGCGACCCGGCTCCTCGGTCACCTCCGTCGGGGTGCGCAGCGCCAGGCCCCGGTCACCGGCCTGCCGCACCAGCGCCGCCGCCAGCACGTGCGGGGACAACTGCTCCACCGAGGCGGCCAGCCGCAGCACCTCGTCGGGGTCGCCACCGGGCGCGACGACGGTCTCGGCGACCCGGGGACGACCGGCGGTGAGCGTGCCGGTCTTGTCGACCAGCAGGGTACGGGCCCGCCCCAGCACCTCCAGCGAACCGCCGTCGCGCACCAGCACGCCCCGCCGGGCCACCCGCGACAGCCCGGAGACGATGGCGATCGGGGTGGCCAGCAGCAACGGGCACGGCGTCGCCACCACCAGCACCGCCACCGCCCGGATGAAGTCCCCGGACAGCACCCAGCCCAGGCCGGCCAGGACGAGGGTGAACGGCACGAAGGCCGCCGCGTACCGGTCGGCCAGCCGCACCGTCGGGGCCTTGCGGGCGGTCGCCTCCTGCGCCAGCCGGACGATACCCGCGTACGTGCTGCGCTCGGCGTTCTCGGTGGCCCGCAACCCGAACCCGGCACCGGCGTTGATCACGCCGCTGGCCACCGCCTCGCCCGCCGCCCGCTCGACCAGGCGGGACTCCCCGGTGACCACCGACTCGTCGAGGGTCGCCGGCGACTCGGTCACCCCGTCCACGGCGACCACGTCGCCCGGGCCGACAAGCAGCCGGTCACCGACCGCCACCCGGTCCACCGGCACCACCTCGACGCCGCCGTCGGCGCTGCGCCGCCGCGCGGTACGCGGTGCCCGCTCCAGCAGTGCCCGCAGGTCCCGGGTGGCCCGACGTTGCGCGTACGCCTCAAGCGTCCGCCCGGTCGCCAGCATCACCGCGATCACGGCCCCGGCAAGGTACTCCCCGACGCCGAGCGCGCCGGCCAACGCCAGGACCGCGATCACGTCCACGCCGAACCGGCGTCGCCACAGCTCCCGCAGCACCGAGAAGGCGGCCGGCAGCAGCGCGAGCACGGTGACCACCGCCCACACCGCATCGGCAGCACCGGCCCGCCCGGACCACCACAACACCGCCCCGACCAGCACCAACCCGGTCAGCCCGGTGAGTGGCGCCCACAACCTCCACCGGCTGCGCTCGGACCGTCCCGGCTGCGCCGGCCGCTGCGGCAGGCACTCGGGCCCGGGTTTCCCCTCGCCCCGCCC
>NZ_POTX01000446.1 GCF_003236305.1 Micromonospora endophytica | reverse complement strand
TTGGACTTGAAGTGGTTGGTCACCACGACGAAGTCGAGGGTGCCGGCGGTGAAGGTCTGCGCGATCGGCTCGCGGGCGTTGAACCAGACGGTCTCGTCGTTGACCGACCGCGACGCGCCCTTCGGCTACTGCGGCGGCGATCTTGAGCCAGGCGTCCCGGGTCGCTGCGGAGAGCTGGGCGTACCGGATCGGCTCCCCGGTGTCGATCAGCCGCTCGTACGGGGCCAGCAGCACCGCCCTGGTCCGCGCGGCGAAGTGCTCCTCGATCGCGGGCAGGTCGATCTCCTTGCGGGACGGCGGCATGGAGACCACCGTGACCGCCTGCCGGACCAGCCGTTGCCGCCCACTCTGCTCCAGGTGGTCCAGCATCCGGGCGGCGGTCTCGGCCGAGTCGTTACGCGCCGACATGGTGACCAACAGCTGGTCGGTGGCGTCCATCGCGGCCTGCCAGTTCTGCGCGCGGACGTTGTTCCCGGTGTCCACGAAGATCAGCTTGTAGAACCGGCTGACCACCTCACGAATCTCGCCGAAGGCGGCGGCGGTGAGCATCTCGCCGCCGGTGGCCGACTCGTCGGAGGCGAGGACGTCGAACATCCCCTCGCCCTGGGAGCGGACGTACTGCGACAGGTCGCCGACCCGCCCGTGCGCGCCGTGGAACTGACCCAGGTCGCGCAGCAGGTCCCGCACCGTACGCGAGTGGAAGTCCTGCTGGGCCCGCATGCCGAGGGTGCCCTGAGTCTCGTTGTTGTCCCAGGCCAGCACGTACCCGCCGCGTTTCTGGCCGAACGTCATCGCGAGCAGCAGGATGGCGACGGTCTTGCCCGCGCCGCCCTTCGGGTTGACCACTGTCACCTGTCGTAGCCCGCCGAAGTTGCGGCGTACCGTCTCGATGTCCCGCTTGAGTTCCAGCTCGTGCCGTCCCGGCGGGAGCTTCACCAGACCGGTCTTGTTGACCACGGCGCGGACGCCCATCGTGGCCACCGGGTCGGCCGGGCGTACCTGCCGGCGGCGGGCGAAATCCTCGGCGGTCGGCGCGCCGCCCAGGTCCGGGTTCCAGTCCTGCTCCGCGTAGGCCGGTGGCACCCGGGACGCGGTCTCGGCCGGCTGGTACGCCTGGTGCGGCAGCGGGTGGGCCAGCGGTGGTGGTGCCCCATGCTGCTGCCAGGGCGGCGGATTCCAGGCCGGCTGTGGCGGGAACGGGCCGGGCGGCGACGACGCGTACGGCGGTTCGGTCGGTGCCGCCACCGACCCGGTGTACGGCGCTACGGGTGGCCCGTTCTCCGCCGGCCCCACCACCGGTGCCGGCGGCACCGCACCCTCGTGCGGCGACGGCGCGGGCACCGGGTCGTGCTGCGGCACGGCCATCGGATCGTGCTGGGACAGCGGCGTGGGCACCGGATCGTGGTGCGGTATCGGCGCGGTCGCTGGATCGTGGTGCGGTATCGGCGTCGGGTTGGGGTGTGGCGGAACCGGCGGGTGCGGGCTGGTCTGTCGGGGGATCGGCGGGCCCGGCAGGTGCGGGGCGACCGGCGGGAGTGGCGGGACCGGTGCGGCCCAGGCGGGCGGAGGCGCACCGGCGGACGCCTCGCCGGTCGGTACCGGGGCGGCGGCCTCGGGGGCGGGACGCTGCGGTGGCTGCGCCCACGGTGACGTGGCCTGCGGGCGGGCGACCGGCGGTGCCTGACCGCTCCGCTGCGGATCGTCGACAGCCGAGTCGGCCGGGGCGTCCGCCACCTCACCGGCGACGCCCGGCCCGGTGTGATCGGGCGCGACTGGGGCCGGGCCGGGCGGCGTGACCTCCCGGGGCGCGGCGAGCGAGGTCGGCTGGTCGAGGGTGAAGGGCTGGTCCAGGTCGACCCGGGCGGTTTCCCTCCGGGGTCCGCCCGGCGGCGGCTCCCATCCCGTTGCGCTCGGCCTGTCCACCTCCCCGCCGGGAACGGCGGGAGCTGTCTGCCAGGTGTTGGCCGG
>NZ_POTX01000445.1 GCF_003236305.1 Micromonospora endophytica | reverse complement strand
GGCGGGGTGCCGGGGTCGCTAGCGTGACGGGGTGACGACCGACCCGCTCGCGCCACTGCTCGCGCTCGCCGACGTCGCCGACGCCGTCGAGCAGGCCCGTACCCGCTTCGACCAGACGCTCGGCCACCGCGCGCTGCGCCGGCACGGCGGCCAGGTCGCCGCCGAGGTCAGCCTGCGCTCCGCGGTGGCCAGCGCCGCCCTGGAAGGCCGGGCCCACGACCGGGAGACGGTACGCGCCGGCACCGTCACCGAACCGGTGCTCCAGGGCGCCCTGCGGGTCGCCGGTGCACTGCCCGGCCTCAGCGACCTCTGGCCGAAGGCACCCCGGCAGGCCCTGGCGAAACTGCACGTACTCGCCGCCCGGGAACTGGTCACCGAGGCCGAACTGGGCCGTCCGGTCGACGATCCGGTGGTCGCCGCCCGGCTGGACGCCCTCGCCGCGCTGGTGGCTGGCGGCACCCAGGTCAGCCCGCTGGTGCTGGCTGCTGTCGTACACGGTGAGCTGCTTAACCTGCGGCCCTTCGCCGGCCCCTCCGGCGTGGTGGCGCGCGGCGCGGCCCGCCTGGTGCTGCTCTCCCGCGGCTTCGACCCCCGCGGGTTGCTCGCCGTCGATGTCGGCCACCGCGAGCGGGAACCGGAGTACGTCGGTGCGGCCGGCGCCTTCGCCACCGGCACCCCCGACGGGCTGCGCTCGTGGCTGCGGCACTACATGGCAGCCGTCGAGGTGGGCGCCGACCAGCTCACAGCCATCGGTGACGAGGTGCTGGCCGCCGCCTGAATATTCGGCTTGGGGGCGGTGCCGGGCCGAGGTGGCGTCGGCCCGGCCGGCTCAGGCCGAGGTGGCGTTGGCTCGGACGGTGGCGGTGCCGGCTCAGGCCGAGGTGGCGCTGGCCCGGACGCGGCGGTGGCGGCCGTACCAGGCGATGCCGATCGCCACCCCGACGCCCACCCCGAGCGCGGCGGCGGCGACCGGAACGGCGGGCCGTTCCCGCAACCGCCGACCCAGCGGGATCGGGTGCCGGAACTCCAGCACCGGCCAGGCGTTCTCGACCGCCAACCGGCGCAGCTGCCGATCCGGGTTGACCACCGTCGGATGCCCCACGCACTCCAACAGCGGCCGATCACTGTACGAATCGGAGTAGGCGTACGAATCGGCCAGGTCATACCCGCGTTCGGTGGCGAGTTCGGTCACCGCCTCCGCCTTGCTCGGGCCGGCCGCGTAGAACTCGACCTCACCGTTGTACCGGCCGTCCAGCACACCCATCCGGGTGGCGATCACGTCGGTGATGCCGAGCAGCGCACCGATCGGACGCACCATCTCCTCACCCGAGGCGGAGACGAGTACGACGTCCCGGCCGGCGGCCTGGTGCTCCTCGATTAGGGCGGCGGCTTCGGCGTACACATAAGGGTTGATCAGCTCGTGCAGCGTCTCCGCGACGATCTGGCGGACCTGTTCCACCGGCCAGCCCTTACAGAGCGTGGCAAGGTAGTCCCGGGTTCGGGCCATGGTCTGCTCGTCGGTGCCGCCCAGCCGGAACATCAGCTGCGCGTACGCCGACTTGACCACGTCACGCCGAGTGATCAGGCCGTCTCGGTAGAACGGCCGACCGAACGCCAGGGCGCTCGACTTGGCGATCACGGTCTTGTCCAGATCGAAAAAAGCGGCACTTCGGCCCACGGCGCGAAAGTCTAGCCCGATGCACTATCGTCGGCGGGTGCCCGGGGGCCGAAGACCGCCCGGACCTGCGGGACGGCCCGCGCGACGCCTGCGAGGAGTGACTGCGGTCACACCCTCCGCACCGGAATTCGCAGGGAGTGGAGGCTACACCACTCGACGTACACAGGTCTGCTCAGGCAGACTTGGTGACAAGACGAGCGTTCACTTCCCGTACCACCGGTAGACCCTCGGCGGTTGCACCCCCCGTGACCGCTGAGCGGGTTCGGCTCGACCCCCCCGGAGCCGAACCTCCCGAC
>NZ_POTX01000444.1 GCF_003236305.1 Micromonospora endophytica | reverse complement strand
GGGCCGGTGGGGTTGGCGATCGCGTGGCGGTGTGCGCAGCGGGGGCTGCGGGTGGTGGTGCGCGATCCGGCACCCGGGTCGGGTGCCTCGCACGTCGCGGCCGGCATGTTGGCGCCGGTGGCCGAGGCGTACTTCGGTGAGCGGGAGCTGACTGGACTGCTCACCGAGTCGGCCGCGCGCTGGCCCGAGTTCGCCGCCGAACTGGAAGCGGCGACAGGTGTCGACATTGGGTACCGGACCGAGGGCACGCTCATGGTCGGGCTCACCGCCGACGACCTGGCCGAGGCGCGTCGGCTCTGGGCGTACCAGCAGGAGCTGGGGTTGCCGGTGACGCCGCTGCGCCCGTCCCAGCTGCGCGAACGCGAACCGGCGCTGGCACCTCGGGTGCGTGGCGGTGCGCTGGCCGCCACCGACCACCAGGTCGACCCGCGTCGGCTGGTGCCGGCGCTGCGCCTCGCCGCCGAACGGGCCGGCGCGGTGCTGGTGCCCGAGCCGGTCCGGAACCTGGCGGGCGTGCTGGCCGGGGTCACCGTGGTCGCCGCCGGCTGCGGCGCCGCCGCCCTCACCGGGCTGCCGGTCCGCCCGGTCAAGGGCCAGGTGTTGCGGCTGCGGGCACCGGATGGCGGTCCGCCGGGCTTCCGCCACGTCATCCGCGGGTACGCCGACGGCGAGCAGGTCTACCTCGTCCCGCGCCAGCACGGTGAGGTGGTGGTCGGCGCCACCGTCGAGGAACGCTCCGATGTGGACGTCTCCGCCGGCGCGGTGCTGCGGTTGCTGCGCGCCGCCATCGAACTCCTGCCCGAACTGGCCGAGTACGACCTGGTGGAGACGGTCGCCGGGCTACGCCCGGGTACCCCGGACAACGCCCCGATCCTGGGGCCGCTGCCGGACCGCCCGAACGTGCTGGCGGCCACCGGCCACCACCGGCACGGAATCGTGCTCACCCCGGTCACCGCGGATCTGATCACCGACCTGGCCACCGGCGGAGCCACCGACGACCCGCTGCTCGCCCCCTTCCGACCGGACCGGTTCCACACCGGCACCGGCGGGCGAGGCGTGGCCGGGTCCGAGCAGTCGAGGAAGGACGAGGCGTGGAGTTGACGGTGAACGGTGTCGGGCGCAGTGCGCCGGACGGGGTGACGGTGGCGGAACTGGTCCAGCAGGTCACACCGCAGCAGCGGGGTGTGGCGGTGGCGGTGAACGGCGAGGTGGTGCCGCGTACCGGATGGCCGGCGACGGTGTTGCGCGGTGGCGACCGGGTCGAGGTGCTCAGCGCCGCCCAGGGCGGGTGAGCGCGATGGCTACTCCGGACGAGACCGGCTTCGAGCTGGGTGGTGCGCGGTTCGGTTCCCGGCTGATCCTCGGCACCGGTGGTGCGGCCAACCTGCACGTGCTGGAGCAGGCTATCCGGGCCTCCGGCACCGAGTTGGTCACCCTGGCGTTGCGCCGGGTGGACACCGCCGGCACCGCCTCGGGCGGGCTGCTGGATCTGCTCGACCGGTGCGGCGTACGGCTGCTGCCGAACACCGCCGGCTGCTACACCGCAGGTGAGGCGGTGAAAGTGGCCCACCTGGCCCGGGACGCGTTCGACACCGACTGGATCAAACTTGAGGTGATCGGCGACGAGCGGACGCTGCTGCCCGACGGGGTGGAACTGCTGCGCGCCGCCGAGGAACTGGTCGCCGACGGGTTCACCGTGCTGCCGTACACCTCGGACGATCCGATCCTGGCCCGGCGGCTAGCCGACGTCGGCTGCGCTGCGGTGATGCCGGCCGGATCGCCGATCGGATCCGGGCTCGGGGTGTCCAATCCGCACCACATCCGGCTGATCCGGCAGAGCGTGGACGTGCCGGTGATCCTGGACGCCGGGATCGGCACCGCCTCCGACGCGGCGCTCGCCATGGAGTTGGGCTGCGACGCGGTCCTGCTGGCCAGCGCGGTGACCCGGGCGGCGGACCCGGTGGCGATGGCGACCGCGATGCGGTATGCGGTCGACGCCGGCCGCCTCGCCCACGGCGCGGGCCGCATCCCCCGCCGCTTCCACGCCTTGGCCTCCACCCCCCACGAAGGC
>NZ_POTX01000443.1 GCF_003236305.1 Micromonospora endophytica | reverse complement strand
AGAGGTGTATAAGAGACAGGCTGTGGGACGCTCACCTGATGAGCGACGTGATCTTCCGTGAGGCGGTCCGGGCGGACCTGCCGGCTGTGCTCGATCTGCTCGCCGACGACGTGCTGGGACGTACCCGCGATGTCGGCGAGGTCGACGCCACCTACGAGAAGGCCTTCGCCGACATCACCACCGATCCGCGTAACCAGCTTGTCGTCGCCGAGGCGGGTGGCGAGGTGATCGGCTGCATGCAGCTCACCTACATCCCGGGGCTGGGGCGACACGGCAGCGAGCGGCAACTGATCGAGGCGGTACGGATCCGCTCGGACCGACGCGGTCAGGGCCTCGGTCGGCAGATGATCACGTGGGCGATCGACCAAGCCAGGCAGCGTGGCTGCGGGCTGGTGCAGCTCACCACCGACAAGCTGCGCCGGGACGCGCACCGGTTCTATCTCGGCCTCGGCTTCGTCGCCAGCCACGAAGGCATGAAGCTCGGCCTCTGACCGGTCGCAGCACCCGGCACCCAGGCCAACCAAGATCGCCAGGTGCCCATCGCTGACCGGTCACCGTCACAACGCCCCGGATGTCAGTCGAGGTCGTCCGACCTCGCAGTCCAGCACGTTGGCCCAGAAGCTGGTCAGCACCGCAAGGCTCGAACCGTGGGTGATGGTCCGGCAGGAGTTGCGGACCAGCCAGAAGTTCCCCTCGGGAAAGAGGACCACCCAGCCGATCGGCCCGTCGTCCTCCGTCGCGAGCACCAGCAGTTCCGGCTGACGGTCCACCTCGATCTCGGGCAGCGCCGCCACGTCGACGGAATGCTCCTTCGCCGCGCTCACCGCTGGTACCCGCGGCCGCACCGCTGCGGTGCGTACCGCTGCGCCGGTCTGCGCGACGGGCGCAGCGGCGGCTGGCCCACCCGGCCGGCACCGCCCGGATCCGCAGCCTCCGTGCCGGCAGCAGCGGACCGGCTCACCACGTCGATCGGCTCATTCCTGCGCTGGAACCACTTCCACCGCGCCATCCCAGACCTCCAATGATCGCTGGCAGGTACCCCGCTATCAGCCACGATCGGTCGTCTGGCCGATCGAATGCAACGTCTCATTCAAAGAATCGTCGAACGAGACTTGCAATGCATCGTCCAGCACCTCAACCTGTTCAAGTTGAGACACCTTGCCAGATCGAGTTGAGACGAGCCGGCATGAGCGAAATTGGATCTTCAGTGCCCCGTCGGCAGTTGGGCCGGCTGCTGCGTCAGGCCAGAGAAGAAGCGGGCATCAACCTTGAGGCTGCGGCCAAAGACCTCGAATGGTCGCGCGCCAAGATGTACCGCCTGGAGAGCGGGCAGAGTTCGCTTCGGACCCATGATGTGGCACTGATGTGCCAGCACTACGGCACGTCCGCCGAGCTGACTGAGGTCATGGTGAGCCTGGCCCGCGAAAGCAAGAGCCGTGGATGGTGGCACGCTTACGGTGAGGCCATCCCCGCATGGTTCGAGCTGTACGTCGGGTTGGAGGCGGCGGCCCGGCGCATCCGTCAGTTCGAGCCATCGCTGATCCCCGGGTTGCTCCAGACCGCTGACTACGCCTCGGCCATCTTCAGCGCGAAGGCCGGTCGCAGCCCAGACGAGGTGGCCCAGAAGGTCGCGCTGCGTTTGGAGCGCCAAAAACTTCTTACCCGCCGCAGCCCGAAAGCCCCGGTCTTCGAGGCCATCGTCGACGAGGCGGTGATTCGCCGCCCCCTCCCGGACGTGGACGCCTGGCGTAGCCAACTCGCTCACCTGGTGAACGCCGCGCAGCGACCCAACGTCTCGGTCCGGGTGCTGCCGCTCAGCATCGGACCGCGGCTGGCCTCGGTTGCCGGCTCGTTCATCGTGCTGGACTTTCCAGCGGTGGGCACCCGCCCGGCAGAGCCTTCGACCGTCTACAGCGAGTCGTTGACCGGCAGCCTCTACCTCGACAAAACGACAGAGGTGTGAGGTTCCCCCCGGGATGTGGACACCGGGTTATGCCGCGATCTGATGCAGCGTAGTCGGTGTGAGGGTCTGTTCGTAGTCGGTGGGGCTGAGGTAGCCGAGTGCGGAGTGGCGGCGGCGGTGGTTG
>NZ_POTX01000442.1 GCF_003236305.1 Micromonospora endophytica | reverse complement strand
GGGCGGAAGGTGCCTAGGGCGATGGTGGTGGTGAGGAGGGCGGTGGCGAGGAGGATTGCGCTGGCGATGAGGAGCCAGTCGGCGGGGCCGAAGTGTTGGCGGCGGGCGAAGGTACGGGGGACGCCGGCGTCGAAGCCTCGGGCGTCCATCGCCACCGCGAGCCGGGTGCCCCGGCGGATCGCCCCGACCAACAGGGTGAACGCGGTTGAGACGAAGAGCCGCAGCCGGGCCACCGGATTGCGGCCGGCCTGCACGCCCCGGGCCCGGCGGGCCATGGTGATCATCTGCCATTCCTGGCCGAGCAACGGGAACAGCCGGAACGCGGCGAGCGCGCCGATCGCGAACCGGGCTGGTGCCTTCGCGTTCTGCACCAGCGCGTCGGCCAGGTCGGTGGGGTCGGTGGTGGCGAAGACGATCACTCCGGGCAGGGCCACCGCGAACAGCCGCAGCACCAGGCCGAGCGCGGTGAGCAGCACGCCCGAGGTCACCATGACCGGCCCCGCCTCGAACAGCACCCGGCCCGATCGGTCGGCGGCGAAGAGCAGCAGGGTGACCAGGATGCCGCCCGCTCCGGCCAGCAGCGGCCAGGCCCGGCGTAGCAGGTCGCGGGGGTGCAGGCCGAACAGCGGCAGCACCGCCAACTCCACCGCGATCGCGATGGCCGGCGCGACCGGGTCGAGCGTCGTCATCAGCGCGAACGTGAACAGCAGCGCCGCCGCCAACTTGGCCACCGGATTGCGGCGGGCCAGTGGGGCGTCCGGCCGGGCGAGCGGTTCGAAATTCATCGCAGGGCCGCCGCCACGGGTGGGCGGTCGAGGATGACGGCCCGGTCGGCCAGCGCCGCCACGAACTCGGCGTCATGGGTGACCGTGACCAGCGCGTGGCCCTCGTCGCGCAGGTCCGCGAAGAGATCCACCAGTTCCCGCCAGGTCCGGCGGTCCTGGCCGAATGTGGGTTCGTCGCAGATCAGCAGGCGGGGTGCGGTGGCCAGGGCGGTCGCCACACTCAACCGCCGCGCCTCGCCACCGGAGAGGGTGTACGGGTTGGCTCCGGCGAGCCGGGTCAGTCGCAGCCGGTGCAGCAACTGGTCGACGCGGTCGCGTACCGCCGCCTCGGTCGCTCCGGTCCGGCGTGGACCCAGCGCCAGTTCGTCGAAGACGGTGCTGGTGACGAACTGGTGCTCGGGATCCTGGAAGACCGAACCGATCCGGCGGGCCAGTGCGGGGGCGGGCCAGCGGTGTGGGGGAGCGCCGGCGTCCGGGCCGCCCAGCTCGCGGCTCGCGGTGACCCGGCCGGTGCCGGGCTTGAGCAGTCCGCCGAGCAGCAGCGCGACTGTGGACTTGCCGGCACCGTTCGGGCCGAGTACGGCGAGCGCCTCGCCGGCACGTACCGCAAGGTCGGTGGCGGCCAGCCGGGGCGGCAGGCCGAGCCGTTCGGCGGCGAGCAGCACGTCGCCGGCGGGCCCGGCGGCCCGCCGGGGCGGCACGGGGCGGCCGGGCACCCAGACGCCCTCGTCGGCGAGCGCCTCGCCGTGCGTGCCGAAGACCAGCTCCGGCGTGCCGTCCGCGCGGACGCCACCACCGGGTTCCAGCACGACGACCCGGTCGACGAGCGGCAGCGCCTCGGTGACCCGGTGCTCGACCAGGATCAGCGTGGTGTCGTCGCCGACCGCGCCGGCGACCGCCGACCGGACCAGCGCGGCACCGGCCGGGTCGAGATTGGCTGTCGGTTCGTCGAGCAGCAGTACGCCGGGGCGTAGGGCGAGCACCCCGGCCAGCGCGAGTCGCTGCTGCTCCCCGCCGGAGAGCGCCGCGGTGGGCCGGTCGCGGTGGTACGGGAAGCCGACCCGGGCCAGGGCCTGGTCCACCCGGGGCCAGATCTCTCCGGACGGTACGCCCCGGTTCTCCAACCCGAACGCGACATCGTCGCCGCATCGGGCCATCACCAGTTGGGTCTCCGGATCCTGGAACAGGATGCCGACCTGCTCCCGGGCCTGCTGCGGTGGCAGACCGTCGACCTCGATGGTGCCCTCCTGCTCACCGGAGTCCTCCGGCAGCAGCCCGGCCAGCGCCGCCAGCAGCGTGCTCTTGCCCGCGCCGGAGGGCCCGAGGAGCAGCACCCGCTCCCCACGCTCCACCCGCAGGTCCACCC
>NZ_POTX01000441.1 GCF_003236305.1 Micromonospora endophytica | reverse complement strand
GGGCACACGCCCCAGGCCCCCGACCCACCACACCACACTCAGCCGACGCCACCCGCCTCCACGTCCTCCGAACCCGCCTCACGCAACTCCGCCAACCGCGCCTCGATCTCCGCCAACTCGGCCCGCAACTTCTCCGCCTGCCGCTCCGCCTCCGACCGCTCCGTCGACAGAATCTGCTCCACCGCCTCATGCACCCCCGGCACATCCACCAACGCCACCATCCGCAACGCCTCCGCCGGCTTCAACACGTACGGCTTCGCCAACACCTTCCCACCCTGCTGCGCCGCCACCGTCCACTCACCGTCGGCGTACGCCAACGTCACCGTCAAACCCGCCGGCCCCTTCGGCTTCACCGCCTTCACCGCCCGCCGCGCCGGCGGCTTCGTCTCCACCGTCTCCACCGTCTCCACCTTCGACTCCTCCCGCTGCTTCGACTCCTCCGGCCGCGGCTGCGGCACCCGGTCCAACACGAACTCCGGCTCCACCGCCACCACCGCCGCCTCGACCGGCGCCGGCTCCACCTTCGCCTCCACCGGCCGACGCCCCGCACCCTTCGGCGCCACCGCCACATCAGCAGGGGAGAAGGGCAACTCGTCACGCCCGAACCGCACCACCACGAACTCGTCGGACAGCGCCGGATCGGTCAACTCGACCACCTGACCCAACTGCCCGGCAACCTGACCCGCCGACGCCGTGAACACCACCTTCGGCTTACGGCCCGCGGCCAACGCCTCCCGGATGCCGCGTACCTCGTCATCGGACAAACCCTGGCCAGCGGCACCCATCACACAACCTCTTCCCTCGTACACATGTTCAGACGCCTGCCTTGATACCAGCCGCCAACGACAACCTGAAGATCAGCCCCCCAACGCCCGCAACGCCCGATCCGCGTGCGCCTCCATACCCAGCTCACTGTGCACCACCTCGACGATCCGCCGATCCGTCCCGATCACGAACGTCATCCGCCGAATACTCAACGGCCCCAACGGCAACCGCCGCCGCACCCCGAACCGATCCGCCACCACACCCTCAGGATCCGACAACAACGGAAAATCGAACCCGTGCCGCCGCGAAAACTCCGCCTGCCGCGCCACCGAATCCCTACTGATGCCCACCCGCTGCGCACCCACCGCCGCGAACTCCGCCGCCAGATCCCGAAAATGGCAACTCTCCGCCGTACAACCCCGCGTCATCGCCGCCGGATAGAAGAACAACACCACCGGCCCCGCCGCCAACAACTCCGACAACCGTCGCAGCTGACCCGTCTCGTCCGGCAACTCGAAATCCTCGACCAGATCCCCGACACCCACACCCATTCCCGATCCTCCTCATCCGACGTGCGGCACAGCGTATGCCACCGTCCGGTGTGCCCGATCACACCCAGCTTCCCGCCCCACCAGCACCGCCGGTAACCTCACGCACACCCAGAAGCAGCAGGGGAGAGGACCGCATGGCACCCGTCACCATCATCACCGGCGGCACCCGCGGCATCGGCGCCGCCACCGCCCGCCGCCTCGCCCACGCCGGCCACCACCTCGCCCTCGGCTACCGCAACGACCACCACACCGCCGACACCATCACCGCCGAGCTCCGCGCCACCGGCGT
The DNA here is from genome assembly GCF_003236305.1 of Micromonospora endophytica. Lineage (GTDB taxonomy): Bacteria > Actinomycetota > Actinomycetes > Mycobacteriales > Micromonosporaceae > Micromonospora > Micromonospora endophytica. The sequence continues at coordinate 551 of NZ_POTX01000441.1, read as the reverse complement.
CCACGCCATCGCCGTACCCGCCGACACCCGCGACCCCGACCAGGTCACCGCCCTGTTCGACGCCGCCGCCGAACTCGGCCCCCTCACCGGACTGGTCAACAACGCCGGCATCACCAGCCCCATCGGCCCCTTCACCGACCTCGACCCCAACGACCTGCGCAACGTCGTCGACGTCAACCTCATCGGCTACGTCCTCTGCGCCCAACAGGCCGCCCGCCGCATGACCCACGGCGCCGCCATCGTCAACATCTCCTCCGCCGCCGCCACCCTCGGCAGCCCAGGGGAGTACGTCCACTACGCCGCCGTCAAAGCCGCCACCGACACCCTCACCATCGGCCTGGCCAAGGAACTCGCCCCCCACGGCATCCGCGTCAACGCCGTCGCCCCCGGCATCATCCGCACCGACCTCCACGCCCTCTCCGGCCAACCCGACCGCCCCGACCGCGCCTCCAGCCGCATCCCGCTCGGCCGCCCCGGCGAACCCGACGAAGTCGCCGCCGCCATCACCTGGCTGCTCAGCCCCGACGCCTCCTACACCACCGGCACCGTCC
>NZ_POTX01000440.1 GCF_003236305.1 Micromonospora endophytica | reverse complement strand
CCGGTGGGGCGGTCAGCGAGGCGGCGGTGCGGGGTGGCCGCCCGTCGCTGGGTGACACGTCGACCGTCGGGGCGAGCAGGTCGGGCCGGGGCACCCCGCCGATGCCGGACTGCTCGGCGGCGATCTTCTCCTGCAACCGGAGGATGCCGTGCAGCAGCGCCTCCGGCCGGGGCGGGCAGCCCGGCACGTAGACGTCGACCGGGATGAGCTGGTCGACGCCCTTGGTCACCGAGTACGAGTCCCAGTACGGGCCGCCGCAGTTGGAGCAGGCACCGAAGGAGATCACGTACTTCGGTTCCGGCATCTGGTCGTAGAGCCGCTTGATCGCCGGGGCCATCTTGTCGGTGACCGTGCCGGAGACCACCATCAGGTCCGCCTGCCGGGGCCCGTGCGCGAACGGGATCACACCGAGCCGCATGAAGTCGTGCCGGGACATGCTCGTCGCGATGAACTCGATGGCGCAGCAGGCCAGCCCGAAGTTGAAGACCCAGAGCGAGTACCGCCGACCCCAGTTGAGCACGAACCGGATCGGCTCGCCGAGCACCGCCGGCAGCTGCACGAGTCCCTCCTTCTCCCGCCGACAGTCAATCACAGGGTCAGTAGGTCGGGCGTTGCAGCAGCCCGACGAACTCCACGAGCAGCCGTTCCCGCAGCGCCACCGGGGCGGCGTCGAGCAGGGTGTTCACCACCGCCATCCGCTCCGGCGGACCGGCCTTTCCGGCCAGCCCGAGTCCGTCGGCCAGCCCGGCGACCAGCTCCGGGGTGAGCGCCTCCGGGGTCAGGCTCCCGGCGAGCGCCAGCAGCTCCGGTGGCAGCGTCACCGGTCCGGCAGCGCGGGCCGCAGCCGCCGCGTCGGCGAGCACCGAGCCGAACTCCGCCGCCCGGGGCGCCACCGCGGCGGTCACCGTCAGGTGCACGCTGCGCGGCAGCCCGGCGTACGCGAGCTGCGGCTGGGTGTGCCAGCCACGTGCGGTCAGCTCGTCGACGAGTACGAAGAGGTCCAGTTCCGGGTCGGTCGAGGTGAGACAAACCACGCTCGACTCCGGCTCGGCGACCAGCCGCAGCCCTTCCACGTCGCGTACCGCGTCGGCGAGCACCCGCACCGCGTCCCAGGTGCGGCGGGTCAGCTCCAGGTAACCGTCGTCGCCGAGGTGGCGCAGGGTGGCGTACGCGGCGGCGATCGGGCCGCCGGAGCGGGTGGAGGAGATCACCGGGTTGACCATGGTGTAGCCGGGCCAGTCGGCGTACGCGAAGTACTGCGGGGCGCGCAGCGCCGGGTCGCGGTGCAGCAGCACCGAGACCCCCTTCGGGGCGTACGCGTATTTGTGCAGGTCGACGGAGATGGAAGTGACTCCGGGCACGGCGAAGTCGAAGGCGGGCACCGGCACGCCGAGGCGACGCAGGTACGGCAGGGTCCAGCCGCCGAAGCAGGCGTCCACGTGGCAGCGCACCCCGGCGGCGGCAGCCACCTGCGCGATCTCTGCCACCGGGTCCACCACGCCGTGTGCGTACGAGGGGGCGGAGCAGACCACCAGCACGGTCTCCGGCGTGATAGCGGCGGCCACGTCGGCGACCGCCGGCCGCAGGGTGGTCGGGTCCACCGGCACCGGGTCGAGCGCCACCCGCAGGTAGTGCGCGGCCTTGGCGAACGCGGCGTGGGCACTGGCGGGGACCACGATCCGGGGTGCGGTGATCTCGGGCCGGGCGTCGCGGGCCGCCTTGACGGCCAGGATCAGCGACTCGGTGCCGCCACTGGTGACACTGCCGACCACCTCCGGCGCGCTCGTGCCGGGCCCGCCGCCGAGAACCCGCGCCGCCGCGCCGACCAGCGCGTTCTCCATCGCCAGCAGCGAGGGGAAGGCGGTCGGGTCGAGCCCGTTGACGTGTGCGCTCTCGGCGTACGCCGCCGCCGCCAACTCGTCCAGCCCGGCGACCGCCGCGTCGTACACGTACGCGAACAGTCGCCCGCCGTGCGTCGGCCGGTCGGCCTCCCGCAGCCTGCGGACCTCCGCCAACACCTGTTCCGCCGGTACGCCGTGTGCCGGCAGCGCCGACCCGCTCTCGTCGATCATGGAGTAGTGGTGCCCTTTCCGTGGCTTTCGACGGCATTCGCCCCCGCCACAACTCCATGATCGACGCCGGAGACACGGGGGGCGTCGGGAG
>NZ_POTX01000043.1 GCF_003236305.1 Micromonospora endophytica | reverse complement strand
GGTTCGCGTCGGCGGGGGAGGAGTCGCGTACCGCGAAGTGCCCGGACCGTCGCGCGGACCGCACGTTCTCCCGGGCGACCTGGGCCGGCTTGGTCATCCGACGGTGTCTGCGGGCGTACCGGCGATGAGTGCCTTCGACCTGTCGCCCGCGCAGGTCCGCAACCGGCTGCTGCTGCGGGCGCGGCAGGCGGCGCTGGCCGCCCGCGTCGGGGTGCGGTGCCAGTGCCCGGTCGGGGCGGCGTGGGCGGCGGCGGTCCGCGTGCCGGTGGTGCCGCAGGTCTGCGTCGGGCCCGGCGACGTGGTCCGGCTGGACAGGTCTGACTACCGGTACGCCACCGGACCGCTGCGGCTGCGGATCGTCCGGGTCCGGCGGGACCTCAGCCAGTGGTACGAGGGGCAGTGGATGTGGCTCGAAGGCGTCGAGATCGCCCCGGACGGCCAGGACGGTGAGTGGCGGCCGGTGCTGGCCCGCGTCGCCGCGCTGTCCAGGGAAGCCGCGGATCGTGCGGCGGGTGTGGGGCGGCGCGGCGATGGCTGAGGACACCGGGTCGTCGGTGCCGCGTCGACACCTCGGGCGGGTGCTGCGGCAGCTACGCACCGAGGCGGGGATGACGGTGGACGGCGCGGCGGAGGCGTTGCAGGTCAGCCGGCAGCGGCTGTGGCGGATCGAGGCGGGCCGGTCCGCGGTGAGCCGCCGCGACGTGCGGGACATGTGCCAGCGGTACGCTGCCCGGCCCGAGCTGACCGCCGCGCTTGTCGCCCTGGCCGGGGAGACGCGGGCGAAGGGCTGGTGGCATGCGTACGGTGATCCGCTGCCGCGCTGGTGCGAACCGTACGTCAGCCTGGCCGCCGAGGCCCGCCGGCTGCGCGAGTATGCCGACGGGATGATCCCCGCGCTGCTGCAAACCCGGGGGTACGCGATGGCCGTGTGTCGGCGGCGGTCGGACCTGACCGAGGCGGAACGGGAAAAGCTGATCGAGGTACGGCTGCGCCGGCAGGACGTGTTGCGGCGGCGGTTGCCGGCGGCGCCGCGAGTTGAGGCGATGCTGGCCGAGGCGGTGCTGCTGCGTGCCGTCAGCGATCCGGCGGTGATGGTCGAGCAGTTGCGGCATCTGGTGGCGGTGAGTCGGCTGCCGCAGGTGTCGTTGCGGGTGGTGCCGTTGGCGGTGGGGGTGCATCGGGCGGCGATCGCGGGGCCGTTCATGCTGCTGGACTTTCCGCCCGGCAACCGGGCGGAGCCGGATCCGCCGGTGGTCTACCGCGAGTTGTTGACCGGGTCGCTCTACCTCGACCGGGAACCGGAAGTGGCCGCGTACGAGCAGGTTTGGGCCGGGCTGGACGCGGTGGCCCTGGACCACGACCAGTCTCGCCACCTGATCGAGAAGATCACCGCGCAGGTCCACCACGCCGACGCCTGAGCCGCCGCGCGGTACTCACCTGGCGCACTCGGCGGCAAGCGGCGGAAGCTCGACTCGGCTGCCGCAGGTCATGAACAGTCCCGCAGTCGATTCTGCCCGCAGACCCACAGCAGTTCGGAGCACGGGAGGGGCGCGTGATGTAGATCTTGGATTCGGGACGTTCGGAGCTCGGACGGCAGCTTTCCAAGATCTGCGGGCGGAAGTGAGCCGGGCGGCGACGGTGAAGGCGGCGAAGCGACCGGGTCGTACCGTCGGCCCGACGATTCGGGCACCGCGACGAACGTTGCAGTCATCCCACCGCCTCGGTCCGGGTTACCGATCGCACCGCCAAGCGGCGGTCAGGACAGTCATTGCTCGGCGTGTGCGGCGTGGTAGGCGGCCACGACATCGGCGGGAAGTCGTCCGCGCACCCCGATGGGCCAGCCCTGCTGACGTGCCCAGGATCGTACCGCTGACGGATCCACTGTGGGCAAACCGGCTGGCTGCGCCGCGTTCGCAGGCGTAGCCACCTTGCGGGGTTCGGTGGAGGACGCGGGCCGGGATGCCGGGGGTGGCTCCGCAGGCGTGACCGGTTGGACGTAGGCGACGAGTTCAGCGAAGACCGTCGGGGTGACGATTCTGGTGCCGTACTGGCGGGCGGCTCTGGCTTTGGATGTGCCGGCGTCGGCGCCATCCGTGACCAGCACCGCGGTCTTGCGGGACACGCCGCCGGTCACCCGGAGGCCGGCGGCCTGTGCCCGCCCCTCCAGTCGGGCGCGTTCCAGTTCGTCGCATCCGGTGAACGCCACGCCCTGCCCGATACGCAGCGGATCACCGTGCGGCCACGGGTCAGGCAACGGGCGGCACTCATTGCTCCGGGACTCGTGCAACGCGGCCGTCGCCTCGTCGAGTACGGCCTTGACGATGCCGTCGGCAAAGCCAAGGACAGCGGCAGTGGCGAGGAGGTCGTTGCGCTCAGCCCGGGTCACCTTGCCGTCCTCGACCGCCTTGTGCGCCAGGGCGAGGAGGAAACCACGGTGGGCGGCGTCGACCTGCTGGCGGGTCAGCGCGTACGTCTTGGCCAGCTCAGCCAGCGCGCTGGCCTCGTCGTCGGTCAGGATGCCGTCTTCGAGGGCCTCCGCGAGTAGTTCCACGTATGCGGTCGTGGCCTGCGGCGCACCCTCTTCCAGCACCGACGACAGCGGCAGATCGTCCAGCAGGGCAGCCAGGCTGCCGGGCGCAGCCGGAGTGGCCTCGACGCGAGGCGTACGGGGAACGGTGGAGACCGCATTTCGGGGGACCGACGGCCAGGCCACGTCAACGGCCTGTGCCGGCAGTCGGGTGTGCTGGTGCCGTGGCTGCCGATGCGGGTGCAGGAACGAGGCGAGCAGCGCGGCGGTCGCGCTGGCGTCCCCGAGGGCAGAGTGGGCCTCCTGCAGCTCGATGCCGGATGCGTAGCAGCAGTCGGGCAGCCGCCGCCGGCTCAAATGCGGCAGGTACGACCAGCTCGCATCCAGAGTGCACAGGTACGGGCAGGCCGGCAGCTGCCAGCCGGCTCGGGCGTACTCGGCTTTGAGGAACGCCAGGTCGAAGCGGGCGTTGTGGGCGACCAGGGCGCGGCCTGCCAGCCGGCTTGTGACTTCACCCGCCACGGCGGCGAAGCTCGGTGCGTGCCTGACATCCGCGTTGGTGATGCCGTGGATATGGGTGGCGCCGACGGAACCGCCCGGGTTGATCAGCGTGGTCCAGGTGTCGACAATCCTGCCGGACAGGTCGGTGTTGACCACCGCGATCTCCACGACCCGGTCCCGGCCTGCCGACAATCCCGTTGTCTCGACATCGATCACGGCGAAGCCGATCCCGGTAGGCAGCTCACCTGCTCTGCGCTGCCGCCCTACTGTCTGAAGGCCCGTGGTCGGCAGTGCGGGCTGGTGCTTACGGCGACGAAACGACTCCAACAGTCCCAAGACTCGTCCTCTCGTTCGGGCCATCACCCGGGGGTGGTGCGTTGGCACGCTGACATGGTGCCGTGCCGGCAGGCATCCAAGATCAGGTGATCATGTGGCTACGGTGAGCGAAACTGCTCATCCCGTTGACCGGTCGGATCGAAGACGATTGCAAAGGGACGATGCTGATCTGCGCTCCGGCAAACGGTCGGGTCCGGTCGGACCAGCCAGTCGTAGGGCGGCGGACGAGACCCGGTCCACATCGGACAACAGGCGGCTGTCCGTCTGCCTCGATAGGACGGGCAGACCTGAGCCGAGAGGAGGAAGGGCATCGGCTCGAGGCTGGCCGGCGGGAGTCTGAGTTCGCTCGTCAGTCGGTGCTGCCCCGCAGGTCTGACTCGATGCGGTGGCGCAGCCCCGCCGCGCGGGAGTCGGGCAATTCGGCCAGCCGCTCAGCTGCCTCGCCCCACCAGCGGTGTGCCTCCTCGGTGCCCGATGACCGCGACGTCACCGTTGCTCAATTCCCAGATGTCCGGGCAGCTGCCGTCGCCGGACGTGTTGCCCAGCTCGTGTGACGACTTGCCCCAACGGCGGCTGAGCTGGGCAGACGGGTCCGCCTTCCACTGGCGAGCGCCCATATCGACCTCCGAGGCGCCCCACTTCAGGAAGCGGTCAGATCGTCGGGTCACCGAGGGCGACGCACACGTTGTCCTGTCGACCGATGCTCAGCGTCAGCGTACGGGCGCCGGCTGGGTCGATCGAGATGACGTGCAACCCGTCGAGGATGTAATAGCCACGCTGGTAGTGGTCTCCCGGCCGGAAGCCGAACCCCGCCGGCCCGAAGATGGTGTAGCGCAGCCACCCGCCGTCCGGGCGGTATTCGAGCAGTCCGGACCCGCCCGCGTCCCGGCGTACGGCCTGGCCGGTGTCGGAGTTGACGAAGTCCACGGTCAGCGGGCCGGCGTACTCCTCAAGTCGGACGGCGCCGGTGGCGTACCGCGCGAGCACCCGGACCCGTACGTCCTGGGAGACGACGCGGACCTGGAGGGGGAACGAGCAGTAGCGGCCGGCGGGCCCGGTCCATTCCTCCTGAATGGACGGACGCCACGGTTCGGGGCGGAGGTCGTGCCCAGCGGACGGGACCGCTTGGGCCCCGACGTCCCGAGCGACCGCCGGGCTCGCGGGCGCGGTCACGAGGGCCGTGGACACCATCAGCGTGCCGAGCAGGGACCAACAGGCGATTTTCCCGAGGCGCATGTCATCCACCTAACCAGTAAATGGAAGTTAACCGGTGTTATAGACAACACTGGTTAGTGCTGCCGAGTCAAGGCACACTTTGGGCATGCACTGGGTCAACGTCGACGGCTATCCGATGCCGATTCCGGTCGGCGGGCATCCCGCCCTGGAGCTCTGCAACACCTGGGCCGGCTGGGCGGAACCACCCAGCCCCGAACGGGAGTGGCTGCGCGACTTCGACCGCCTGGCGGTGTGGACCGGACATGTCCAACTCCTCACTCCGACGACCGTCGCTCGACTTCGGGATGAGGGCCGCCGCCAGCCATCCGCCGCACACGAAGTGCTGGTGGCGACCCGGCTGCTGCGTACCGCGCTGCACGACGTCCTGCTCGACCCGGCCGACACCACGGCCTTCCGGCACATCGCCGAGCAGGCACACCGAGCCGCCGCCGAGGCAGTGCTGGAGTCGGACCAGGACGGACTCGCCCGCTGGACGCTGCCCGACGACATCGGTCTGCTGCTGCCGCTGCTGGCCTGCGCCCGCGCCGCCGCAGACCTGCTCACCTCCCCGGCCCGCACCGAGGTACGCGCCTGCCCGGCCGTCGACTGCGGATGGCTCTTCCTCGACCGACGCGGCCGACGCCGCTGGTGCAGCATGGCCACCTGCGGCAACCGGGCAAAGGTACGGGCCTACGCCGCCCGCCGGCAGCCGGACTGACCAGCGTCCAGACGCCGTCCCGACCGCAGACCGCTCCGCCGGCACGCGGTCGACGGGCTCACATGATTGGGTACGCAGGCAGCACAGCTCGACTTCGAGACCTTCGTGGCGGGCTCGTCGACCAAGCCGAGTACGACGCCAAGCGTTGCGGGGAACTTAAGCCGGGCGCGCCCTGCCCGGGTCGTGACGCGAGAGGTGCTTGTGCCTCTCTGTCGCTTCCGTTGGGCGTCTCGACCGAGCGGGCCATATGCCAGTCTGGATATTGCGACTCGCAGAGTTCGAGTTCGTGAATAACTGTCGGATTATCGACAGCGATGGCAAGTTCTGTTAATTCGACTAGAGTCGATTGATTGAATGATGCCACTCGAACCTCCCCGGGCGGACCATGCTACTGCTGGAGAAGGATGGTGCGGCCGAGATCGCCGCCGATCGGGTTCCGGACATTCTCGCCCGTGATGGCATCGTGCTGATCAAGCACGCGCGCGTTGCTGACGTCCGGGCGTTGCTCCACGCCTGGACCAAGCCCGTTGATCATCCACATCAATCCGGCGCAGGGATGACAATCATTGCGCCTCGTGACACATCCGACTTTCGGGAAAATGTGGCGGGATTTTCCCGCAACGTCTTGCCGCCGCACACAGATCGAAGCCTCCAGGATCAGCCGCCCAGCCTCGTCGCTGCGTTGATGCTGTCCGGTGCGCCTGCTGGCGGAGAGGCAGTTCTGGTTGACGGTGCACGCGTGCTGCGGGTGCACGGTCGGGATCATTCTGCGTCTGGCTTGGCGGGGCTGCGATTGGCCACTTCTGATGGCAGGGGCGATATCGCTGTTGTGGAGAAGCATGCTGGCCTCGTCAGGATTCGCTACCGCGATGACGGTGTGGCTCGGCCGTACAGCACTGATGGTCGGTGGGACACGGCGACCGAATTTCGTCAACTGATCCGCGCGACGGCGGAGACCATCCATCTTGCCGCCGGGGACGGGTATCTCATCCACAATCATCGGATCTTGCATGGGCGGGCGGAGTTCAGTGGTGACCGGCTTCTCGTGCGGCTGCTGGCCAAGGTCAGAAGAGATCATCCGTATGCTTGGCTGAATCGGGGGTTCAGATTTGCGGATTCCTAGGACCAGGTCGACTTCCGCGCTGAGTATCGCGCGGGCCCAACTCGCGGCGGCGTTGGCAAGGACGAACCCGTCCGATGCCGATTTTCCGCTCGCCATCCGTGAGGTCATGGAGGCACATCCAGAGCCGGAGCCGGCGCTGCGGGCGATCCTCGATGATCAAGGTGCACGAGCACGGACCCGCTTCGCTGCCCTCTATGCGCTGCTGCTGCGCCTGCGGCGCGAGGAACGCCACGCTGAGTACGCTGCGGTCGTACGCGAGCATGAGGCGGAGTTCGGGTCCGAACCCTACTTCCATACCTTCCGGGCGATCGCTGCGCGTACCCGAGGTGACCTTGCCTCACTTCGGAGCGCGGTCGAGTACTCCCGCCACGCGGTCGCTGCCATGCCGGACGTGCCGGCGGTGGTGCATCAATTGGCCGCGTTCTGGGTCGAGTATCTGGAACGTCTGGAGACCCCACAGCGCACCCATGACTTCGACGAGGTCGAGCGCCACGTCGATCGCGCGATCAGCCTGTCGCAGGGCAGAGTCGCCCACTATTTCGAGACGAAAGGTCGGGTGCTGGCGCTGCGCGGAGAGTTCGAGGCGGCTCGCTCCGCGGTGGCTCAGGCAATCGAGCTGGAGCCACGGGCCTCCCGCGACTATCTGCGTCGACTGACGCAGTACCAGGCCACGCGGGTCCGCATCGACCTGATGCAGGAACGGGCGCGTTGGGCGCAGGCACATGAACGTTTTCGCACCGAGCTGGCCGAGTTCAAGGCACAGCAGTTGCAACTGCTTGGCCTGTTGGCAGCTGTCGTCGCGTTCATCGCCACGGCCGGCAACATCGCGAGTCAGGCGGGAGGCATCTACGGCATCCGGTTGATGCTTGTGGCCTCCGGCGCGGTCGGTGTGGTGTTCGGTACGTTCTCTCTTGTCAACAACAGCCGGGTACGCCGGGTGGCAGTGGCAGTCGTGTTCGGCTGTGCGCTGATCGGGGCGGGGATCTTCGTGCCGGCTTCCTGGATGTCGTGAGGGTGGGCGAGCGGTGCGGGTGCAAACAGCGATCACCACGGCGGGCGGCACGCGAACGAACGAAGACCGAGTCGGCTATGCGGGAAGTCTGGCCTGGGTCATCGACGGTGCCACCGACCTCTATCCGGACGCGGCGCTACCCGCCGAAAGCGACGTGCAGTGGCTCGTGGACACCATCGGTAAGTACCTCTCCGAGGCAGGCGCGCAGGGATATCGGGGCGCGGCTGCCGCGTTGCTTGAGGCGGCTGCCGACGATGTTGCCCGGCGGCAGAAGGTCTTGGACTTTCCGGCCGAACGTGTCCCGCCAGCCTGCTCAATCGCGCTCTGTGTGGATCAGGGACCCGGCTACGACATCAGCCGGATCGGTGATGCGACGGCCGTGATCGCGGGTCCCGAGCCGGTCGTGCTGGCCACCGGGTACTTCGACCGCCGGGAAGCAGCGGCGGTCGCGACCGGTGAGACGGATCCCGGCCGGGTCACCGCCGCCATGCACGAGCGGCGGATCTTCACGATGACCTCAGGTGACGATGAATCCGTTTTCTCCGGCCATCCGCGACGCCGATTGCGTCCCCATGGGGTGGCGGGCGCCTGGGTGGCAAGCGACGCTGTCCTGCTCTGTACGGACGGCTTTGCCCGGCTGGTCACCGACTACGGGGTCTACCCGGACTGGCAGCCCGTGGTCCACGATGCCATCGAGCGTGGGCTGCCCTATCTGGAGAAGCTGATCCGGGAGGCCGAGAGTGGACCCGATGGTCGGGCGGGCCGATTCAAACGGGCGGACGACGTGGCCGCCGTACTGCTTACCCCGAACTGAGTCCATGTCCTGCTCGCAGTGACCTTCCAGGACGGCTTGCTTCCACAACTCGTGAGGACCCGAATGACCGAACGTCCCCCGTACCTGGTAGAGCGCAACCGTGGCTATTTTGAGTACCAGTTGCCAATCTCGGTGAAGCTCGTGGTCGACTATCACGGCCGTGTTCCGCTGCTCAGAAACGAGCGCGACGAGTGGGAACTGCCGGGTGGCAAGCTCGAAGTCGGCGAGACACCCGAGGAAACGGTGTGCCGGGAGGTCGCCGAGGAACTCGGCCTGACGATCGTCGGTGTCGACATCATCGACACCTGGGTGTACGAGATCACGCGGCTTCGGCACGTCTTCATCGTCAGCTACGGTGCGAGATACGCAGGCAAGGAGCAGCTCGCGTACTCGGCCGAGCACAAGGAACTCGGGCTGTTCGGGTATGAGAAGGTGCCGGCCCTGCCCATGCCCGAGCCGTACAAGCAGACCATTGCCCGGTGGCAGGAACGGCTACGGACCGCCGATGCCGGCGGCTTCCTGTCGGGAAGCTGACACGACCGCGACCTCCGAGCAGATCGCCTCGGCGATGCTGCACGTCGAGAGCTACTTCATCCGGCGTCTGCTGATCGGCCGGGCCACCGCGAGCATCAACCGGATCCCGCTGCGCATCGTCACTGACATGCGGGCCGAGGTGCGGTCGAGCCATTCAGGCACAGCGTTTCGGTGTCGAGGAGTTGACCCAGCTCGCCGGCCTGCCCCAGCAGGACGAGCCTCGGCAGTTCCTCCGCCCCGGCTTCTCGTTGGAAGTCCTTGCCGAGGCCACCGCCCGCGAGGCACTGACCGAACACCTCGCCTGGTTCTACCAGCAGGCGGTGAATCAGGAATCCTGAAGCGGGGACGTACCCTGAATCGGATGGAACGCGACCCCTTCGTCTAGGTAACTCCGCGAGGTGCGCGTCGCCTTCGGACGATCGGTGTCACCGGGCGTGCAGGCCGTCGAGCACCACGTCGAGGTAGCGGCGGGTGAGTGCCGCCCGTTCGGCAGGCGTCGCGTGGACCGAGGCGGCGAAGACCACCCCGCACATCAGGCGCACCACGTCGGCGTGCTCGACGCCGGGACGGAGCAGGCCCGCCGCACGCACCCGGTCAAGCAGGTCGGCGGCCAAGGCGTCCAAGTGGCCGACGAGCTCGGCCGTCTCCGGCAATTCGTGCGCGGTGGCGGCGAAGACCGGCTGCAGGGCGGCGTCGGCCAGTTGCGCATCGATGCCGGCGGTCAGGAAGCCGGTGAACGCGAGCCAGGGGTCGTCGTCACGCAGGGTCCTCTCGGCGTACGCGATCAGGTCCTCCAGGCTCGGGCGTGCCAGCGTCTCGAGCAGCGCCTCGGGAGTGGGAAAGTGGCGGTAGACCGTGGCGACACCGACCGACGCCTCATGGGCGACATCGTTGAGCCGTAGCGGCCGCTGCTCGGCCACGAAGGCGCGGCCGGTGTCGACGATGCGTTGCCAGTTGCGGGCGGCGTCTCTGCGGGTCATGGTGACCAAGATAACTGGATAACCCATCCACTTGCGACTAGGTTGAAGTGAATACTTTATCCGGAAGGGTCATCATGGAGATCGAAGCCGCCGGTCGCACCCGCACCTATACCCTCATCGAGCCGGCGGGCGGTCACGACCGCCTCCTGCTGGTCTTTCACGGCTCCAGGCAGAACGCAGCCCAGTTTCGCGCCTTCACCGGTCAGGCGTTCGACGCGATTCCCGGCACGGCCGTCGCCTACCTCGACGGCTACCGAGGCAACTGGAACGACGCCCGTACAGCCAGCCGCTTCCCGGCTCGCCAGGCCGGCATCGACGACGTGGCGTTCGCCGAGGCGGTGGTGAAGCAGCACGCGGGCGGGCGGGAGGTCTACGCGGCCGGCTACTCCAACGGTGGTGGCATGGTGATCCGGCTGCTGCACGAACACCCCGACCTGCTCACCGGCGCGACGATCATCGCGGCCCAGCAACCGGCACCCGCCAACTTCCTCGTGCCGGGCCTGCCCGTCGTACCGAAGCCGGTTCTTCTGCTGCACGGCACCGCCGACCGGATCGTGCCGTACGAGGGCGGCGAGATGGCGGCCTGGGCCCGCTTCGCCTTCCGGGTCGGCGGAGAGACGCTGTCCACGCCGCAGACCGCCGCCTACTTCGCGCAGCGGAACGGCATCACAGCGCCGCCGGTGACCGTAGAACTCTCCGGCGGGATCAGCCGCACCGACCACCGGCAGGACGGGCATGCCCCCGTCCGGCTCTACACCATGCGCGGCGACGGCCACACCATCCCAGGCCCGCATCCGGCGCCCCGCCTGCTCGGCCGCACCAACCACCACCTCCACACCACCAACGCGATGGCCGAGTTCTTCCTCTGGAACTGATCGCTGTCGCGTGCCGATGGTAAAGATTGCCAGACTTCGATGTGCTTGGCGTCGCCAGGGCAACCTGACCGATCCATCAGGTTCCAAAGTGGGCAGCGCTAGGGTGGCCGCATGCGGCAGACGATGAAGGATCTGGCCTTCTCTGAGCGCTCCGAATGGTTCGGTCTGGGCCCGCTGGCGTTCGCTGTCCTGGCTGGCATTCGCGCGTTGATGGCGGACGAACCCTTCGCCCGCTGGGCCTGGTCTGCCACGGCCGCACTCATGCTGATCATCTGCGTCGTCTATGTGCTGTGGACGAGGAGAAATCACCCCTGAGCCCGGGTCTCGCTCACCGCACGCGGCATCTCCGTCACCGGCCGCAGCAGCCGGCTGCGCATCAACTACCGCAGCACCGAGGAGATCCTCTCCTGGTCTACATGCACGCGATGAAGGGCCTGGAGTTCCGCTGCGTCGCGATGGTCGGCGTCACCGCGAAGGCGGTTCCCTTCGCTAAGGAGGTCACACCACCTGAGGTCGACCCGGTGCAGCACGACAGCGACCTGCTGCGGGAGCGCTGCCTGCTCTTCGTCGCCAGCACCCGGGCCCGCGAAGCACAGTACGTCTCGTGGAGCGGCACCCCCAGCCCGTTCCTGTAGCACGAGCGGCCCCCGCCACCTGCGGTGGCGGGGACCTGGATGCGTCGGTGTCAGGACGAGATGGTCAGGTGGAATGCCCGGTCGGCGGCCACTCCCGTCCCGCTGAACGTCTGGACGAAGACGCCGTTCGGCACGCCCGCACGCCCGACCACGGCGATCTGGCCGCTGGGCGAGGCGCCGACGGAGCCGGTCAGGCCGATGCTCCCGACGTACGCGGATCGGGTCAGGTCGTGGCTGAACACCACCTGGTACTGCCCGACGGTGATCCGGGTGGCCGAGACGACCCCGAAGCCGCGGACCAGGACACCCGTGGACTCGACGACAGCCCAGAAGAGCTGCGCGGTCGGCGGCATGCCGGTGAAGGTGGCAGGGACCAGGAACGTGCCGGCCTCGGCGATGTCACTGTCGCTCACGGCGGGCTGGTCGGCCAGGTCTGGGGGCTCGTTGGACATGGTGGCTCCTCTGACTGGTGCGGCGGGGGTGTGACCACCCTTGAGGTGGAAAAGAGGCAAATTTGACGATCAAATGCAACTTGTCAGTTGAATCTGATCAATGCCCTTTATGGGTTCAGACGCTAGCCCTGTGGTCTGCCCCGAGCCAGGGGTTCTGGGTGTCCAATCATGGACCCGAGGCCAGTTGATATTGGCTCTGAGCTGTGCAGATGTCGTCAGATCGAGGACTCTGCCCGCTCGGCCTGTTCGTCGTCGTTCTCGTGCTGATCATCTGTGCATGCAGGAGTGATGGTCATGAGCAGCGTGATTTCACTGTGAAATTTTGATTTCTCTCTGAAATCACGTCTGTTCGACAAGGTGGTCCTGGTGCCAGTCGTGCGCGTGCGGGAGCCCGACCCACAGGCGGTGCCCGGCGGGGCTGCCCTGGCCGGCGCGGGCGTCGGCGGGCGGGAACTCTACGCTGGTGGGCATGGCGAGGTACTACGACGTGCACCCGGACAATCCGCAGCCCCGGATCATCCGGCAGGTCGTCGACCTGATCCGGGACGACGGCTTGATCGCCTACCCCACCGACTCCTGCTTCGCGTTGGGTTGCCGGCTGGGTAACCGGGACGGCCTGGACCGTATCCGCGAGATCCGGCACCTGGACGACCGGCACCACTTCACCCTGGTGTGCCGGGACTTCGCCCAGCTCGGCCAGTTCGTGCAGGTCAGCAACGCCGTCTTCCGTCTGGTCAAGGCGTGCACCCCGGGCAGCTACACGTTCATCCTGCCCGCCACCCGGGAGGTCCCGCGCCGCATGCTGCATCCGCGCAAGCGCACCGTCGGTGTCCGCGTACCCGCACACACCGTCACCCAGGCGCTGCTGGCGGAGTTGGGCGAGCCGCTGGTGTCCAGCACCCTGGTGCTACCCGGCGAGGACGAGCCGTTGACCCAGGGTTGGGAGATCAAGGAACGGCTGGACCACCAGCTCGACGCGGTGGTCGACGCGGGGGAGTGCGGCAAGGAGCCGACCACCGTGGTCGACCTGTCCGGCGACGAACCGGAGATCCTCCGCCGAGGCGCCGGCGACCCCTCCCGTTTCGAATGACCCAACGCCCCAGCTCCAAAGGGCCGTTCCCCCTGCCCATCTTGCCGACCTGTCCACAATCCGCTGAATCAGTTAACTAGCGAACAGAACCCGGCTGGGGAAATCGCCGTTCATTCGCCAGGCGTTGACGATCTTCGCGGCGATTGCGCTAGCGGCAGAGTCGAAGTTCCCGTCTTCCACGCGCGCTTCGAGCGTGTTCGGATTGATAATCAACATTCGGTCGAAGTCGTCCTCGAAGCCGAACTCGTAGCGAACTTCTCCTGCGGTCGGTTCCACCCGTCGCGCCACCACCATCATGCCCATCGTTCAGTCTCCAAGGGTCGAATAGTCTTCGTATGTGGGGTCGGGGATGGATCGTTCCCAGTTGGAGACGCGATTGGCGGCGAGATGCGCCTCGCGATAATCGGCTTGGGGATGCGAGCGATAGTAGAGGGATTCTGCCAACTCATGCTCCAGCAGGGCGATGTCCTCGGGTAGGGGCCGACCACTCCGCAGTCGTAGCCACGCTTCAGCCATGGGTGCGCTCGGGTCGTATCGCTGGTGGATGACCCCGCCGGCATAGTCGTCCATTGGATGTGTCTCGAAGAAGATGTGTCGGCGTATCTGCTCGATCTCTTCGCGCGAGAACCCCTGCGAACCGTCGAGGCGGCGGCTGTCAACAGTGTGGCGAGCAATGATATCCGCGTCGTCATTCTGACGGATCACCTCGTATGCCTCACTCGCCCACCGTTCCTGCCGATCATAGTCACTCAGATTGCGAGGTCGACTGGTGTGCCCTCCGTGAGATGTGGGCACCCATGACTCTCGGCCACGCCCGTGCGGGCCCTCACCGAGCCTCCCGAGCGCCTGCTTGAGTTTGTCGATGAGGGCGGCGAGGTGGCGGGTGGTGGGGATGATCTGGCGGAGGCTGTTGATCAGGCCACGTAGCAGTCTGGCGATGCGGGCGGCCCAGGATGCCACGAGGGTGGTGACCTGTTCGACCACCAGGGGCGTGGCGAGGCCGGCGGTGGCGACGAGTTCGGCGGCGTACACGATGAGGCGGGAGACGCAGGTGGCGATGGCGTCGCGGACGAGGAGCCGGACGGCGGCGACGAGGCCCGCGGTGGCTTCGGTGATGGTGGCCATGGTGTCGGCGCCCTGCGCCAGGCCGGTGAGGGCCTGCTGCTGTTCGCTGGACCAGGTGCGGTAGGCGGAACTGGCGGCACCGCCCCAGGCGGCCACGTCGGCGCGCATGTCGCGGGCCAGGTCGTCGGCGTTGTCGCGCAGCGACCCGGCCATGTTGCGCCAGGTCTGGGCGTACGCGGTGATCTGCGCGGGATCACCGGCGAGCCAGTCGAGGGCCTCGCTGAGTGGCTTGACGTGTTCGATGAGCCAGGCGATGCCGTACTGCAACAGTGCTCCGACCGGGTCGGAGACGAACGCCAGGGCGTCGAGGCCGGCGCTCACCACGCCGAGGCTGCCGTCGATCCAGCTACCGTCGCGGACACCCTGGTGGATCAGCTCGATGTCCTCGAGGATCCACACGCCCGCCCAGGCGCTCGGCCCGGTCTCCGTGACCGGGGCGACCAGCGGGTTGGTCACCCCCGTTGCCGTAGCCGGTCGAGGTGCCGCGCGGCGCGGGCGTCGCTGGCCCGGTAGCGGTCCGCGCCGACCCGCAGCCGCCCGGCGGTGTCCCGGACCGATCCGGCCGCCGTGCCGATCCCGTCGACGAGGGTACGGTGCAGTCCGTCCAGCAACGTCGGCATCATCGCGCAGAGCTGCCCGTACGCGCCGGCGCCCAGCCGGATGTGCTGGCCTGCGGCGCGGGTGGTGTCGAGACGTTCGGCGATCCGATCGAGGTGCCCGGCGTGGGCGGTCAGGTCCTCGGGGCGGACGTGGATGCCGTCACCGGGCGGCACCGCTGCCCTCCCGGCGCGGTCGGTGGGAATCGATGATGGCCTGACCGGCCGGGTCGTCGCCGAGGGTGTGCCGGGTCGCCTCGGTGACCTGCCGCCGCAGGTCCGCCTGCGCGGCCTCGGTGGTCGCCACGATCTGCCGCGCGGTCTGCGCTGCCGGGTGCTGCCGGGTGCGCTCGTCCAGCCGCAGATCGACAAGTCTGCCGGCGGCATCGACAGTGACCTCGATCATCCGATCCGGACTCTGCGCGGTGCCGGTCAACGCCGACAACCGGTTGGCCAGCGACTTCGCCCGCTGGGCCCGGTCGACGATGGACGCCTCCCAGGTGTCGACCCGGCGTGCCGCCGCGTCCAGCGCGGCCTCGTCCGCCCACATGCCGATCCTCCCCAGGCGACAGTGTCACGGCAACGGTACCTTCCGGTCGCACTGCGTGCTGTCCCGTCGATCACCGCACGGCGACCCCGGGAGGCACCAGGTGTTACCAATGGGCCACGTCGATGTAACGGGTCGCTGGGATCGTCAGGCTTCGATCTTGTGAGGAGGTGGCGGTGGCGATTCCCACGACGCGGCGACAGTTCTTGCAGGCCGTCGGGGTGTCCGGCGGTGCGGGAGTGCTCTACGGCACGATGGGTGCGCTCGGCCTGGCACCCCCGGCACAGGCGGCACCGCCGTTTCGGGCGCCGGACCGGTCCGACTTCACCCTTACCGGCAGGTCCGCGAAGTCCGTGCTGGTGCTGGGCGCCGGCATCGCCGGCCTGGCGACGGCGTACGAGCTCGGCAAGGCGGGTTACCGGGTGCGGATTCTGGAGGCGCGCACCCGGCCCGGCGGGCGCAACTGGACGGTGCGCGGTGGCACCACCGAGACCGATCTGGACGGGCACACGCAGCGCGCCCGGTTCACCGGCGGCCAGTATCTCAACGCCGGTCCGGCGCGCATCGCGCAGCACATGGTGACCCTTGACTACTGCCGTGAGCTGGGCGTGCCGATTGAGATGTTCGGCAACCAGAACGCCGACAGCTACTACTTCAACGAGAACGCCGGGCCGCTGTCCGACCGTCCGATCCGGCACCGCGAGGCCAAGGCCGACATCTACGGGTACGTCTCCGAACTGCTCGCCAAGGCCACCGACCAGGGCGCCCTCGACGGCCACCTGACCGGTGAGGACAAGGAACGACTGCTGGAGTTCCTGCGCGGTTTCGGCTCGATCGGCGGCCGGGTGGCGGGCGATCCGGCGGCCAGTTGGCGCTACACCGGCACCAGCCGGCGCGGCTACGAGGTGGAGCCGGGCGCGGGCTTCGAGGCCGGTACGCCGAAGCTCGCTCCTTACCCGTTGACAGACGTCCTGGCCAGCGGAGTCGGGCGGTACATCAGCTTCGAATTCGGCTACGACCAGGCGATGCTGATGTTCCAGCCGGTCGGCGGGATGGACCGGATCGCGTACGCCCTGGAGGAGGCCGTCGGTAGGCGTCTCATCACCTATGACGCCCAGGTCGAGTCGATCTCGAACACCGGCGACGGTGTCTCCGTGGTCTACCGTGGCCCCGGTGGTCGGGCCCGCATCGCCACCGCCGACTTCTGCGTCTGCACGATCCCGCCGCAGGTGCTCACGAAGATCTCGTCGAACCTCGCCCCGGCGGTCAAGGAGGCACTCGCCTATCCGGTGCCGAACGCCACCGGCAAGATCGGGCTCCAGTATCGCCGAAGGTGGTGGGAGCAGGACGAGAACATCTACTCCGGGATCACCAACACCAACCTGGACCTCGCCACGATCTGGTACCCGTCCTACGGCTACCACGGTGCCAAGGGGCTGGTCGTCGGGTACTACAACTTCGGCGCCAACGCGCAGGCGTACGCGGCGCTGCCACCTGCCGAGCGGGAGGCGCGGGCCGTCGCGCAGGGGGTGCGGATCCACGGCGAGAAGTACCGCACCGAGTTGGAGACGTCCTTCTCGGTGGCCTGGGAACGCACCCGGCACAGCGAGGGTGGTTGGGTGTCCTGGCCGTCGCGGACCAGCGGACACTACGGCCGGTTGCTGGAGCCGGACGGCCGCGTCTATTTCGCCGGCGACCACCTGAGCCACTACATCGCCTGGCAGGCCGGTGCGTTCGAGTCGGCCCGCAAGGTGGTGACCGACCTGCACGCCCGGGTCATGTCGAGCTGACGGCGCCGCCAGCTCAGCGGCCGATGCCCGGGACGGCGAGCTTGAGCGGCAGCAGCACCAGGCCACGGTAGGCGGTGCCGCCGACTGGGTCACGCAACACGAGCGGCCGTGGGGCAGGTATAAACCCTGTGTATACCTGTGGCGTATAGTGCCGCCCATGTCGATCGCACAGACCTTTCTCGGTCTCCTTGAAGCCGGGCCCCGGCACGGCTACGACCTGAAACGGGCCTATGACGAGCGGTTCAGCCACGCCCGTCCGCTGCACTACGGACAGGTGTACGCGACGCTGTCCCGGCTGCTGAAGAACGGCCTCGTGGAGATCGACGCGGTCGAGCCGGGGGAGGGGCCGGAGCGCAAGCGCTACGCGATCACCAAGGCGGGAGTGACGGACGTACGACGCTGGCTGACCCAGCCCGAACGCCCCGACCTCTATCTCCAGAACACGCTTTACACCAAGGTGGTGTTGGCGCTGCTCACCGGGCGGTCAGCGGCGGACGTGCTCGACATCCAGCAGGCCGAGCACCTGCGCGCGATGCGCGAGCTGACCCGGCGCAAGGCCGACGGTGACCTCGCCGACCAGCTCATCTGCGACCACGCCCTGTTCCATCTCGAGGCCGACCTGCGGTGGCTGGAACTGACCGCCGCCCGCCTCGACGATCTGGCGGCGAAGATGCGTGCCGCCGGGACGCACCGGGCCACCGACGGCGAGCGCGGCGAGGTGATCCGATGAGCACCGAGCCGCTGCTGGTGGCCGACCAGCTGACCAAGTCGTTCGGGTCGACTGTCGCGCTCGACCGGGCCGCCATGGGCGTCGCCGCCGGCGAGGTGGTCGCCGTGATGGGGCCCTCCGGCTCCGGGAAGTCCACCCTGCTGCACTGCCTGGCCGGCATCGTCACGCCCGATTCCGGGCAGGTGCGCTACCAGGGACGCGAGGTCACCGCGATGTCGGACACCGAACGCAGCGCCCTGCGCCGCGGCGAGTTCGGCTTCGTCTTCCAGTTCGGGCAGTTGGTGCCGGAGTTGACCTGCCTGGAGAACGTGGCCCTGCCGCTGCGCCTCAACCGGCTCGGCCGGCGGGCTGCCGAACGTCGCGCCGTCGAGTGGCTGGAACGCCTGGAGGTGGCCGAGGTGGCCGGCAACCGGCCGGGCGAGGTCTCCGGTGGTCAGGGTCAGCGGGTGGCGGTGGCCCGCGCGCTCGTCACCGCGCCGAAGGTGATCTTCGCCGACGAGCCGACCGGGGCGCTGGACTCCCTCAACGGCGAACAGGTGATGCGGCTGCTCACCGACTCGGCCCGGCACAGTGGCGCGGCGGTGGTGCTGGTGACCCACGAGGCGCGGGTGGCGGCGTACTCCGACCGCGAGGTCGTGGTGCGCGACGGCCGCACCCGCAGTCTGGCGTCGACGGCATGAGGGATCTGCTGTTCGGCGCGCGGATGGCCTTCGCCGGGGGACGCGACGGAGTCACCCGGCTGGTGCTCACCGCGGTCGGCGTCGGCATCGGCGTGGCCCTGCTGCTGCTGGCCGCCGCGGTGCCCGGCGCGGCCCAGGCCCGGCAGGAGCGCGGCGACGCCCGGTACGACATCACGCACGAACTGCTTCCCGCGGCCGACGACACCCTGCTGCTCTCCAGGTTCGACACCGAGTTCCGTGACCGGCCGGTACGCGGACGCGTGGTGCGCCCGGAGGGTCCGCGAGCACCGGTGCCGCCGGGCCTGTCAAGGCTGCCCGGCCCCGGCGAGGTGATCGTGTCACCGGCGTTGGCGGAACTGCTCGACTCACCCGACGCCGAGCTGTTCGCGCCCCGGCTCGGTGCTGCCGAGGTGGTCGACACGATCGACCCGCAGGGGCTCACCGGGCCCCGTGAACTGGTCTTCTATCTCGGCAGTGACAGCCTCGACGAGGACCGGGCCCTGCGGCTCGCCGCATTCGGCGGTGCCCCGGGCGGCGAGGAGTTCAGCCCGCTGCTGGCCCTGCTCGTGATCATCGTCTTCGTCGTACTGTTGCTGCCCATCGCGGTTTTCCTCGGCGCGGCGGTACGGTTCGGCGGCGAGCACCGGGAGCGGCGACTGGCCGCGCTGCGGCTGGTCGGCGCCGACCGGCGGATGACCCGCCGGATCGCCGCCGGTGAGGCGGCGACCGGCGCCCTGCTCGGCGTCGCCGTCGGCGGCGTGTTCTTCGCCGTCGGCCGCCACCTGGTCCCGCTCGTCGACCTCTGGAACATCAGCGTGTACGCCGACGACGTGCGGCCCGCCCTGCCGATCGTCGCGCTGGTCGTGGTGGCGGTGCCGGCGATCGCGGTCGGGGTCGCGCTGCTCGCCCTGCGGCGGGTCGCCGTGGAACCGCTCGGGGTGACCCGCCGCTCCGCCACCACCCGGCGGCGGTGGTGGTGGCGCCTGATCCCGCCGCTGCTCGGCCTGGCCCTGCTCCACCCGCTGGTCACCGACGTTCAGCAGGTCGGTCTCGGGTTCACCCGCTACCAGATCGCGGCAGGTGCCGCGTTGCTGCTGATCGGCGCGGTCACCCTGCTGCCCTGGCTGGTCGAGCTGCTGGTCCGCCGGCTCGGTGCCGGTCCGGTGGGTTGGCAGCTCGCGGTCCGTCGCCTGCAGGCCGACAGCGCCGGCCCGGCCCGGCTGGTCAGCGGCATCGCCGTCGCGGTGGCCGGCACGATCGGTCTCCAGATGCTCTTCGTCGCCGTGCAGGACCGGTACACCACCGACACCGGCCAGGATCCGACCCGGGCCAGCACCCAGGTGCAGCTCTACGACGTCCCCGGTGGGCTGGCCGTGCTGGACCGGCTGCGGGCCGTCGCGGGCGTGACCGGTGGCACCGCGACGCTCTGGACCATGGCCACGCCACAGTCACCGGACCCGGACCGGCCGGATTTTCTGCGGGTACGCATCGGCGACTGTGCGGCCCTGGCCGAGTACGCCCACCTCGACAGCTGCGCCGACGGCGACGTGTTCCACAGCGTAGGCGCCCCGGACGACGACCGCGCC
The DNA here is from genome assembly GCF_003236305.1 of Micromonospora endophytica. Classification (GTDB taxonomy): domain Bacteria; phylum Actinomycetota; class Actinomycetes; order Mycobacteriales; family Micromonosporaceae; genus Micromonospora; species Micromonospora endophytica. The sequence goes on along the minus strand of NZ_POTX01000043.1, from coordinate 11,817 downwards.
GTCGAGGTGGTCGTGCCCGGTGCCCGGCTGGTCGTCGGCGAGGCGCACACCTGGACGGTGCCGGCCGCCATCCGCACCGTGCCGGCCCGCCCGAGTCCGGGCGGTTGGGGGTGGGGCCTGGTGCTGGCCACCCCCCGGGCCATCGACACGGGTCGGCTCGGCCCGCTCGGCGTCGACGCCTTCCTCGTCCTCGACGACGACGCCCCGGACACCGTCGAACGCGTCCGCAACGTGGTGGCGCAGATCAGCTCGCAGGGCGCGGTCACCATGCTCGCCGACACCCGGGAGGCCGACCGGTTCGCCACCATCCGGCGCGGCCTCTACCTCGGCACCGTGGTGACGCTGCTGCTGATCGGGGTGAGCATGCTGGTCGGGCTCCTGGAACAGCTACGCGTTCGCCGCCGGCTGCTGGCGATGCTCGTCGCGGTGGGCAGTCCGCGTACCACGCTGGCCCTGGCGGCGCTCTGGCAGACGGTGCTGCCGGTGCTGGTCGGGCTGACCGTCGCGGTGCTCTTCGGGTTGGCGCTCGGCGCGGTGCTGCTGCGGCTGGTCAACCTGCCGATCACGGTCAACTGGCCGGTGATCGGCGTGTCGACCGGGCTGGCCGCCGCCGCGGTGCTGCTGGTGACCGCGCTGGGCCTGCCCGCGATCGGGCGGCTGACCAGCCCGGCCGGCCTGCGCAGCGAATAGCGTAGCCGTCACGGCCCGGCGTCGGGCCGGTCATGGTCGTTGGCGGGGCCCGTCGGCTCGGGCCCCGCCATCTGGATCAGGTGCGACACCCATCGTTCGAACTTGCTGCTGCCCCCACCGAGCAGGCCGGACAACTCGTACGCGGTCACACCGCCGCGTGCCACGAGCACCTCGACCAGGGTCCGCAGTCGCCGGTGGTCGTCGTCGCCCGACCCGTCGCGGTAGCCGCCCGTGCCCAGGTGGCGCTGCACGTCCTGGAGAATGTCCATCATCTGCGGCAGCGTCTCGATGATCTGCGACAGGCCCGCCTCGTGCGGGCTGGACGACCCGCGCAGGTCCTGCAGGGTGAGCGCCACCGACATCGGGGTGACGATGTCCGCCTCCCGACCGATCGCGTCGATGGCCCGGCCCAGCTGCTCCTTGGCGGCGTGCACGCTGTCCAGGTCGGTATGGTCGACCAGGATGGTGCGCATCCCCTGCACGTCGAAGGGAAGGTGCTGGTCCTTCGCCATCAACTGCACGAACGGCTTGCGTAGCGCGTGCCGGACCGCCAACTCGTAGAAGACGTTGGCGTTCTGGTCGGTCAGGTCGGCGATGACCAACTCGTTGCGGATGATGCGGTCCAACACCTGCGAGGTGATCAGACCGGCGCGTTCGATCTCGTCGCCCCGCACGGCGACGAATCCCCGCTCCTCCACCACCGGGCGGATGACATGCTTGAGGATCTGGTCGCTGCGCTTGCGGATCTCCGAGCCCTCGGGGCCGATCGGTGCGATCACGAAACACTCACGACGCGTGGACTCACCGTTACCCTCCCCCATGGACACAGCGTAAGGGAGACCGGTCAAGCCCGTGTTCGCGCGGTCGGTGTACGGCTGGGTTCCCAGCGCGCCCGGTGCGCGGCCAACAGCCGGTCGGCCTGGACCGCCGCCTGTGGCGTCACCGGCTCGGCGGCCCACCGGTCGAGCACCCCGGCCATGCCGTCGACCAGACGTCGACCCACCGGGGTCAACCGTCGCTGCGCGGCCAGCACCCGTACCGTGTCGTCGGCCGCCCGGGTCCACCTGACGAACTCGACCTCGGCGTGGTGCCGGGCGGGCACCGCCGCCATCCGGGCCTGCCGGCGCCAGAATCCCGCCACCCCCAGGTGGGCGTACGCCCCGTGCAGCAGGGCTTCCAGCGGTCGCGGGTCGGGCCGCCACGGCGCGTAGAACAGCTCCCGGGGCCCCGGTTCCACGAGCGTGAACATGTCGTTGAGGGCGGCCAGCTTGAGGTGCTGGATCTCGTGGGCCAGCGTGGCCGCCGCCGACCGGGCGTCCGGCGGCACCGACATGGCCACCGCCCCGAAGGCGTGGTGGAAGGTGCCGCTGTGGGTGCCGTCCGTCGGCGCGGGTATCGGGGCCAGCACGCACAGCGCGGCGGAGACCTCCGCGGCCACCGGTCGGTGCTGGTCGACCAGGATCCGCCACGCTCCGGCCAGCCGGGACCGCCAGACGCCGGTGACCGTGCCACCGATCCGATGACCGGCGTCCGACGCCGGAACGTGCCGCCACGTCCGGCTCTCCACCAGCAGGGTCAACGGCAGCCCATGGTGCGCGACGGACCATCGAGGCACCGGCCGCCAGCGGGGACCGGCCCGCCGACCGGCGCCGATGTCGATCCGCTCGCCCGCGCCGAACACCCGCGCCCGGCCGTCGGCGACCCGGACCCGGGCCCGGGTCGCCGACGGGGGCAGCAGCACCGTGCCGAGACCGGGTAGGTCGAGGTGGCCGGCCGCGCCGGGGTCGAGCGGCACGTCGAGGTCGGCGTCGGTGCCGGTGCGCACGGCCGCGGTCGCCGCCACCGCCGCGAGCAGCCCCGGGTGGGTCGCCGCCGACGCGCCCCGCCGCAGCAGCGACGCCGTGCCGAAGGCCCAGGCGGCGACCGGTGGATGGCCGAGCGCCGCCGCCCGGTCCGCCGGGGGCAGGCTCACCAGCAACTGGTACGCCGACTGCACCGCCGCCTCGTCCGGATGCCCGCTCTCGGCGACCAGCAGGACCAGTGCGCGTACCGCGAGCAGGGTCTTGCTGTGTTGGGCGGCGCGTAGCCGTTCCACCGCGGTCACCCCGCCCCGGCCGGCGGCGAGTTCATCGAGCACCCACGTCGGCAGGGCGTGCACGCCGGGCGTCACCGCGCCGCCCCCACCCACGCCGCCACGTCCCGGGCCACGGTGCGCCGGATGTGGCGGATGAGGGCGTACAGGTCGGGGCAGTAGACCGACGGGTTGGCGAACCCGCCGCCGGCGCGGTACCGATGGGTCCGCAGCCCACCGCCGCACACCCGGCCCAGGTCGCAGGCGCGGCAGGTCGGGCAGAGACCCGCCGGGCCGGCCTGCTGTTGGCGTACCGTGGGCAGGGCGAGCGCGGCGTCGAACGGGTCCCGGTCGACGTGCAGCCCGGTGCGGGCCGCGCCGTCGTACGCGGCGGCGAGGGTGTCGTCCAGCTCGATCGCGCCGTCGGTCTGCACCACCGCCACCGCGACCGGGCTGGTGCCCACTCCGGTCAGCCGGGAGGTGCCGCCGAGCAGCACCTGGATGATCTCGTCGAAGAGTCGGATCCGCACCGGTGGCCCGGGATCGTCGTACCACCTGTCGAAGATCGTGGTGAGCCAGCGCGCGTACGGTGTCTGCCGGTCGTCGGGGGACCGGCCCGGTGGTGGGGTGCTCCAGGTGCCGTGCGGCAACAGGAAGTCGATGGCCGGAGGCTGGTACGCCATCAGCGCGCGGTACGTGGCGAGCGGGTCGTTGCGCAGGTCGACGGTGCACAGCAGACCGTGGAACAGGTGGGCGTGCCGGGTGGTCAACAACCGCAGGGCCGCGTCGACCCGGTCGTGGCTGCCGCTCCCGTCCGGGCCACGCCGGTGCCGGTCGTGCGCGGCGCGGTCGCCGTCGAGGCTGACGCTGATCCGCACGTCGAGCCGGTCGAGCAGGCGCAGGTACGTCTCGTCCAACCGGGTGGCGTTCGTCTGCACCGTCACCCGTACCGGCACCGGCGCCGCCTCGCGGCGGAACGTCGCCACCGCCTGCGCGATCACCGCAGGCCCGGCCAGCAGCGGTTCACCGCCGTGCAGGATGACCTCCACCCGGCGCAGCCCGTGCGCGCGGGCATGTTCACCGATCCGCCGGGCGGCCGCCTCGCGTACCGGCCGCGGCATCACCCTCGGCAGGGTCCGCCAGCGTTGGTCGGCCATCGTGTACATGTAGCAGTGGTCGCAGGCCAGGTCGCACCGGCTGTGCAGTTTCAGCACGAACTGCCGGAAGGCGACGGCCTGGCTGCGAAGGGGCGCCGAACCGGCATCACCGGCGGGACGGCGGACGTCGTCGCATCCGGGCATCAGGGGCTCCGCCGTGACTGGCGGCGGCCGGTCCGGCCACCGTCGAAGACGACCAGCATACATCGACGCAAGCCACTCGGCTGGCCCGTGCGGCACGCTGGTGGCGGTGCGTGGGCGCGACCTGGCGGCGATGCGCACGCCGATCGGATGCGGCGCACGGTTATCATGGGCATACGCAGCGAATCTGGCCAACGGTCGATGTCCGGCTTCGTGGTGACGCGATCGGTGCGAGACGCAGACGGGCGGTGATCGGAGGATGGACGCCGGGGAGGACATGGTGCGTTCCGACCTGATCGATCTGGCCGAGGTGGACCCGACCGTGCTCGACGCCGTGCCCAGTGCGGTCCTGCTGGCCGCGCTGCGTCGGCTGGAACGGCGCAGCGCCGACCCCGGTGACCAGTACGCCGGCTTCCAGAGTGCCCTCGATGGCGAAGACTGAGCCGCGCAGCGGGCCGGCCACCCGGGCCGGTGTCCCGCACCGCCGCCCCGCGCCCGGGCAGTCCGCCGCCGACGAGGCGCCGGCCACCACCACCATCGTCTCGTTCGTCTCGCCCGCCAGCGGCACCGGACGCAGCAGCGCGGTGGCGAACATCGCCTGGATCCTCGCCTCGAACGGCAAGCGGGTCCTCGCCGTGGACTGGTGCACCCGTACGCCCCGGGTCTACGACTACCTGCGTCCGTTCCGGGTGGACGCCATCGCCGCGACCGAGGTGCTCGGTGGGGCACTCGGTGCGGTGATCAACCCGCCGGACGGCCCGCCGCACCGCAGCGCCCCGGTGATCGCCGCGCCCGCGCCCGAACAGGGCATCCTCTACCGATACGCCATTCCCGGGTCGCCGTTTACCTTCGACATGGTGGGTGTCGGTCTGGACGCCGACGGCGTACCGGACGGCGATCCGGCGCGGATCCGGCAGCTGTTGCAGCGGTACGCCGTCTACGACTACATCCTGATCGACACCCCGGTCGACCTCAGCCTGCCGGGCATCACCTACACCGCGTTGCTCAGCGACGTCGCGGTGGTCTGCATGCCGCCCCGGCGTCAGGCCATGCTCCAGGCCGCCGAGCTGGCCGGTCAACTCCAGCGTCAGGCCACCGGCGGCATCCGGGTGCTGGCGGCACCGACCCTGCGTGACGTCAGCCAACCGTGGTATGGCGAGGTTCGCGACTCGGCCCGCAAGGCGTTTGCCCGGCTGCTGGACGAGGCGGCGCACGGCACGTCCGCCTCACCGGCGGTGGAGATCGTCGAAGTGCCCGAGCAGGCGTACGACACCTACGACGACGTGCTCGCCGTGCTCGCCGATCCCGCCGGTGCCGAGACCACCCTGCTGGCGGCCTACGAGCAGATGACGTCGTGGATCAGCGGCGGTGCGGTGGCCCGTACGGGCGGCGTGCCCGAGCGGATCCGTCGCCGCTACCGCCGGGGTGTGCTGCTGGAGCGCGCCGAGACCGCCGACGAGATCGTGGTGCTGTACGAGCCGGCGGACCGGCCCTGGGCCGACTGGATCGGCGGGCAGTTGCGCCGGGCCAACGTCCGGGTGCACCGGCACGCGGTCCGGCCGGGTGTCGACCTGACGTATCCGCCCGACGCGACGGTGCTGGCCATCCTCTCCGCGCGGGTGCTCCGGGTGGTCGGCGGGGACCTCTCCGCCGCACCGGGTGCCGACGGAGCCGAGTTGCTCGGTGTGCTGACACCGCGTTACCAGCCGGAGCAGCCCGTCGATCCGAGTCGGGTGATCGACCTGCGGCGGGCCGATCCGGGGCGGGCCCAGCCGTTGCTGCTGAGCCGGCTCGGTCTCATCGCGCCGGTGCAGCCGGCCGACGACTCGCGGGCCGCGCCACGGTATCCCGCCGAGATGGACCGTCGGCTGCGCAGCAACCTGCCGCCGCGCAACGAGAGCTTCGTCGGCCGTGGCGTGTACCTCGAACGGCTACGGGACCGGCTCACCGACGGCGGTGGGCCGGTCACCCTCGCCGGTGGCGCGGGGGTCGGCAAGAGTGAACTCGCCCGCGAGTTCGCCCACCGCTTCGCCTACGACTACGACGTGGTCTGGTGGATCCCGGCCCAGGACCGGGAGACGGTGCAGGCGGCGCTCGGCGAGCTGGCCGAGGAGATCAACGCGGTCGACGGCGCGGGGGCCGCCGAGGCCGCCCTGGCGGCGCTCTCCGCCTCGCGTGGTGCGGTGGCCCGCTGGCTGCTGATCTACGACAACGCCGACGACGCGGCCGTGTTGAGCGGGCTGCTGCCCCGCCCCGGCAGTGGACACGTGCTGATCACGTCACGGGACGACGGCTCGTCCAACCTGCCCGCACCGCTGGAGGTCGCGGCGTTCAGCGGTGACGAGAGCGTCGCCATGCTGCGGCGGGTGCTGGGCATCCGCGCCGAGGACGCCCGGGCCATCGCGGGCGCGCTGGAGCATCTGCCGCTGGCTCTGCGGCTGGCCACCGCCTGGATCCGGGAACGTATCCGGGCGCTGGAGCACGAGGGTGTGCCCAACCTGGAGGCGGTCAACCGGTGCGTGGCGGAGCTGCTGGACCGGCTGCGCGCCACCGACGGTGAACCGGCCGAACGGATACCCGGCTCGCGTACCTCCACCGTGGCCCGGGTCCTGGACATCACCCTGGCCACGCTCTGGGAAACCGAGTTCGGACCGCTGGCGATCCGGGTGGCCGAACTCGGCGCGTTCCTCTCGCCCGAGGGGATCGGGCTGCCCCTGCTCCGGTCGGTGTCGATGCTCACCCAACTCGCCGCGGCGGCCGAGGTGGACCCCGAGGAACTGCTGCTCACCGCCGGTGAGATCGACCTGGTGCTGACCGTGGCGGCCCGGTTCGCGCTCTTCGACGTCGACTGGGGACGCGGCGCCGCGCTGCGGATGCACCGGGCCGTCCAGGTCCTGCTCCGCGAGACCATCCCGGAACCGCAGCGGCTCGAGCGGCATCGCCAGGTGCTGTACGGCCTGGCCGGGTACGCGCCGACCGACCCGGAGGCCGACGACCCCCGCTACGGCGCCGTCTTCGACGAGCTGCAACGGCACCTGGTGCCGTCCGGGGCGTTGGCGGCCGACGAGCCGCCCATCCGGCACTGGGTGGTCAAGCAGATCCGTTACCTCTACCTGCTCAACGACAGCGACACCTGGCAGTCCGCGGTGCAGTTGGCGCAGCCGGCCTGCGAGCGGTGGACCGCCACCGGCGAGTTCGACCAGCTCACCATGCGACTGTTCGTCCAGACCGCGAACCTGCATCGGGCGCTGGGGCACTACCAGGACGCGCTGCGCCTGGACGAGCAGGTGCTCAGCGAGCAGCGCCGCCACTACGGGCTGCGCCACTTCCGGACCCTGATCGCCGGCCGGGGGCGCGGCGGCGATCTACGCGGCCTGGGCCGCTTCGAGGACGCGCTGGTCGAGGACCAGGCCACTCTCGTCGGTTTCCAGGCGGTGCTCGGCGACGACCACCCGAACACCCGGATGGCGGTGAACAACCTCGCCATCTCGTTCCTGTTGACCGGCGACGCGCGGGAGGCGCTGCGGCTGGCGCACGAGTTGCGCGGCCGGCTGATGTCGCTGTACGGCCCGGAGGACTCCTGGACGTGGCGGGCGTCGTGCCTGGTGGGCACCTTCGAGCGGGAGGCCGGTGAGTACGATCTGTCGCTGGCCACGCTGCGGGAGGCGTTGGAGCGGGTCCACGAGCTGCGTTCTGCCGGCCATCTCGACGAGCTGCGCGTCAACCGCAGCCTCGCGGTGACCGAGCGGCGACTGGGGCACACCATCGCGGCCAAGAAGCGCAGTGCCGAGGTCTTCCGTGGCTATCGCGACCAGCTCGGCGAGGACCATCCCCTGACCCGGGGCAGCCTGCTCAGCCTCGCCGTGGACTACTACCGCACCGGTGACGCGGGCATTGCCGTGCAGCACGCCATCCGGTGCCTGCGTGGCTACGAGCGACAGCTGGAGTCCGGCCACCCCTTCACCGCGGTCTGCTCGGTCAACCTGGGCCTGTTCCAGCGCGGTGCCGGCGAGTACGACCAGGCCGTCCGCGACGGTGAGCGGGGCCTGCGTACGCTGCGCGCCCGGCTCGGTGACGCCCATCCGTGGACGCTGACCGCGGCGACCGCCCAGGCCGGGCACCTGGCCGCCCGGGGCGATCTGGCCGACGCCGTCCGGATCCAGGACGAGGCGCGGCTGACCTGCCTGCGGTACCTCGGTCGGCAGCATCCGTGCACGGTCGACGCGACAGCCAACCTGGTGGCGATCCGCGCACTGCGCGACAGCGCCACCGACGCCGGCCCGGCCGCCCTGACCGACACCGACATCGACGTGCCGCGAAGCTGAGGAGTGCCGAGGTGACCGATCCGCAGCTGCGTGACGCCCTGGCGGAGGAGACCGCCGAACAGGAGGTGCCGGGGCTCAGCCGCAAGCGTGACCTCTGCCGCGGGCTGCTGCTGAGCGGCTGCGGCGCCTACCACGTCGCGCACTACACCGACGGAGTGCTGGACTTCGCGCTGGATCTGCTGGCGCACACCTCTGCGCCACCGGCCATCGACTCGGCCGACCCGGAGCAGCGCCGCGACCTGCACCGCCGGGCGGGTGCCCGGCTGGCCTACCGGGCGACCGAACTCAGCCGGCGGGTGTGGGAGTTGCAGTGCGGCGGGCTGGTCCGGTTGGCCGTACAGACCCGGGCCGACTACGTCTTCTGCAACACGGTGGTCGGCGGTGAGCACGTGGTGGGCTTCGGCGCGCTGCCGTCGGACCCGGCCGGCGCGGTGGCCGAACCGGGCCGGGCGAGCGGGCTGGACCAGGCTGCCGCCCAACTCGCCACCGAACTGCGCCAGCTGGTCCGGCTGCCGTCACAGAACCCGGGCGGCTGGTCCACCGCTGGCGAGCGGTCGGCCACGGCGGCATCGGGTGGGGACGTGGCGGTGCACCGGCGGGGCGCCGAGGACGTCGCCACGCCGCTGGTCGAGGCGTTGCGCCCCACCGGTCTGCACTATCTGAGCCTGCACCGGGGGGAGGAGCAGACCGTGGCGGTCGACATCCTGCACCACCCGGAGCTGGAGCCGTTCTTCAACCGGGGCAGCACCGTGGCCGACCGGCGAACCCGCTACGAGCGGCTGGCCGGAGACCTGGGACTGCTGGCGTTGCAGGTCAGCCGGGACCTGCGCCGGGCGGTCCCGGGCGACGTGGAGCGGCTGGTGCTGGACCTGGAGATCGGCGCGGTCTTCTACTACCGGCTCGCGCCGGACAGCTACCTCTTCGGGGTGGCGCTGGACCAGGACTGGGTCAGCCAGGCCGATCAGGACATGTCCACCCTGGCCGGGCAGTTCACCGTCGCGGCGGGCTGAACCGCCCGGGTGGATCCCGCACCACCCGGATCGGCCTCAGCCGTCCACCAGCACCAGCTGGCGCACCCGGCCGCTCAACCCGTCGAACACCGAGCGCGCCTCCGACCAGCTGCGGGAGCGGTCCGGGGGCTCGACCGCGTCGTCGTGGCCGGGCACGGCCAGGTCGCCCAGCACGTCGAGTTGGAACAGGGGGAGGTATTCGGCGATGCCGTCGTAGGTCTCGCAGAGCCGGTCCAGGCGCTCCCGATCGGCCGGATGCGGGGTGCGGCGGTGGCTGTCGTACCACTGAGCGACGGCGTCCCGGAACGCCTCGATCAGGCGACGCAGCACCAGCGACGTGCCCAGCGCCCGCTGCACGTCCCGGGAGCGCAGCCCGGAGCGCAGCGGCGCCGCGCCGACGGCGTCGGGCCCGGGCGGCGCGAACGCCTCCCGCAGGTGACGTTCGAAGCCGGTGAGCTGGTCGAGTGCCGCGATGGCCTCGCCGAAGACCCGGGCCACCCGGCCGGGCAGCGGGGCCACCTCGGCTCCCACCGCCGGTCGCCGCCGCGCCGGCTCCACCTCGCGCGTGGCCCGGTGGTCGTGGCGCAGGTCGCCCCGGATCTCGTCGAGCTGGTACGACAGCCGTTCGATGGAGCGTTGGGTGTTGGTCTGCTGGCGCTGGATCCGCTCGACCCGTTGGCGTACCGAGGTGAGCGCGTCCGCGCCGAACGCCTGCTCCAGCCGGCGCATGCTGGCCTTGACGCTGCCCGAGAGGTCCTCGGCGAAGGTCTGTGGGTCGTAGACGATCGGCTCCACACTGAACGTCTCGGTGAGGTCGGCGGCGAACTCCGCAGGCAGGTGCCCGACGACGACCAGGATCACCTCGCTGTCCGGCATGGCGGCCCGGATCGTCACCACCCGGCGGTTGAGTTCGTCGACCTCCTCGGATTTGAGCACCGACTCGGAGAGCAGCACGCAGCAGCCGGCGCCCAACTCGTCCAGCGGCACCCAGAAGTCGACAGGCAGGTCCCGCAGCGACCCGATCAGATGATCCCGCTGGTACGACCAGCCGTCCTGGGTGAGCACCCGGCGGACGTCGGCGGCCACGTCCTGCCGGTTGGCCAGGTCGAACTGGATGCGTACCGCCTCGCGCACCATCAGGTGGGTGACAGGTGTGCCGGCCTGCACCGCGCGCTGGTAGAGGTGGTAGCAGAGTCGGATCAGTCGGCGGGGCACCCCGTCGGTCAGGTTCGTGAGGTATTCGGTGGTCTCCACCGTGAACGGCGTCAGCCGGGCCTGGCCGAACGCCCGCAGCTGACTCTGCCGGATGAAGTCGCGTACGTCCGCCGCGGTCAGCGCGGACATCCGCACGATCGGCCCGATCCGCTGGCGTACCTGGGGGCTGAGCAGGTGCAGCATGTCCGGCAGCCCGGCGATCACCAGGAACGCGCCGGCCGAGGCGAACACGCCGATCATCCGCGAGAACCGCGCCATCGTCTCCTCGGCCGGCCGTCCGGCCGCCGAGAGGATCTTGTCAAGCTCGTCGAGGATCAGCACGAAGCGTTCGTGCCGGTGCCCGTGCAGCAACGCGAGGGCGCCCATGACCTCCACCGCACCCGACTCCACGTCCTGGCGGGCGGTGACCCCCGCGGCGACCAGGGCCGGTCCCGGTGGATAACCCATCAGCCAGTCCCACGCCAGCGCCTCGGTGGCGGGATCGGTGAGCATCGCCAGCACCTGGCCGAGCGACGGGTCGGTGGTGACCTCGGCCAACTCGGCACGCAGCCGGTCGGCGAGGTCGCCGGGAGGGTCGGCGCGGTACTCGTCGAGCAGGGCGCGCACCGCGTCGCGGGACAGCCGGCCCAGGAACCGGCGGCTCAGCGACAGGAAGGTGTCAGCCGGTGCGTCCAGGTAGACGGCCTGGTCGGCCACGCCGGTGAGCTGGCGGGCGTGGGCCAGCAACTCGGCCGCGAGATGTGTCTTGCCGGTGCCGTAGTCGCCCACCACGGCGACCGTGCCACCGACACCGCTGTGCAGATAGTTGTCGAGGTGGGCGAGCGTGTCCCGGATGGCGGAGGTGACGACTGTGGTCGGACGCGAGTCAACCTCGGACACCCGGGCGACGGCCGCGGGGGAGAACGGGTTGACCGGCGGTGGAACTTCCATTGCGTCCATTGCCCTGATCCTCCGGTAGCTCTGCTCTGGGCACCAGGCAGTCCCACGTCGCAGGCCGGCTCGCCTCCGCCGTCGCCTCCGGAACGTCCTCAAATCGTAGCCTTCGGTAGCCATCTCAGCGGCCCTCGTCACCGGCCAGTTCCGCTCACCTGCGAAAAAGAGCCACTCGCCGACGGTTCTCTTGATCGACTACGTCAAATACCATGGGCCAATGGTCGCGATCCGGTGGCCGCACCGCCGCGTTCGGCCGTCCCACCCGGTCGGCCCGC
>NZ_POTX01000439.1 GCF_003236305.1 Micromonospora endophytica | reverse complement strand
GTCAGCGGAAGAAGGCGCGCAGGATGGCGGCGGTCTCGGGTTCCAGGATGCCGCCGTATACCTCGGGGCGGTGGTTGAGGCGGCGGTCGCGGAGCACGTCCCAGAGCGAGCCGGCCGCGCCGGTCTTCGGCTCCCAGGCCCCGAAAACCACTGTCGACACCCGGGCCAGCACCAGCGCGCCGGCACACATGGTGCACGGTTCCAGGGTGACCACCAGGGTGCAGCCGTCCAACCGCCATCGGCCCAGCCGGTGCGCGGCCCGGCGCAGCGCCAGCACCTCGGCGTGCGCGGTCGGGTCGCCTGTCAACTCCCGTTCGTTGCGACCGATCGCCAGTTCGGTGCCGTCCGGCCCGTAGAGCACCGCACCCACCGGCACGTCGTCCGCCGGCCCGGACCCGCTGTCGAGCACGGGACCAGGCACACCAGCGCCAGGACCAGGCACACCAGCGTCAAGGCCAGGCACACCAGCGTCCGGGCCGGTGACGGCGATCTCCAGGGCGCGGCGCATCCAGAGTTCGTGCCGCTGCCGCCGGCCGCTGCCGGCGGGGTCGGCCAGGTCCTCGTCGGCCCCGGGGCCCACCCGACCGACCGCGCCCGGGGTGGGCTGACCGGCTCGGACCGTCTCCAGCGCCGGGTCGGTCACGTCCGCCGGCTCGCCGCCGGAGAACGGCGCCGCAGCAGAGAACGGCACCGCACCGCCTGCCGGCTCAGACCTCACGCAGTTCCTCGACGTCGTCGACGCAGCCCAGCACCAGGCACACCTCGGCGGTGACGTCGCCCGGCATCATCCCCTCGTGGGCGCAGAGGGCGAGCAGCCGTTGCGCGGGGATGCCCAGGTCGGCCAGGAGGTCGGCCTCACCGACCGGGTCCGCCTCCGGGTCGACGGCGGGCTGCTCGGTGTCGTCGTCGCCACCGCTGGCGGCCGGGCGCGGTTCCTCGGTGTCGTCGAGCCCGGTGACAGGCGTCTTCAGGTCGCCGATCAGCAGGGCACCCAACCGGGACTCCTCGGCGAACGCCGAGTCCGAGCCGAAGACCCGCAGGTCCTCCCCCTCGTCGAGGCGCAGGATGACCAGATAGGTGTCGTCGGCCTCGACGAACAGCAGGGAAATGTCGGCGTCGGGTGCGACGTCGCGCAGCCGCTCGGCGACGTCGTCGACGTCGGCGGCACCCCGCAGGTTCAGTTCGGCGGCCGTCCAGCCGCCCTTCTCGCGTACGACGGCCGCAGCGAAGTACGACACGGTCCCCCCAAGTTGCCTTCGAGACCAGTTCACACCAGCCCGTTACGCGTGCACGTTAGCCGGTCGAGTCGGTAGGCGGCCGGTCAACGCCCCGAAGGGCCGGTCATTGGGTGGGAAAGTGGCTGGCGCGCCGTCAGCCGACGAGCCGGCGGCGGGTGGCGATCAGTTGGCGCAGGCGTTCGGTGCGTGCGCGTTGTGGCCGTTCCCGTTGACGTGCCGCGCGGGCGTCCGCCAGCTGCGCCAGGAGCTGGAGGCGGCGTCGGCTGCGATCGGTGTCGAGCCGAGGAGTGGTCCAGGCCATACCGGGAGCGTGCCGAGTCTGGGCGACCGAGTCAAGACGGGTTTCGGTGGCCGCACGACGACGCAGCGCAGTCGCCCCCGGTCGGCCTCACCAGAGGGGCCAGTCGCCGCTCGCCGCCCATCGGGTGGCCACCGCGGCGGCGGCGATGCTCCAGCCGCCGGCGGTGACGATCGCGATGCCCGCCGCCACGCCCCGGTCGCCGTAGCGGATCAGCACCAGCGCGGCCAACCAGGCCAGGCCACCGGCGAGCAGGGTCCACCAGACGTACCCGGTGAGGCTGCGGCCGAGCAGGCCGAACAGCGCCAACCAGGCGATCGTCGCGGTCGCCCCCGCCGCGACGCCGGCACCACCCACCTGGTGCGGTTCGCGGTAGGTGGGGCGTGGCGGGCGTCCGGAGGGAAAGAGACCCGATGGACTGTACGGCTTCATCCCGGTCCACTCCTCCCGTGCTGCACGGTACTGCTCACCGTACCGACTCTGTCAGGATGACCGGGTGGTCCCGTTACCGATCGGCCGTCGCCCCGCGTACGCCGTGCTGCTGCTCGTGCCGTTGCTGGCCGCCGCCGGCTGTGCCGCCGGCACCGGTCCCACCTGGGCCGATCCCAGCCCGACGGCCGCCACCAGCC
>NZ_POTX01000438.1 GCF_003236305.1 Micromonospora endophytica | reverse complement strand
GGAGATTGACTTTGGTGGATGGGGTGGTTAGCATCGGAGGGCGGGAAAGCGCTTTCCCGGTGCCGGGACGTGGTATCGCGTCGCTGTGGCTCGTTGGGCGGAGCTGCGTCGGCCGGTCGGGTCGACCGCCTCCGGCGGTCCTCAGTCAACCGTGGAGAAACGTCATGAAGTGGAAGCCGTTCACCGCCGGAATCCTGCTCGCCGCCAGCGCCGTCGTGGTGCCAGCAGCCGGACCCGCAACGGCCGCCCCGCCGGCTGCTGCGCTCTTTGTCGCCACCAACGGCAACGACGACAACCCGGGCACCCTTGCCGCGCCGCTGGCGAGCATTCAACGCGCCGTCGACCTCGCCCAGCCTGGCCACACCATCTATCTGCGCGGCGGGACGTACGCTCCCAGCAGCAACATCCAGCTGCTCGCCGACGGCACGTCGAGCCAGCCGATCACGTTGCGCAATCACCGTAACGAGCGGGTCATCATCGACGGGGAGAACATGCCGCACACGCCGGCCCCGGTGGGCGGCAGCATCCCCCGGCCGCAGCGGGGAGCCATCCACATCGAGGGCGACTGGTGGCGGCTGATCGGCCTGGAAATCATCAACGGCCCGTACGGGATCTTCGGCCTGGACGTCAACAACGGTGTCTTCGAACGGCTGGTGACCCGGGACAACTACGAGTCGGGCCTGCACATCCAGGGTTCGTCGAGCAACAACCAGATCATCAACCTGGACGCGTACGGTAACCGGGACCCGCGCAAGAACGGTGAGAGCGCCGACGGCCTGGCCATCAAGGAGGGCTCCGGCACCGGCAACGTGGTGCGCGGCGCCCGGCTGTGGAACAACTCCGACGACGGGCTGGACTACTGGATGTTCAGCTCGCCCATCCGCACCGAAGCGAGCCTGGCCTGGGGAAACGGCTTCAACAGGTGGAACCTGCCGGACTACACGGGTGACGGCAACGGCTTCAAACTGGGCGGCAACCAGGTGGCCGCGGACCACACCGTACGCAACAGCATGGCCTGGAACAACGCGGTCGGTGGCTTCATCGACAACAACAACCCCGGCCAGCACCGGATCGAGCGCAACACCGCGTGGAACAACCCGGGCGCCGGGTTCGACTTCAGCCGCTCCACCAGCACGCTGACCGGCAACCTGGCGGTCGGCAACGGCACAAACGTGTCGCTGGGGGCCAACTCGCACGGCAGCGGCAACTCGTGGGATCTCGGCGGCAGCTGGTCGCTTGCCAGCACCAACCCGGCCACCATCACCGGGCCGCGTACCGCCACCGGTGCCATCCCTTCGTCGACCTTCCTGCGC
Organism: Micromonospora endophytica; assembly: GCF_003236305.1. Classification (GTDB taxonomy): domain Bacteria; phylum Actinomycetota; class Actinomycetes; order Mycobacteriales; family Micromonosporaceae; genus Micromonospora; species Micromonospora endophytica. The sequence continues at coordinate 864 of NZ_POTX01000438.1, read as the reverse complement.
CCGGCCAACAAGGCTCCCGTCGGAGCCTGCTTCCAGTGACCCGGTGCCAAAATGCTTGATCACGATTAGGCGGTGGTACTGGCATCAACCCGACAAAGGTGAGAGTGTTTCCGCCGCAGCCCCTTGATCATGTCCGGGGCGGTCGCGTGCGCGGAAACAGCAGGAGAACACCCATGCCCCACAATGGCAACGACCGGTCACACCTGCGGATAGGTGGCTGGCTCTCCGGGACAACGGGTCGGCCCGGTGCGGAGCCCACTCCGCCAACATCTGGTCGGCGGGACGCCGACACCCGACAGCACCGGTCCGCCAGAGCCGCCCGACGGCTCACGGCGTCGTCGTCGGCCGCCCGGCACTCGGCTGCCGCCACCGAAGCGGGTAGGGCCGTCGGGGTGATCCGGGTGACCGGGGAACCCGCCGTCGAGCAGCATTCTCACGACGAAACACCGCAGGTCACTGCGGTCAGCCAGGGTGCGGTCGCCGGCCGCACCGACCCACGACGTACGCACCTGGTCGGCGGCGTGGCTCTGATCGTCATCGCCGTACTCATCGGGGTGGTGGCGCTCCGCGCCGGAAGTCCTGAGGAATCGATCCGCGGCGAGTTCGTTGCCGGGGTGCCCTATCCCGACAATGCCGGGGCTGAGCAGGCCGACAGCGGCTGGCTGCCCGGCCCGGACGGCACCGGATCCGACGTACGGGGTGTCGGGGCCATCTCGGCGAGCCCGACCGCCGACTCTGTCGTCCGGCCCGGCTTGAACCCGCGCACCGAAGGCGGCGGCCTGGGTAACCCCGACTCCGGCCCGGCCGCCCCCATCGGTGCGCCGGCGAACCCGGCCCCCCAGGTTCCACCACTCGCGCCGGGCG
>NZ_POTX01000437.1 GCF_003236305.1 Micromonospora endophytica | reverse complement strand
GGTAGCCCACCTCCCGACCCTGTGCCGCCTCCCTCAGACCAGTGCGGGGGAGAGGAAGCCGGTGAGCGAGCGGCGTAGCCCGGCCGGGTCGAGCCCGTGCCAGCGGTCGTGGTCCTCGGCCGAGCCGTACCGCCGCAGTTCCTCCCGCCCCACACCCAGGGCGAGCAGCCGGTGCGGCCGGTCCGCCAGCGCCGCCGCGACCACCCGGGCCGAGGTGCCGGCCAGATAGGGTTCGACCAGGATCACCTCGCGGGACGCCAGGGCACGCAGCCCGGCGGTGTCGAACGGTCGCGGCCGGTGCGTGTACGCCACGGTCACCGGCAGGTCCGCCGCCGCCGCGAGCGCCGCGTCAAGCACCGGACCCACCGCGACCAGCAGCGGCGCGCCGGCCCCCGCGTCCCGCACCACGATCAGGTCGCCGGTGCCGTCGTACGGGCGCTGGTTGTGTCGGGTGGACAACCGCAGGTACGCCGAGGTGTCGCCGGTCACCGTGGCGCGCAGCAGCTCCGGCACCTCGGCCGGGTGTCCCGGCACGTGCACGGTCCACCCGGTGAGGGTGTCGATCAGCGCGACGTCGGCCGGGCTGAGGTGGGTCCGGCCAGCCGCCGGCCGGTCGTACGAGGCGCCCACGCTGACCAGCACCGCGCTCGCCGCCTGGTGGTCGAGGTCGAGCTTGATCTGCTCGTACGCCCGCTCGACGAGGAACGGCGCGTAGCTGTGCACGATCGGCCGCAGCCCGGTCAACGCCAGGCCACCGGCGACGCCGAGCATCAACTGCTCCCGGATGCCGACGTTGCGCACCCGGTCGGGATGCCGCCGGGCGGCCGGTGCGAACGAGTCGGCGGAGATGTCGGCGAGCACCAGAGCGGTACGCGGATCCTCCGCCAGCAGCGTGGTGGTGGTCTCGATGAAACGTTCCCGCATGGCTACTTTCCGTTCTCGACGACAGCGACGACGACGTGTGGCCGGTGACCGTGGTGCCCGGTGAGCGCGTGGTACAGCGCGTCGTGATCCCGCCCGTCGACAACGGCGGCGGTCCACCCGTTCACCGCGAACCGGCTCGCCACCCCGCCCGGCCAGCCGTGGGTGGCGGAGGAGTTGTCGACAACGATCGCGGTCAGGTTGGGCAGGCCGGCCGCACCCGCGTACGCGATCGCCTCGTGGTTGGATCCTTCGTCGAGTTCGGCGTCGCCGAGGAGGACGTACACCCTGCTGTCGAGCAGGCCCTGGGCGCGCAGGCCGAGCGCGGTGCCGACGCCCAGGCCGAGGCCGTGCCCGAGCGAACCAGAGCCGATCTCCACGCCCGGCACCAGCGTGCGGTCCGGGTGGTCGCCGAGCCGGCTCTCCGACCCGCCCTGGTCGTCCAGCCAGTCGGGCGGGACGAAGCCCTTCGCGGCCAGCACCGCGTAGTAGCCGGCGACCGCGTGCCCCTTGGAGAGCAGGAACCGGTCCCGGTCGGGTGCGTCGACGGTCGCGGGGCTGACCCGCAGCACCCGGTCGTAGAGCACCCAGAGCACGTCGAGGGTCGAGTAGACGTTCGGCCCGAACTCCCGACCGGCCCGGATCCGCTCCAACAGCGGCACGACCGGATGGCTGTCGTCATGTCGTCCGGGGTCGTGCCGGTCGGCGTGGTTTCGTCCGGCGTCGTGTCGTCCGGCGTCGTGTCGGTCGGGGTCGTGTCGGTCGGGGTCGTGGCGGCCGTCGAGTGGTGCGGCGGCTTCGGCGATCCGGTGGGTGATGGTGGCGAGTGATGTCATGCAGATAGCCTGTAAGTTGAAGCGAGGTTCAACTCAAGGCAGCGTGATGCAGGAATCACTCACCATCGGTCAACTCGCCGTCCGCAGCGGGGTGGCACCCTCCGCCCTGCGCTACTACGAGCGGCTGGGGCTGATCCGGGCCGAGCGCACCGGCGGCAACCAGCGCCGGTACAGCCGTGGCGAGCTGCGCCGGGTCGCCTTCATCCGGATCGCCCAGCAGGTAGGCATCTCGCTGGAAGAGATCCGCTCCGCGCTGGAGTCGCTGCCCGCCTCGCGTACGCCCACCGCCGAGGACTGGGCGCAGATCTCCACCGCCTGGCGGGAGCGGCTGACCGAGAAGATCAGGCTGATGAACCGGCTCCGGGACGACCTGGACGGCTGCATCGGCTGCGGCTGCCTCTCCCTACGCCGCTGCGCCCTCTACAACCCCAACGATGAACTCTCCGCCGAAGGCCCCGGCCCCCGCCTAACCCTCCCGCGC
>NZ_POTX01000436.1 GCF_003236305.1 Micromonospora endophytica | reverse complement strand
GTCCCGTAAGGACGAGATCCTGGAGATCGCGGTGGGGCTCTTCGCCTCGCGTGGCTATCACGGCGTGTCGATGGACGACATCGGTGCGGCTGCCGGGGTGACCGGCCCGGCGCTCTACCACCATTTCGCCGGCAAGGAGGCGATGCTCGTCGCCGCGCTGGTGCCGGTCAGCGAGGGCCTGCTCGACGGTGGACGGCAGCGTTCCGCCGCCCACCCGGGCGAGCCGCGCGCCGCGCTGGAGTCGCTCATCGACTTCCATGTCGAATTCGCGCTCGCCAATCCGGCAGTCATCGCCCTGCACCTGCACGAGCTGGACCGGTTGCCCGAGGAGCCCCGGCGGCGGATCCGCCGCCTCCAGCGGCTCTACGTCGAGGAGTGGGTGGCGGTGCTGACCGCGCTGCACTCCGGGCTGCCCGACGGTGAGGCGCGCGTGCTGGCGCACGCCGCCTTCGGCCTGATGAACTCCACCCCGTTCCTCGGTGGTGAGGTCGACCGCCGACGCCGTGCCGAGCTGCTGCGCGCCGCCACCCTCGCCGCCCTCCTCGCCCCGACCGAGCCGGCCTGAGCACGCGTCTCTCCCAGCCCGAGCCTGCGTCACCCCAGCCAGAGCCTGCGTCACCCCAGCCTGAGCACGCGTGGCCCCAGCCCGATCAGGTGTTAACAGGGGGCCCCTGCTCTACCTGAGGCGTTAACAAGGGGCCCTTCCTTACGCCGAGGTCGGCATGGTTGGCTGGCGGGCGTCCCACACAATGGAACGCTCGGAGGAACCATGATCGAGTCGCTGCTGGTCGCCAACCGGGGCGAGATCGCCCGCCGGATCATCCGTACCGCCAAGCGGCTCGGGGTGCGGGCGATCGCGGTGCACTCGGAGGTCGACGCCGACCTGCCCTTCGTGACCGAGGCCGACGAAGCGGTGTGTGTCGGCCCGGCCAACCCGGCGCAGAGCTACCGCAACACCGAGGCGATCCTGGCCGCCGCCACGTCGACAGGCGCGCAGGCGATCCACCCCGGTTACGGCTTCCTGTCGGAGAACGCCGACTTCGCCCGTACCGTCGAGGCCAGCGGGTTGATCTGGGTCGGACCGGACGCGGACGCGATAAGCGCGATGGGCGACAAGATCAACGCGCGGAACCTGATGGCGGCGGCCGGTGTGCCGGTGGCGCCGGGCACCACCGAGCCGGCGGCGGACCTGGCTGCGGCGGTCGCCGCAGCGGCCGATATCGGTTACCCGGTGATGGTGAAGGCCGCCGCCGGCGGTGGGGGCATGGGCATGGCGGTGGCCGCCGACGAGACCGCGCTGCGCACCGAGTACGACAAGGTGCGCGCGTTCGCCGAGCGGATGTTCGGTGACGGTTCGGTGCTCATCGAGCGGTACTTCCCCCGGGTACGCCACGTCGAGGTGCAGATCCTCGGGCTGGCCGACGGCCGGGTGGTGGCGATCGGCGAGCGGGAGTGCTCGGTGCAGCGGCGTAACCAGAAGCTGGTCGAGGAGTCGCCCTCCCCGGCCGTCTCGCCGGAGCTGCGTTCCCGGCTGCTCGCCGCGGCGGTACGCGCGGGCGCGGCGGTGAACTACCGCAACGCGGGCACTGTGGAGTGCCTGCTCGATCCCACCTCCGGTGAGTTCTTCTTCCTGGAGATGAACACCCGCCTTCAGGTGGAGCACCCGGTCACCGAGCTGGTCTACGGCCTGGACCTGGTCGAGGAGCAGCTCCGGGTGGCGGCCGGGCTGGCACCCACCTTCGACCCGGACGCGTTGACCCCGCGTGGCCATGCCATCGAACTGCGGGTCAACGCCGAGGACCCGAAGCGCTTCCTGCCCGGCCCGGGCGCGATCCGGACCTGGGTCGAGCCCGCCGGCGAGGGCGTACGCGTCGACTCCGGCTACGTCGAGGGGAACACCGTGACGCCGTTCTACGACAGCCTGATGGCCAAGCTTCTCGTCACCGCCCCGACCCGCGCCGAGGCCATCGAGCGGGCGCGTGCCGCGGTCGCCTCCTTCGAGATCGCCGGCCCGAAGCAGAACCTGCCCTTCTTCACCAACCTGCTGGAGAACCCGGAGTTCATCTCCGGCGACTACGACACCGCGATCGTTGCTCGGATGCGCTGATCCCTTCCCCACCTCGTTGATCATGAAGTTATTGCCACCCTGGCCAGGGCGTGTCGGGGCTATAACTTCATGATCACGCGAGGGGTTGCGGGTGTGACATGCTGAGGAGGGCAGGGGCGGGTGGTGTTACAGGC
>NZ_POTX01000435.1 GCF_003236305.1 Micromonospora endophytica | reverse complement strand
GAGGGGAGGGAAGCGGGCGGCCCTCCGTGCTGCCGACACGGAGGGCCGCCTTCACCGGGGGATTATCGGTGGCTTTGAAGTAACGTTAGCGAGGAAGGGACTCTTTGGGAAGAGTGTCCGGTTCGCGCGACTCGGTGGCCGGGGCGTCGGCCTGGGCCCGCACCGGCAGCGCGGCCAGCAGCACCAGGCAGAGCAGCACGTACGTGTTGCGGAGCACGAACTCCCAGGGACTGTTGGTGGGTGTCGGAGCGACGCCGAAGTCGTAGAAGGAGACCACCCCGTACACGATGATCGCCGAGGTGCCGACGGCGAGCGCACTCAGCCGACGGCGCCGGCGGGCCCCGGTGGCGGTGCGCGGATCGGTGCTCAGCACCGCGTCGACCAGGAGCACCACCGCCGGGATGAACCAGTAGATGTGGTGGGTCCAGGTGATCGGGCTGATCAGGGCCGCCACCAGGCCGGTCAGGGTCAGGCCGGTGAGCGGGTCGCCGGCCCGTGACGCCCGTGCCGCTCGCCACAGCCCGTACCCGGCGACGGCCGCGACCAGCGCCAGCCAGACCAGCCGGTTCGGCTCGTCGGGCACGGTGAGCCGGCTGAGCAGGCCGAACAGCGACTGGTTGCCGGTGTAGTCGGTGCGGCCGACCCGGTCGGTGGCCCAGAGTTCGTGGGTCCAGAACCGCCACGAGTCGCCGGGCGCGATCGCGGCGGCGAGCAGGGTCGCGGCGGCGGCGGTCGCGGTCGCCACCGCAGCCGCCCGCCACCGCCGGGTGGCCAGCAGATAGACCACGAAGATGCCCGGGAAGAGCTTGAGCGCCGCCGCGAGGCCGACCCCCACCCCGGCCCAGCGACTGTTTTTGGGTACGGCGAACAGCAGGTCGGCCAGGATCAGCACCACCAGCAGCATGTTGATCTGCCCGAAGGTGATGGTCTCCCGGGTGCTCTCCACGGCCAACACCAGCAGCACCCCCACCACGAGGGTGAACAGGTGGGGCAGGTGATGTCGGCGGATCACCGGGTCGAGCAGCCACTTCGTGGTGACCACCACACCCAGCAGGGTCAACCCGGTGAAGATGGCGACAGTCGCACCCAGCTTGGGCAGGGCGAACGGCAGCAACAGCAGCGCGGCGAACGGGGGATAGGTGAAGAACAGCTCTCCCTGCACCCGGTCGCCCTGGACGTAGTCGTAGAGCGGGTTGCCGGCGAGCCACCAGTCCATCGCCGACATGTAGATCTTCAGGTCGAAGAAGTTGTGGGTCAGTCCGGGCAGGTAGAGCGCCGGCAGCGTCGCCGCCATCGCCAACGCTCCCAGCATCCGCCTCGCCCTGCGGCGACCGGGATCCTCGGCGTCGACGGTGGAGGGTGTGACGGGTTCGGCGGGCACGGGAAAGACCCTAGCGGTCGGTGGCCCCGGCGGCGCGCAGCCACGGGGTGTGGGCTGCGCGTAGGCTGTCCCGGTGGCTGATCTCCTCGTCTGGATCGACTGTGAGATGACCGGTCTCGACCTCGGCAGCGACAAGCTGATCGAGGTCGCGGCACTGGTCACCGACCCTGACCTCAACGTGCTGGGTGAGGGGGTGGACGTGGTGATCCATGCCGACGACGCGGCGCTCGACGCGATGCCGGAGATCGTCCGGACGATGCACGCCAAGTCGGGGCTGACCGAGGAGGTCCGGCGCTCGGTCGTCACCCTGGCCGAGGCCGAGGATCTGGTGCTCGACTACATCACCCAGCACGTCAAGGATCCGCGTACCGCCCCGCTCTGTGGCAACTCGATCGCCACCGATCGCGGCTTCATCGCCCGGGACATGACCCGTCTCGACGCCCACCTGCACTACCGCATGATCGACGTCTCCTCGATCAAGGAGCTGTGCCGCCGCTGGTACCCGCGGGTGTACTTCGGCCAGCCGCAGAAGGGCCTGGCGCACCGGGCGCTGGCCGACATCCGGGAGAGCATCCGCGAGTTGGAGTACTACCGGCGCACCATCTTCGTGCCGCTGCCCGGTCCCGACGTGGAGAGCGCCAAGGCCATCGCGGCCGGCCTCTGACGCGTACGCCGTCGGGCGGGCGGCCGGCCCGCGAACCCGGTGGACGCGGTCGGCGGTGGTGGGGGTATGATTTCTCCGCACCCGCACCGACGAGATCGCTCGGCGCGGCGGGCATGGTGGCTGTAGCTCAGTTGGCAGAGCACCGGGTTGTGGTCCCGGTTGTCGTGGGTTCAATTCCCATCAGTCACCCCACTCGTCAGGCCCCCTCCCCCGAGGGGGCCTGACCCTTTCCC
>NZ_POTX01000434.1 GCF_003236305.1 Micromonospora endophytica | reverse complement strand
GTGGCGCTGCGGCGGGCGGTGGCGCGGCGGCCCGCGGTGGCGGGTGGTGGCGCGGTGGCGGGCGGTGGCGCGGCCCGCGGTGGCGCGGTGTGCCGCGCGGTCAGGCGGTGGCTAGGCGAGCGGTGCGGGCGTCGGTCAACGCGACCAGATCCGCCGGCTCCAGCTCCACCTGGAGCCCACGCCGACCCGCCGACACGTACACCGTGGAGTGATCGAGAGCGGAGACGTCGATCACGGTCAGCAGGCGCTTACGCTGGCCGAGTGGGCTGATCCCCCCGCGTACGTATCCGGTGGCGCGCTCGGCCGTCACACGCTCGGCCAGCGTGGCCCGCTTACCGCCCGCCGCCGCAGCCAGGGCCTTGAGGTCCAGTTCGCCGGTGACCGGCACCACCGCCACAGTCAACACTCCGTCGACCTCGGCCACCAGGGTCTTGAAGACCCGCTCCGGTGCCACCCCCAGCGCGGCGGCGACCACCGCGCCGTAGTTCGGTGTCTCCGCCGGGACGTCGTACGGGTGGGTGCGATGGGTGATCCTGCGCTGCGCAAGCAGCGTGATCGCCGGGGTGCTACGTCCCGCCATGCTGGTCAACCTAGTTCCGGTACGTCCCTGCGGCCAGCGACTTCCGGCAGCGGGTCCACGCACCTCCCGGCGCCCCGGTCAGACACCAGCCGCCCCGTCGGCCCTGCTGTCGCTGTCGGTCGTGCTGTCGCTTCCGGTCGTGCTGTCGCTGTCGGTCGTGCTGTCGCCGGTCCGGTACCTCGGCGATAGATCGTCAGGTGTGCACTCCCGCACCTGGTCGGCGTGGTCGCGCAAGACACCGCAACCCGGGCCCTCAACCGAGCTGGATGCCCCCACATACCGCACCCGGGGAGACCCACCAGGCCGGATGCCCCGATATCCCGCGACTCGGGGTCACCCACCGAGGCCGAACACTCCAACATTCCGCAACCCGCGCCACCTCTCACCCCGTCACGCCAAGTCGCCGCCATCACCCGTGCCGGCCGCTGTGGTCACGATGCCGGCTGGCAGATCAGCACGGTGGGGGCTCCGGCGACCCGGGTCAGCACCAGGCTGGCCGGTTGGTCGCCGGACAGTCGCAGGTCGCGCCGGAGGCGTTCGGGTTCCAGCGCGGAGCCGCGCTTGAGGATCTCCACCCGGCCGACGCGTCGCTCCCGCAGCAACACGCGCAGCCGCTTCAGCGAGAACGGCAGCACGTCGGTCACCTCCAGGCAGCGGGCGTACGGCGTGGGTGTCGCGTCGTCGGCGTAGAGGTACGCGATTGTCGGGTCGGCCAACGTGGCGTCCAGATCGGCGGCCAGCTCGGCGACCAGGTGGGCGCGGACCACTGCCGGATCCGGGTCGTACACGAAGCGGCGCACCGGCCCGACCGGAGCCTCCGCCGTCCCCGGGCCGGTGAGCTGGTGCACGGCTGGGCTGTCGGCGGCCGGGCTGTCGGCGGCCGGGCTGCCGGAGAAGTGATAAGAGGGGGCCCCTTTACTACCGGAGGCGTTAACAGGGGGCCCCTCCTTCACGATGGTTGCGCGGCGGGGGTGCTCGGCGAGGGGGCCGCACCAGAGGGTCGCCTCGACCAGGTCGCCGCCGACGCTGACCCACTCGGCCTCGGCGCCGGCCGGGATCAGGGCATGGTCGAGGCCCGGGGCCACCTTCACCACCGTGTACGGCACCCGCTCGATCAGCCCGGTGATGAAGTCCCACGGCGGCGAGTACGCGTTCGGGTCGAAGATCCGGCGGCCGGTGCCGGCCCGACGGCGGGCCGGGTCACAGAACACCGCCTCGACCCGAGTCACCTCGAACGCGGTGGCGTCGCCACAGTCGACGGTGACGAGGTCGGCCAGCCCGGCGGCCGCTGCGTTCGCCTGGGCCAGCGCGGCGGTGAGCGGATCGGCCTCTACCGCGTACACCCGGATGCCCTCGCGGGCGACGGCGAGCGCGTCGGCACCCAGCCCGCAACCCAGGTCGGCCAGCGTGGTCACTCCGGCGGCCCGCAGCCGTCGGGCGCGGCGCTGCGCGACGACCATCCTGGTGGCCTGCTCCAGGCCCGGCCGGGTGAAGAACATGGTCTCCGCCGCCGCCCCGAACTTGCCGGCCGCCCGGCGACGCAGCTCCGCCTGGGTCAGCGCGGTCGCCGCCAATCCGGCCGGCACCCCGGCCGAGCGCAGCGCAGCCGCCGCGCTCAGCGGATCACCGCCGGCCACCCGAGCCGCCGCGTCGAGCGCGGCCACCCCCTCAGCGGTGCGCAACGCGGCAAACTGCTCCAGATCTGTCTCTTATACACCTCTGCCGCTGCCGACGATAAGGCCC
>NZ_POTX01000433.1 GCF_003236305.1 Micromonospora endophytica | reverse complement strand
GTGCAGGTGGGGGTGCCGGAGGGGCCGGTGCCGGTGCCCTGGAAGCCGAACTCCGTGCTGCCGCCCGCGCTGAGCTGGCCGTTGTAGCTGACGTTGCTGAAGTTCACCGTGCCGCTGCTACCGCTGGCCTGGGCGTTCCAGGTGCCGGTGACCGTCGTACCGCCGGGCAGCGTGATCCGTACCGTCCAGCCGCGGATCGCGGCGTTGCCGGCGGTGACCCGGACGGTGGCCACGAAGCCGCCGCTCCACGAGTTCAGCGACACCGACGCGGAGCAGGCCCCGCCACCCGACGGCGGCGGCGTGGTCGGGTTCGGCGGCGGGGTGGTCGGGTTCGGCGGCGGCGTGGTCGGGTTCGGTCCGCTGACGCTGTTCAGCGCGTTGAGCACCGAGGTGTACGCCGGCTTCTTGTTGCCGTTGGCGTCGAAGAGCAGCGGGTTCTCCCCGCGCCGCCACGAGTCGTTGTCGCGCACACCCCAGACCGTGATGCCGTTGCAGCGCGCCACGGCCAGACAGGCGCGGGTCACCCGCTCGTAGATGCTCGCCTGGTTGGCGCCCTGGGCCACGTCCAGCTCGGTGATCTGCACATCCACGCCGAGGTCGGCGAAGCGCTGGAGGTTGGCCTGGTAGTCGCTGGCCAGCGTGGTGCCCAGGTGGGACTGGAAGCCGACGCAGTCGATCGGCACACCACGGGACTTGAAGTCGCGCACCATGTTGTAGATGCCTGTCGACTTCGCGTTGATCCCGTCGGTGTTGTAGTCGTTGTAGCAGAGCTTGGCGTTCGGGTCGGCGGCCTTCGCGGTGCGGAACGCCACCTCGATCCAGTCGTTGCCGGTGCGTTGCAGGTTCGAGTCCCGCCGACCGCCGCTGCCGCCGTCGGCGAACGCCTCGTTGACCACGTCCCAGGAGTGGATCTGCCCCCGGAAGTGGGTGGCGACCCGGGTGACGTGGTTGATCATGGCGTTGCGCAGCGCGGTGCCGGACATGTTCTGCGCCCAACCGGGCTGCTGCGAGTGCCAGACCAGGGCGTGGCCACGCACCGACATCCCGTTGGCCCGGGCGTGCGCGACCAGCCGGTCGGCGCCGGTGAAGTTGAAGACGTTCTGCTGGGGCTCGGTGGCGTCCCACTTCATCTCGTTCTCGGCCACGATCGAGTTGAACTCGCGGTTGAGGATCGTGGTGTGCTGGGTGTTCGAGAACATGAACGAGCTGGTGGCGGCGCCGAAGTAGCGCCCACTCTGAGCCGCTGCCGCGCCCAGCGTGCTGGCGGCGGCGTTGGCGGCGGGCGCGGTGAGCGCCGTGGCGGCGAGCATCGTGGCGCCGGCCACGACTGACATCACGACGGTACGCGGCCGGATTCTCGCCGCGCCGTCTCTGCGGTCTTTCATCGATGGACCCTTTCCGGTGGTGGTGGTTGGTGCGGGTTCAGCAGGTGGAGTTGGTCTGCGTGAGCAGGCCCAGCCGCCAGGGCAGGCTGTTGTAGTCGCCGCCGGCGTTGGGATCGAGGCCCTGGTAGACGTAGCGCAGGTTGCAGGCACTGATGGTCAGCGTCTGGTCGATGCCGCTGCGGATCAGCTCGCCGTGGCTGATGTCCCGGGTCCAGGCGTTGCCGCTGAAGGTGACGTTGTTGGCGCGGGCGAACGGGTTGCTCTCGCTGTCGGCCAGGGCCCGCCAGGGGCCGGCGATGGCGTTCGACGTCCAGGACCGGAACCAGCGGCGTCCGTCCGAACCGATGGCTTCCACCAGCAACAGGTACGTGTTGCCGCCGCTGACCCGGTACACGTTGGCCGCCTCGAACAGGCGGTTCCGGTTGGCGTCCTGCATGGCGATGACCGGCTGGGTCATGCCGTTGGGGAAGTTCGCCAGTGAGGTCTGCGAGCGGTAGAGCTGGCCGTTGTCGTCGGAGGAGAAGAGGTGACAGGTGGTGCTGTCGCAGATGACCCACATGTCGACCCAGTAGCCGTTGCCGATGTTGTCCCGGATGATCTGCGGCACGCCACTGTAGAAGTGCCGGGGCGCGGTCCACCCGTTCGGGTTGCTGATGTCCGGGTTGGTGGAGTACGACGCGTTGCCGGTCTGGTAGACCAGATACCACAGCCCCTGTGGGGCGAAGTAGAACACCTGCGGTGCGGCCCGGTAGCCGGCACCGAGGGGAGCCTGGTCGAGGTAGTGGAAGGTGGCAGAGTTCGCCTGGTTCCAGTCGGTGAAGTTGAAGTAGACGAGGTTGTAGCCGCTGGACCGGGCCGTGCTGGCGAAGACGTGATACCGGCCGTTGTGGTAGACCACCGACGGGTCCTTGATTCCGGCGATGTTGCGGCTGTCGTTCTTCGGACCGACCAGAGCGCCGC
>NZ_POTX01000432.1 GCF_003236305.1 Micromonospora endophytica | reverse complement strand
GGGTGGGGTTAGGGGGTGGTGATGGCGGCTAGGAGTTCGTTGGCGACTTCGAGGGCTACGTGTTTGCGTTCGGCGTCGGTGATGTCCGGGGTGCGTACCACGAACCAGCTGCTGTGCACTGCGAACAGGGCCAGTGCGGCCCGCACCTGCCCACCCGGGGAGTTGTCGCCGGCGGAGAGCACGGTGGCCAGCCGGAGCAACCGCTCGCGTAGCTCACGGCCGGCGGAGAGGCTTTTCAGCGCGGTCTGGTTCTGCTCGAAGAAGCGCATCACCCCACGCTGGTCGCCGCCGAATATGGTGTCGGCGTACCGCTCGATGACCGCGCGTCGGGTGGCCAGGGTGGGCGGTTGCGCCTCCGCCCAGGCGATCAGGCTGTCCATCAGGTCCAGCCGGTCGGCGACCACGCTGGTGACGATCTCGTCCTTGCTCTTGAAGTGGTAGTAGAGTGCCGCCTTGGTCACGCCGAGCCGCTCGGCCACCTCACGCAGGGACGTCGCTTCGTATCCCTGCTCGGTGAAGAGTTCCAGCGCGACGGCCTTGATCCGCTCTCGCGTACCGCCTGTGCTCTGGCTCACTCATACTCCTGAAATCGGTTGACCGGTCCTGCTGCCCAACTTACCGTGCGGCTAGTAAGGTGCCTTACTGGACGGCCGGTAAGTGTGCCGCATCTCGGGGGGAGAGCTTACCGATGACTCAGCAAGACCAGGCGATCGCGCGACCCAACATCCGGGTGGTGCTCGTCGGCCTGATGACCGCCATGATGCTGGCGATGCTCGACAACATGATCGTCAGCACGGCGTTGCCACGCATCGTGGGCGAGTTCGGTGGCCTCAACCACTTCACCTGGGTGGTCACCGCGTACGTGCTGGGCACCACCGTCTCGACCCCGATCTGGGGCAAGCTCGGCGACCTGTACGGCCGCAAGCCGGTCTTCCTCACCGCCGTGGTGGTCTTCCTGGTCGGATCCGCGCTGTGCGGGATGTCCGGTTCCGGGTTTCTCGGCGGTCCGGACGACGGCATGGTCCAGTTGATCGCCTTCCGCGCCGTGCAGGGCCTGGGTGCCGGTGGCCTGATGGTGGGTGTGATGGCGATCATCGGCGACCTGGTGCCGCCCCGGGAACGCGGGCGCTACCAGGGCATGATGGCCGGGATCATGGCCATCGCGATGGTGGCCGGGCCGCTGGTCGGCGGCTTCATCACCGACCACCTCTCCTGGCGCTGGGCGTTCTACGTCAACCTGCCGCTCGGCGGGGTGGCCCTGGTGCTGCTGATCGCCACCCTGCACCTGCCCAAGTACCGCACCGAACACCGGATCGACTGGTGGGGTGCCGCCCTGCTGTCGGTAGGTATCACCGCGATCGTGCTGATCACCACCTGGGGCGGCAGCGAGTACGCGTGGGTGTCGCCGCAGATCCTCGGCCTGGTCGGGGTGGCCGTGATCGCCCTGCTGGTCTTCGGGTTCGTCGAGCGCCGGGCCGCCGAGCCGATCCTGCCGCTGAGCCTGTTCGCCAACCGGAACTTCGCCCTCATCTCGCTCGTCGGCTTCCTGCTCGGCTTCGCGATGTTCGGCGCGATGAACTTCCTGCCGCTCTACCAGCAGACCGTGCAGGGCGCCTCGGCCACCAACTCCGGTCTGCTGCTGCTGCCGCTGATGTTCGGCATGCTCGTGGTCTCGCTCGTCGTCGGCCGGGCGATCACCCGGACCGGGCGCTACCGGATCTATCCGATCGTCGGCGGCGTGGTGATGTCCGTCGGCCTGGTGCTGCTGAGCCTGCTGGACGTGCACACCAGCAAGGTCACCTCCTCGCTCTACATGATCGTGCTCGGCGTCGGGATGGGCTTCCTCATGCAGACGTCGATGCTGATCGCGCAGAACAGCGTCGAGCAGCGGGACCTCGGTGCGGCCAGCGGTGCGGCCACCTTCTTCCGCTCCATCGGCGGGTCGTTCGGCATCTCGCTGTTCGGTGCCATCTTCGCCAACCGGCTGGCCGGCTCGGCGGCCGGCGAGGCGTTCGGCGGCGGTGGCGGCGAGGGCGCGGCGGCGATGAACCTCGAGCAGCTCAACGAGCTGCCGCCGCAGGCCCGCGAGTTGGTGCTCGGTGGCCTGGCCGACGCCATCTCCCACGTCTTCCTCTGGGCGGTGCTCTTCGCCGTCCTGGTCCCGGTGCTGGCCTGGTTCATCCGGGAGATTCCGCTGCGCACCAGCAACGACCCCACCCCCACCCAGCCTCTGGTGAAAGAAGGGGCCCCCTCTTAACGCCTGATGTAGAGGAAGGGCCCCCTGTTAACACCGGCGACCGTTGCGCGGGGTGACCGTCGCGCGGGGCGACTACTCAGGGCGGGGGTGCGCAGGGC
>NZ_POTX01000431.1 GCF_003236305.1 Micromonospora endophytica | reverse complement strand
AAGAGACAGGTGGGGACGCGGCAGCCGAGACACGGACGGGCGTCAGCACGTACTCTTTCGGCATGTCCACCCCCGCTGCGGGTGCGGCCATCCTCGTGCCGCGCCGGTCGAGCCGGTTCGTTGCCTGGGTGCGCGCGTGGCGCGCCGGTCTGGTGCCTTTCGACGAGGTCGCCGACGCGGTCGCCGGCGACGAGGAGCACCTGGTCGCCGACGCGCCCGGCACCTGGACGGACGTGCCGCTACGGACGGCCCTGCCCACCCTCTCCAAACTCTCGCCCGACGAGATCCGGCTGGTGCTCCCCGCCCCGGGCGACCCCCGCGGCCTGCCCGGCCCCGGAGATTTCGCCGGTGCCGCGCTGCTCGCCGGCGAGGCGGTGATCGCCGGCGCGCTGGGGTTGATTCCCGAGGTACGCGTGCACACCTCGGGCTCCGGGGACACCTTCGAGACGGTCCTCTGGCGGTTCTATCCACTGCCGCCCAACGCCTCGGCCGCGTCCCTCGCCCTGCCCGGTGCCGCCGAGGCGGAGGCGGAGCTGGCCGCCGCGCTGGCCGACACCACCGCCGCGCTCACCCGACTCGACGTGGCGCAGTGGCGGCCCGAGTTGGCCGGCGCCCTGGAGGCGCTGCGCCGCCCGGACGGCGCCACCGACCTGCCGCCCGGCTTCGACCCGCGGGCCCGCCGACTCTTCGCCCGCGCCGCGGTGCTCGACCGGGTGCTCGCCCTCGCCGGGCACGCCGCACCCGGTGGCGCGATCAACAACTACGAGGCCCAGCAGCGCGACGCCGCGCTACGCCCGCTGACCGCCGCCTGCCGCCAAGCCCTCGTCGCCGCCTGCAACGCCCCGCTCCGCCCCTGAGGGGCCTTCTCCTCCCCGTCTCCGCGATCATGCGCTTCTGGTCGCGGGAACGCGGCTTGTGCAACGTTTGTCCCAACCGGAAATGCAGGATCGCGCGTCCACTGCCTCCGCGGTTGAACATCATGGACGATCTCGGCCCTCGCGCGGCGGACTCAACCGCTGATGGCAGCGCCCAGGGCCTGGTAGGTCGCACAGTTTCGGGGAAGTTGCTGGGTCAACCTGCGTCGGAGGCAGCAACTTCCCCGAAACTGTGTGGATCACGCGGGAGGTGGGCTCAGGTGGGAGTGTGCGCGGTTGGGAAGGATCGGTGGTGCGCAGCAGGCCCCGCTCGGTGAGCCGGGTGATGGCCGCGTCTGTCGGTGACGTACGCGTACACCGTCACCTTGGACTCCTGGCCACGGGCGGCAATCGGCTCCATCCCGGCGGCCACGTGACCGTGCGCCAGGAACTCGGCCAGGGCGGCGTCGAGGATGATGCGCCGGGTCAGGTCCTTCCGCACGCCATGGTCTCGGTGGCGCACACCCTGGCGTACGACAGTCAGCTCAGCGAGGCGACAAGGGTGACCCTGCTCGGCCGGATGAGCACCAACGCTGGTCCTGCTGGGCGCCGACAGCAGCGTCGACCTGGCCGGGGATGGCCTGATCGGCCCGACGGGGTCAGCTGGGTCGGCGCGGCGGCCCTCGGGTCAGATCTCGTCGATCAGGTCGGCCACGGAGTTGACGATGCGCGACGGGCGGTACGGGTAGCGTTCGGCCTCGGCCCGGGTGCTGATGCCGGTGAGCACCAGGATGGTCTCCAGCCCGGCCTCCAGCCCACAGAGGATGTCGGTGTCCATCCGGTCACCGATCATCGCCGTGCTCTCGGAGTGCGCGTCGATGGTGTTCAGCGCCGAACGCATCATCATCGGGTTGGGCTTGCCGACGAAGTACGGCTCCACCCCGGTCGCCTTCGAGATCATCGCGGCCACCGAACCGGCGGCGGGCAGCGCGCCCTCCACCGACGGCCCGGTGGCGTCCGGGTTGGTGCAGATGAACCGGGCCCCGTCGTTGATCAGCCGGATCGCCTTGGTGATCGCCTCGAAGCTGTAGGTCCGGGTCTCCCCCAGCACCACGTAGTCGGGCGCGAAGTCGCTGAGCACGTAACCCACCGCGTGCAGGGCCGTGGTCAGCCCGGCCTCTCCGATCACGTACGCCGTGCCGCCCGGCCGCTGATCGGCCAGGAACTGGGCGGTGGCCAGGGCGGACGACCAGATCGCCTGCTCCGGCACGTCCAGACCCATCCGGGCCAGGCGGGCCTGGAGGTCACGCGGGGTGTAGATCGAGTTGTTGGTGAGCACCAGGAACGGCTTGCCGGAGGCGCGCAGCCGCTTGATGAACTCCGGGGCACCCGGCACCGGCTGGCCCTCGTGCACCAGCACGCCGTCCATGTCGGTGAGCCAACTCTCGACGGGCTTACGGTCCTGCATGATCGTCATTCCCTGGGGTGTCGGGTGCGCCGGAGCGGGTGCGGGGGGGGTCAGGAC
>NZ_POTX01000430.1 GCF_003236305.1 Micromonospora endophytica | reverse complement strand
CCCCCGAACCCCGATGCCGGGAGCTACTGAACGCCGCCTACGGTCAGCGGGAGCTGTCGAGGCGGTGGACCAGTTCGGCCACGTCGATGCTGTATTCGCACCAGTCCCGGTCGGGACGGTAGCCCAACTCGGCGTTGACCTTGAGCATCGCCTCGTTGGCCTGGGCGTTCCACGTCTGGACCTCGGTCAGCTGCGGCTCGGCCGACCGCAGTTCCAGCAGCATCCGCGCCTTGATCGCACGGTCGATTCCGTAGCCACGGTGGTCCTGCACCACGATGGTGTCGTACTGGTCGGCACGGGTCGGGTGCTGGGCCGGCACCACCACCTCGGTCAGGCCGGCCACCTCGCCGGTCTGCTCATGCAGCGCGAGCACGATGTACGGCTTCATGCCCCGCCGATGCAGGCAGTCCAGGCTGTCGCGGAGCCGCTGTGGGTCGTACGAGCTGGGCCGCAGTTCACCGTCCTCGACCTCCCGCAACTCGGCCTTTGCCCGCGCGTACGCCTCGATCAGCTCATCCGGTGGGCCGCCGGGGTGGAACTGCACGTGGTAGCCCGCCCCGACGCCGGTGGACATCTCGGCCAACTCGCTCCAGTGGACGCTCGACAGGTCGAGCACGCTGCGGGTCTCGACGTACTCACGACTGAAGCCGAGTGACTCGTAGAAGCCGACGGCGGGGGTGTCACCCACCACCTCGACCCCTATCGACTCGAAGCCCTCCTGATAGACCCGGCGGGCGGCGCGCAGGACCAGGTCCCGGCCGAGGCCACCGCGCCGCACGGAGGGGTGCACCAGCACCTCCAGCACGCCGATGCTGCCGAGCAGCAGCACGTGCACATGACCCAGGATGGCGCCGGGCGTCCCGTCCACGGCGGGCTCGGCCTGTGCCACCCATGAGATCCGCCGTTCGCCCGGCATCACCTCGGCGAGATATTCCCGCAGGCAACTCTCCCGCCACTGCGGATCCTGCGGGAGATCGGCCGCCAGGACCGCGTTCAGCGTGTCCAGCAGCGACGCGATCTCGGCGGACGACGCGGTCCTGGGGTCCCACTCGCGCACCATCACCCGTCTAGCTTGCCGTCAATGGCAGCCTGGGGGAAGTGTCCAGTTCTCCAATGTATGCGGACGATCACTTCAGGCGCGACTGGCCTGTCCGTACCGGTTGGCGGTATCAAAGACCTCCTGGGCGTACCTGCGAACATCGTTGTACGACAGGATGGCGTTCCACCAGTCACCCGGAATGGTGAGATTTCGGCCGCCCTTGCAGAGATACTTGCCGGCGGCGAGGGCCGCGTCGTGGAGGTTGTGCGGGTCCTTGCGGCCATCGTTGTCCGCGTCCGCGCCGATCTCGTCCCAGGTGGTCGGGATGAACTGCATCGGGCCGATCGCCCGGTCGTATGTGGTGTCCCCGTCCAGCTCGCCCCGATCCGTGTCGGCGATCCGCATCCGGCCACCCTCACCGTCGAGCGGCAGCCCGATGATCTCCGGAGTCGCCCGCCCGTCCGGGCCCAGTTGCGCGTTGTTGGCCTGCCCGTGGCGGGACTCGACGAAGCCGATCGCCGCCAGAGTGGTCCAGCTCAGGCCGCAGGCCCGTTCGGTCTCGGCGAGCACCAGCTCGGCGTAGCCGTACGCCTGCATGGCGATCGGGTCGATGCCGACCTTGGCGCCGACCTCGCGGGCCCAGCCGGCCAGGGCGTCGGAGGGGCGTCCGGCGGCCAGCGCGTTCGTGGGCGTCGCGCCCGGCGGCAGCGAGACACCCGGCGGCAACGTCGCGTTCGGCGGCGGGACGGCACCGGGCGGGGGTGCGTCGGTGGCTGCCGGATCCCCGGGCGCCGCGGAGCCACCGACGGCGACCGGCCGCGACGCGCCGAGGGTGGCCGGTACCAGCAGCCCGCCGGCCGCCGCGGTCGCCGCCACCAGGACGAGCAGGAAGAGTCCCGGCAGGGTCAGCCGGCCGGCGGGCCGCCGCGACCAGGCCCGGGTCGCCCGCGCCGCCGTGCGCGGCCCAGGCAGGCGTACGGCGTGCGCGAAGCGCACCCGGCGTCGACGGGCTCCCGGTGCCGCACCGTCCGGGGTGGACTCGGCCGGCCCTCCCTCGGCCTCGCTGGTTGCCGCCGCATCGGCCCCGGAAGCGGCCTGCTTGTCGGTGGCCTTGGCGGTGGGTGCCGGCTCGTCGGCGTTGGCGGCCTGCTTGTCGGTGGCCTTGGCGGTGGGTGCCGGCTCGTCGGCGTTGGCGGCCTGCTTGTCGGTGGCCTTGGCGGTGGATGCCGGCTCGTCGGCGTTGGCAGTTGGTGTGTCGGCCTTGGTAGCCGGCTTGTCGGCCTTCTCGGCGGTGGGCGCGGGGGCGTCACCCTTGGCTGCCTGCTCGTCAGCGCTGGTGCTGGCTG
>NZ_POTX01000042.1 GCF_003236305.1 Micromonospora endophytica | reverse complement strand
CCGCCGCCACGGCGACCACCACCGAGATCAACGCCACCACCAACGCCGCCCGGCCGCGCGCCGGCTCCGGCGTCGGCAGCACCAACGGACCCTCGTACGGCGTGGCGACCGCGGCCGTCGGCGAAGCCTGCGCCGGCTGCCCCCAAGCCGGCACACCGTGGTACGCCTGCGGCGTCCCACCCCCGGCCGCAACCGGCGGGTAGCCCGGTGGCGGGGGCGGAACCTGCGCGGCCGCCCCCGACTGCTGGCTGCTCCCGACCGGCTGTTGCCGATCCTGCTGCGGCCAGGTCGGCAGTGAAGTGGTCGCGTCATCCCGCCCACCCGGAAAATCCGCCGACGCGTATCCCGGTACCCCCGATCCCGCTGGCTGGTACGACGGCACAGCAGGAGCCCACGGCCCGCCGATGGACGCCGTGTTGTTCGGCGGCGCGCTGTGGGGTGGTGCGCTGTGCGGCGGCGCGCTGTGGGGTGGTGCGCTGTGCGGCGGCGCGCTGTGCGGCGGCGCGCTGTGGGGTGGTGCGCTGTGGGGTGGTGCGCTGTGCGGCGGCGCGCTGTGGGGTGGTGCGCTGTGGGGTGGCGCGCTGTGGGGTGGCGCGCTGTGGGGTGGTGCAGTGCCGTGGAGCGGTCCACTGTTGTGCGGCGCGTCGATCGACGGTGGCCTGCTGTGGGGCGGTCCACTGATGGGTGGCGCGCTGACCGATGGGCCGCTGACTGGGAGGCCGCTGACCGATGGGCCGCTGACTGGGAGGCCGCTGACCGGTGGTCCGCTGACTGGGAAACTGCTGACCGGTGGTCCGCTGATCGGGAGTCCGCTCACCGGGGGGCCGCTGACCGGGGCGCCGCTCACCGGGGCGCCGCTCACGGGGAGGCCGCTCAGCGGTGGGCTGCTCACCGGGAGGCCGTCGACAGGTGAACTGCTGGTGGGCGGCCCGCTGACTGGTGCTCCGCTGATCGGAGATGTCCCGGCCGCCCCCGGGGGTCCCGATGCAGGGCGGCCGGAGCGGGCTGCCTCCGCCGCCTCCTCCGCCAACAGCGGGCCGATCTGCTGCACCCGGATCGTCGGTCGCGCCCACCCCGCATGGGGCGGCGGCGCGACACCATCGCCGCCCGGCACCGCCTCACCCCCGGTAGCCGGAGGGACCACAGACGCCCCGGCCGTCGTAGCCGCCGCTCGCCGCGCTACCGCTTCGGTGCCCTCAGCGGCGCGCTGGGCAGGTGCCGGGGCCACGCCGGGCGACCCGGACGTCGGCCCGTACGGACCGGCGGGTGGCACGACCGCCTGGTGGAAGGTTGGTGGGACCCCCGGCATCACCGGTGCCGGGGGAGTGGACGGCATCCTCTCGGCCGGGTGGGCGGGCGCCATGTCGGCGGCCGCAGCCCGGTCGTGGAACGCCGTCCGGGCCTGCGGGACAGCGGGAGGGGCCGGGACGGTGGGAGCTGGCGGCACGGCCGGCACGGCGGGACGATCTGGCGCGGTCGGCGCGGTCGGCGCGGTCGGCGCGGTCGGCGCGGTCGGCGGGCCGGGCGCGGGCGACGTCGCCGGTCGGGTGGGCGTCGCCGCCGACACGTCATGCGGTTTCCAAGCCGTCGACAGCACGGCCAGCGACACAGTCGGCCCGACAAGCGCCCCGTGCGGCCGAGACGCCGGCTCCGGCGGGCCGGTCGGGGGGACCGGCGGCTGCGGCGCGGGAGCGGCGTCGCCGAGATACTCCCGTGCCGCGCGTACCGCCGGGTGGTCGACACCGAGCACGGCGGGCCCGGCGGCGGCGACCCTGGTGTAGTTGCGGCGGGCCTCGTGGCGGTTACCCAGCTCGTCAGCGACCGACCCCAACTCGAAGGCCAACGCCAACATCAACGGATCCGAGTGCGGCCACTGGCGTTCCCCGGCGGCGAACGCCTCCTCCAACACCCGGCGGGCCGTACTCGGGTCATCCGCCTCCCGGTGCAGCCGAGCCAGCAGGTGCGCGGTGCTGAGTACGTCAGGATGATCCTTACCGAACGGCGGGCGAGCGGACTCGAACGCGTCGGTCAGCAGGTCACGGGCGGCGGCGAGGTTACCCGCCCCGCGCAGCGCGAGAGCCCGCTGCTGAATGACGGCCAGGGGAGAGGCATGGGGCACGTGGCCATGCTGCCGGGTACGGGCGCTTGACCGCTACCCGAGCCCCCGGCACCCAGGTCCCCCGAGCCGCCCGACTGACCCCCGGATGCCCATGTGCATGATCCACCCGCGACGTGTACAGTAACTCCCCGTGCGGCCCACCGGGCGGCCTGCGGGTGGTGAGACCGCCTAGGCCGGCGCGGTAGGCTGGACAGAGCAAGTCCGGGTGGCGGAATGGCAGACGCGCTAGCTTGAGGTGCTAGTGCCCGTATAGGGCGTGGGGGTTCAAGTCCCCCCTCGGACACAATCTTGGAACCCACGGCAGAAGGCCGCTGACCTGGCAGAAAACAGGTTAGCGGCCTTGATCGTTTCTTGGGCTGTTGCCGCTATGGGATCACCGTGGGATCACTGCCAGTAAGTCGCGCAGTCCGCACCAGTATGCGGCGTGATCTTGCCTCGGCGCATCAGCACGGTTACGGTCCCATTGTCGCGCATACAGGTGCGGTCGGCGGCAGAGCCCGCGACGCCGGGTCGAGGCCGCCTGCTCACGTGGAGGAACGGTGGCGCAAATCGAGAAGAGAACCACGAAGGACGGCAAGACCACCCGCTGGCGGGTGAAGTGGCGCGACGGTGGCCGGCGCGACGGCGAGTGGAATGGCGAGACGTTCGACTACCAGGCCGACGCGAAGCGCTTCAAGGCGCTCGTGGACGCCAACGGTAACCACCGGCCGTCGCCGGAACAGCTCGCCGAGCACGGCTTTGGCCGCCTAGCGCCCGCCCCGGCTGCGGCACCCATCGACGAGCCGGAGGCGATGACGTTCCGGCAGTACGCGTTGGCATGGCTGGAGACCCTGACGAAGCCGAGCGCCGAGACGAAGCGGAAGTACCTGGAGCGACTGGAGAAGCACGTCCTCCCGACGCTGGGCGACTTGCCGATCGCCGGCATCACCCGGCGGATGCTGCGGGAGTGGCAGACCGGCCTCATCGCCGCCGGCCTGTCGCGCAAGACGATCGCGAACATTCGCGGCGAGTCGATGTTCCCGATCTTCCGGGCCTCGTGCCTGCCCGGCGAGGACGAGGAGCCGCCGCTGCGGACGTACAACCCGATGGACGGGCTGGCCCTGCCCGACGGCCCGAAGTTTGAGCGGGACTTCCTGGAGACACCCGAGCAGGCGTCGATCCTGCTCACCGCGGCGTACGAAGTGGACCCGGAGGCCGCTGACCTGCTGCTGACGAAGCTGGCGTGCGGCCTGCGGTGGGGTGAGGTGGCGGCGCTGCCGCCGGAAGCCGTCCGCAAGCACCTCGGCACCATCGAGATCCGGCAGGTCCTCCGCAAGGTCGAGCGGCGCTGGGTGGTCGAGCCGAAGCCGAAGACGAGGAACGGTTACCGGCAGGTGCCGCTGCACCCGCTGGTGATGCACGTCGTCAACCAGCGCGCCGAAAAAGCAGTTGACTTCGTGTTCTGCGCACCCCGGGGCAACCACTGGCGGTACGAGGACTTCTACGACTGGCGGTGGGTGAAGATCCGCACGCTGGCCGAGAAGCGCGGGCTGCGCGGACATATGACGATGCACGGATTACGGCATTCGCTGCTGACGCTGCTCGCCACCGAGGGCCTGGACCTGCCGGGGCTCAAGGGCGTCGCTGGGCACGCCCAGGTGTCCACGACGATGGACGTGTACGTGCACCACACGACGGCGCACCACGAGCCGGTCCGGCGGATCGTCGGCGGCTTCCTGGAGGCCGGCATCCGCGCTGGCGAGGAGCAGCGCGCCGCCAGCATCGGCCGGGCCGCCGAGTACCGCGGCCGGGTTCACCGAGCGGCGCGCCAGGTGCGACCCACGGGCGCACGCCCGTAGGCGGGGGAAACAGTCGGGAGTTACTTGGCTCGGAGCGGGCGGCGAGCGATCGCTCGTCACCCGCTCCGCTACTCGCAGGCCTTTACGCTGACTGGATGACCGGCACCCCGAAGCACCCCATGGCCGACTTCATCGGCGCGCTACTGAGCGCTCTGATCGGGCCAGGCCATCGGCGGCCCGGCCACCCGTGCCAGGGGTGGCCGGGCCGTCGCGACTCGTAAGCTCTCGGAATGCAGACGGTGACCCCGGGCAAGCTGCGGGAAGCAATCGGTGTCGCCCTGCGCGATGGGATGTCGTCGCCGGAGGTCGAGCGGTTCTGCACCGGTATCGGGCTCGCACCGCCCGACCCCGAGCAGGACGACCGTGCGGAGCGCAGCAAACGGGCCTACGTGGTGCGCCGCCTGGCCGGTAAAAGACTGCCGGAGCTGCTCCGGATCGCCACGCAGGTGCTCGACGAGTGCAAGGGCGGCGAGACCGCCGACAATCTCGCCCGACTCGTAGCCCACGCCGACGGCGGCGGCGTCGCTGGCGAGATGAAGAACCTGCTGTTCGCCACCGTCGGACCCAAACCCAAGGTCGTACTGCGCGACGCGATCAACAATGACCTCGAGCTCGTGGCGAACGAGCAACACTGCCTGGTCTACGACCGGCCGTGGCGCTCCGAGTCGCTCACCTTGCGTCGGCTCGGTGACTGGTGGGCCGAGCGGGAGCAACTCGCTGGCGCCTCCGAAACCGATGTGTGGCGTCACCTGCTGCAGCGGCTTGCCCGCTCGCTGGACAACGACGCCGAACGACGGATCTTCAACGTGTACGCCCGGCGCTACGCGCGCCCGGGCGGCGGCGAAATTCCGGTATTGCTGCCCCAGGTGTACCTGAGCTACGACCCGTACCCGCAGTCCCGCTACGGCTCGGGCGACGCGCCGCTGGCCCGCCAACGCATGGACTTCCTCCTGCTGTTCCCGGGCCGGGTCCGCGTGGTGATCGAGTGCGACGGCGTGCAGCACTACGCCGACGACCCCGACCCGACCAAGCCGGACGAGCGTCCGCCGGCCAACCCGCGCCGCTACGCCGAGATGGTGACGGAGGACCGGGCGCTACGGCTGCGGGGTTATGAGGTCTACCGCTTCGGCGGGTACGAGCTGATGGAGAGCAACGGCGCCGACCGCCGCATCGAGCAGTTCTTCGACGCGCTGGCCGCACGTCATCAGCCCGCACCCACCTGAGCCCGGTCCTCCGATCATCCGGTGGTGGCCAGCCGCGGGCATTGACTGGGCAGTTGGCCTTCCACTTGGCGGCACCATGCCGGCACAGTCCACGCCGGCGGCTGTGGTAGCTGAAGCTACGGCTGGGCCCGGGCGGCGCGAGGGTGGCACGGCGGGCGCTGCCCGGCTCCGGCTCGCTCGGCGGCCGCGGCGTCCTCGCGCTCGTCCAGCCGGCCCGTGTGGTGGCCAGATCGGCGGCCGTCGTGGCACCGCCGACAGCCCTCATCTAGGGACCGGCTACTGGTCAGCGGCCGAAGTCTCGGGTGCACCATCAGACACCCGCTGGACTGCTGCTTGCCAGCTATGGTGGCGACCCCAGCCGGTGCGTCCGCCATAGGTGAGTCGGCCGCAGGCCACGAGCGCGTGGATCGCGTTGCGTACCTCGTCCCGGCTGTATCCGGTGGCACCGACCATGTCGCGCTCGGTCGCGGCGCCTCCCATGACGGCGGCATGAACGCGTTCAGCGATCAAGGACTGGTGCGCCTGACGCCGTTGTTGCTCTTCAGCGTCCTGAGTCGCCTTGCGATCTGCGGCCTCCTGTCGATCTGCGAGCGTTTGGCGCCAAGCGATCGATCCGGCCGGCGTTGTGACGTATCGCAGCACCAGTGGGGGCCTGCCCCAGAGGAAGGGGGAGGACTCGGAATGGCGGCTGTGGCCAAGGGTCAGATGGTGTTCAGGGTTGTCGGCCGGGTCTGTGTTGGTGCACATGACCAACTTCCCGCTGTTGACATGTTCCGTGATTACCTCGCCGAACAGCTGCCACGCTCTTCCCTCGGAAGGCCACCAGCCGGCAATCCGTTCCCGCGTGCCTCGGAACGACAAGGTGTACTCCGTAGCCAGCAACCACTTGACGTAGATCTCCTCGACCAGCACGGGTTTCGAGGCGCCATCGGCGATGCGCAGCGCGTAACGAGCCAGATTTTCACGCTCAAATGTTCCACCGGTCATGGAAAGCCATCTTGGCGCATAGGTACGACATCCGTACAGTCCGTAGCGGAAGGCGGCTGAGCGTCGCGCCTGCAA
This sequence comes from Micromonospora endophytica, assembly GCF_003236305.1. GTDB lineage: Bacteria > Actinomycetota > Actinomycetes > Mycobacteriales > Micromonosporaceae > Micromonospora > Micromonospora endophytica. Next base: position 26,375 of record NZ_POTX01000042.1, on the reverse strand, counting down.
TCTGCTGCTACGCGGCCTGCGCTGGCAAGGAGAACGCGGCTTCGCCGTCCTGATCGGACGCTGGAAGACGCTACGCCAGGCGACCGTCAGCACACGCCGAATCGGCGACATCGTCGCCGCAGCCCTGCACCTGACCCACTTCGAGTGCAAGCACCTACCGGAAGTCGCTCAGATCACAAAATGGCGAGTGTGGAGCAGGCGTGGGTTGAATGGACAGGCTTCATCCATGTCGCTTAGCCGACAGTTTGGGCGTGGTGGCAAATCTGCCTAGGAAGCCTTAGGGGCTGTGTGGCCGAGCGCTTTGTGCAGGTGTCGGTGTCCGACCGGCAGTAGCGGTACGCCACGTTCCTGGGACCCTTACGTCAGCGGCGCCCCGCCAGCGCCGGGCAGCTCTTGTACGCGGCGGCCAGGTCCTCGTCGGTAAACCGGACCAGCCGGCCGAGACGCTGGCACGGCACGCGGCCCTTCGACACCCAGCGCCGCAGGGTGGTCTCCGCGATGCGGAGCTTCGCTGCGGCCTCCGCGTAGGTGTAGTCCTGGCTCACCTGCCTGCCCTCCCGTCTCAGCGCATCCAGGCGGGCCACAATAGATCATTGCGGCCGGATTGGTCTACGGTGGGCTATGCCAGGCCACGAAGCGGGTGGTGAGTCGTCCAGCCCTCTCGCCTGCTGGCCAGGTATACGGCTACCATGTCGTACTGCGCGTGCATGGCACGCGCCGCGCGCTGGAAGTGCTGTTGGTGGCACACCGCCGTTCCACGGTGGAGGCCCAGGTTCGAGTCCTGGCCGGCGCTCTCGACGCCCGGCCACAGGGGAAGGTGGTGAGAGGCGCGTGTTCCACGGCAGCATCCCGGCCGACCTGCGCTCGATCATCTATGAGCACGCCGAGTCGTGGCCCGACACCGACCTGTACGTCGGCTGCTCGGGGAACTTCACGATCGAACGAACGCTGCACTCCCGGCCGGGCGAGCGCCGGGCCATCCACGGCAACGACGTCCAGGCGTACTCGAGCGCCCTCGGCTGGTGGCTCGCCGGCCGCGATCTGGACTACCGGCTCAAGGACGAGCACCGCGACCTGCTCGGCTGGCTGGAGCCGTACCTGGCCACGCCGACCGACACGCTCGCGTCGCTGATGCTCGGCACCCGGTTCCTCCAGTACGTCGGCCGACCGGGCGTCTACTACGAGCGGATGGTCCGCGCCACGGTCGGCCAGTTCCCGACGATGCACGCCAAGACGGTAGCGAAGCTGAACGCGCTGACGCTGCGCCTCGCCTCCTACTACTGCGGAGACGTCCGCGAGTACCTGGAGACGGTGGTGCCGGCCGACGCGCCGGTGGCGATGTTCCCGCCGTTCTACGCGGGCGACTACGAGGCACAGTTCGCCGGCATCGATGAGTTCTTCGACTGGCCGGCACCGAGCTACGACATGCTCGACGAGGACGGCAAGGAACAGATCATCGGCGCGGTCCTCGACCGCCCCCATTGGATCCTCGGACTGCACATCGCCCGCGACGAGCTGCGGCCCTGGCTGCGTGGCGTCGTGCAGACCTCGAACCGCGGCATGCCGATCTACGTGTACGCCTCGTCGGGCGCGCGGCGGGTCGTCGCCCCCGCCCAGGACGTCACGCCGATCTTCGCGCCGAAGATCGGCCCCGCCGAGCAGCTCGGCGACCGCATGGCCATCCACGTCCTGACCGGCGGCCAGTTCGCCGCCATCCGGTCGCAGTTCATGAGCAAGACGATCCTGCCCGGCTCGCCGCTGCTGGCCTGCGGCGTCAGCGTCGACGGGAAGCTGATCGGCGCGTTCGCCTATCTGCCGCCGAAGTTCGACCCGGCCACCGCGTACCTGATGTCGGACTTCCCGGTGTCGTGGACCCGGTACCGGCGGCTGGCGAAGCTGATCGTGATGGCGGCTGCCAGCCGCGAAACACAGCTGCTGTTGCAGCGGTCCCTGTCGAAGCGGCTCACCTCGTGGTCGACCACGGCGTTCACGGACCGGCCGAACTCGGCGAAGTACGGCCGGGGCATCCCCGGCGTGAAGTTGCAGAAGCGCAGCGAGCCGGCTGCCGACGGCATCCACCGGTACCAGCTCCAGTACGGCGGCCCGCTGGGCGACTGGACGCTTCGAGAGGCGCTGGCGGAGTGGAAGCGCCGCCACGGGAAGGACATGCGATGACCGACGACCACCGCGGCGGCCAGGTGGCGGCCGCCGACGTCGACCTGGCGATCCGGGCAGCCGCCCGAACGGCCTACCTGCGGTCGTACCCGGCCGACACCATCCGCGCCGACGCGTACGCCGAGCGGATGGTTGCCGACGTGCCCTACCGGGCCGAGATGACCGCCGCCCTGGCGGCCCTCGCCGACGCCGGCCGGCTGATGCCCGTCGACGAGGAGACGGCGCACCTGATCCAGCTGCGGGAGGACGGCTGGACGATCCAGCACCCGCTGTCGTGCCGGCCGACGCTGTTCACCTGCGAGGTGAACCAGGCGGCCACGCACGCCCTCACCGCCCCGCCCGCCATGCTGGGTGTCTTCGAGTGCGGCGCCGACAACGGCCGGTTCGTGATCGGAGCGGCCCGGTGAGCGGCGTCGGCGAGCAGCCGGCGGCCACCGACGACGGCCCGCTGAACCTGCGGCCCGCCCGCGTCGACCCGGCCGCCCTCACCCTGCTGGAGGTCAACGCCCGGTACATGCGAAAGGAGACGTACGACCGCCTGGTCGCCAACGTTCGCCGCGACGGAGCCCTGACCAGCACGCCCTTGGTGTGGAACGACGAGCCGGGCGGCCGGATGGTGGTGCTGTCCGGCAACCACCGCATCATGGCGGCCCGCGACGCCGGCCTGGATCTGGTCGACGTCATCGTGGTCGACCAGCCGCTCACCCGCGCCCGACAGGTCGCGTTGCAGCTGTCTCACAACGCCATCGAGGGCGAAGACGACCCCGCCACGCTGAAACAGCTGTACGAGGAGCTGGACGACGTGGACTGGCGGGCCTACTCGGGCCTGGACGACAAGCAGCTCGACCTGCTCGCCCAAGTCGACCTGGAGGGCCTGTCCGAGGCGAACCTGGACTTCGCCACCGTCCAGCTGGTGTTCCTGCCGCACGAGCTGGAAGCCGCCCGCACCTCCCTCGACGAGGCCCGCAAGCTCGTCCAAGCGGACGCCCGCTGGCTCGCCGGGTACGGCAACTACGAAACCACGCTGGACGCCCTCGCGACCGCCCACGGCGCCCACAACGTCGGCAACGTGGCCACCGCCCTCGGCCTGATCCTGGCGGTGTTCGAGCGGCACCTCGGCGAGCTACGCGACGGCGTGTGGTTCGACCCCGACACCGAGGAGCCCCTCGGCGCGGCCAGCCGCCTCGTCCCCATCGAGACGGTCATCGAGACCCGCTCGATGCCCGCCGACGCCGCCACCGTGCTGACCCGCGCCGTCAACAAGCTCGTCGCGTCCGGCGAGATCCCCGCCGACCAGCGGTGGCGCGCCCTGGAGCTCCTGGCCGCCGACTACCTCGCCGGCTGACGGCAGGTGCAGCCCAGCGGGCCGGCCGGCAGCCCGCCGACCGGCCCGAGCCACTCGGCCACAGTCGAGCACCGTGGCCGCCCACCCGAAAGGACCCGCATGGCACCCGAACCGACCAGCCCCGCCAACGACGACCCGTACGCCGGCCTCGACGAGCGACAGCGCTACGAGCTGAACCGACGCTGCGACCACCACCCGCCGCAGGACCTCGCCGCCGCCCAAGCACACGGCCGCTGGCGTGCCGCCATCAAGGTGACCATGGCCGAGGCGATGCGCAGCCTCCCGCCCTGCCGCGAAACGTCGATGGTCCTGACCTCCCTGGACGACGCCCTGGTGTACGGCAACGCGGCGATCGCCCGCCCGCCAATGGTCAACAGCCGCAAGCCGGGCCACTGACCGGGTGGCCCGGCCGGCACTTCCCCGCCAGCCGGGCCCCCGGGCACCACAAGGAGGTGACCTTGAGCGAACCGGAGATCCTGCCCTGGGACCGGCAGGACCGCGAACCCGAGAAGGCGTACGGCTACTTCGTGCTGTACCGCGACCTCGGCCGCACCCGCACCGTCGCCAAGGTCGCCACCGAGGTCAACAAGAGCCGGGATTACCTCCACAAGCTCGCCACCGCGTGGAAGTGGGTGCAGCGGGCGCAGGCGTGGGACCGCGAAGAGGACCGGCTGTACGTCGAGGGCCTGGCCGAGCAGCGACGCGACATGGCGAAGCGGCACGCCCGGATCTCCAGCGCGTTGCAGGCCAAGATCGTGGCCCGGTTGCAGACCATCGACGCGTCAAAGCTCAGCCCCGGCGACATCGCCCGATGGCTGGAGGTCGCGACCCGGGTCGAGCGGCTGGCCCTGGGCCTGCCCGACTCGACGACCTCGCACACCGGTCCGGACGGCGGCCCGATCCGTGCCGAGGTCGAGCAGATGAGCGCAGCGCAGCGCGGCGACTTCTTCCGCGCGCTGATGGCCGAGGCGGCGGCCCGCGCCGGCCAGGGCAGCCCGACCTCCGGCTCCGGTGACCCGGCCGGCGACGACGAGCAGGAGGAGAGCGCGGGTGCAGCGGCATCGGAGGAGTGACGGCTACGTGCGGTTCGTGGTCGAGCTGCAGGTGCCCCGCTGGGCGGCCTGGTCGCTGGCAGCCGGGATGCTGATGCTCGGCGCGGCGAACGCGACCGCCGTGGTGGTGCTGCTGGTGGCGCGGTGAGCCGTGGTCCCCGTTCGGCGCGGCTGCTCACCGGCCACCGTCGGCCGGCAGTTGCCCGGCCGGGTAGGCCTGTCGCGCGGCCGTGGGCGGTGTGGAACGTTCAGGGCCGGGCGGTCGGTCGGGCCAGGGTGGTGACGGTGCCGCCAGCGCGGCGGCGCGCGTTTCGGCGGCGGGTGTGGGCGTGGCGACTGTTGCTCGCCGGCTGGACCGGGTTGACCGGACTGGCCGGCTGGACCGGGTTGACCGGACTGGCCGGCTGGGCGGCGCTGCGGTGGGTCGGCCCGACCGCGCTCGGCTGCCTGGCGCCGATGCTGGCGGTGCTGGTGCTGCTCGCCTCGTGCGCCTCGTCGGACCTGCGGGAGCAGGAAGCCGAACTGTGGCAGGGGCGCTGAGGGATGCTGCTGTCGTACCCGGACCCGGCGCTGATGACGGACGCCGAGCTGGCCGCGTACCTGCGTGAGGTGTCGGAGGCGCAGGGCATGGTCCGCTACGACTGGCGGCGGCATGCCCGCGCCGAGCAGATGGAGCCGGCGTACTACCGGATCTGGATGCTGCTGGCCGGACGTGGCTTCGGCAAGACCAGGACGGGCGCGGAGACGGTACGCGGCTGGGCCGGCACCCGGCCGGGCGGGCACTACGCGGTGATCGCGAAGACGCACCGCGAGGTGTACAACGTGTGCTTCACCGCGCGACGGGCCGGGCTGCTGGCGGTGATCCCGCCGAAGGAAGTGCGGACGTTCAACAAGAGCGAGCCGTACCTGGAGCTGCGGAACGGCGCGATCATCCGCGGGTTCGGCGCGCAGGACCCGGACACGCTGCGCGGCTACGACTTCGACGGCTGCTGGCTCGACGAGTACGCGGCCTGGCCGCTCCAGACGGCGCAGGGTGTGTTCGACATGCTGTGGTTCTGCATGCGTGAGGCACCCGACCCGCGCATGGTGATCTCGACGACGCCGAAGCCGCTGCCGCACGTCAAGAAGCTGCTGACGCGGGCGAAGAAGCAGCGGGCGTGCAGCCGCCGGCCCCGGGTGGTCATCACCCGAGGCAAGACGCTGGACAACGCGGACAACCTCAGCCCGGAGGCGCTGGAGGAGCTGCTGGAGCAGTACGGCGGCACCCGGCTGGGCCGGCAGGAGCTGGATGCCGAGCTGCTGACCGACGTCGACGGCGCGCTGTGGAAGTCGGCGTGGATCGAAGCCGGGCGGATCGACAAGGACGACGTGCCGCCGCTGGTGCGGACCGTCGTGTCGGTGGACCCGGCGGACACGGTGTCGGACACGAGCGACGAGACGGGCATCGTCGCGGTCGGCCGGGGTGAGGACGGCGAGCACTACGTGCTGGCCGACCGGAGCATGAAGATCGCCGGCATGGCGGCGGCGCGCCGGATCTGGCAGTGCTACCTGGACGTCGACGCGGACGTGGTGGTGTACGAGGGCTCGTCGGCGTGGCTGCGGGACATCCTCGTTGACGCCTGGGTGGCGATGCAGAACGAGGGCCTGATCGGTGGGGGTGACCCGCCGCTGGACGTGGTGCAGGCCCGCGCCAGCAAGCGGGTGCGCGCCGAGCCGGTCGCGGCCCGGTACGAGGTGGACCCGCCTCGGGTGCATCACGCCGGCACGTTCCCGGCGCTGGAGGACCAGCTGACGACGTGGACGCCGGAGTCGGGGGACTCTCCGGACCGGCTGGACGCTCTGGTGCATGGGGTGACGTACCTGCGGTCGAAGGAGTCCCGCAGGGCGGTGGTGGCGTCGCCGCTCGGCAAGCAGGCACGGCCGTCTGCGTGGCCGCCGTGACCCAGGGATCAAACGAGCGGCTGCGCGAGCGGCTGCGTGAGCACCTCGACGCCGGCCACCTGCGCCCAGCCGTTGATCGTGGAACGGATCTCCTGATGCCAGTGGGGAAGGCGGATACCGCCGTCGGCGGTGACCTGCCTGACCTCGGGGGCACCGAACGACTGGAACAGCTCGCTGGCGAGGCGGTACGTTGCCGCGACCAGCCCGGGGCCGTCGGCGCAGAGATCGTCAATGTCGGCGACCGTGTCAGCCCACGCGCCGTTCGTGATCGCACCGCCCTTCCCCGTTTCCACAGCCTGAGCCGCAAACCAGGCGAGCCGGTCCTCGGGCCAGCCGAGGGTGTCTACCATCGCGGCCGGGACGTACGGCGCGATGGCGGCCCGGACGGTGGCGAGGCCACCGGCCGCCGCTCTGTCGCGAGCGTGGCGGGCCAGGAATCGCAATCCCGCGGCGATGCCGAGGGTGAGCCACTGGTCGTCGACGAGACGGCAAGTCAGATCCGCGATGCCCGACGTCCGCACGCCAACTCCGCTGGCGAAGACGCCGCTGCCGCTCTCGTGCAGCTCGCACGCCCCGCGCGAGTACGGCTTGTTTGGTTCGTATCTCGTCGCGCCTACAAGGCACCGACGCCCCACAGTCGACCGGATGAAGCGGCGCACCCCGATGCCGAACGCGCTGTGCGTGGTGTCGGTGTTGCCCAGTTGGAATGCGCTCAGCGCTTGGGTGTCGATGGTGAAGGCCCCCGGCAGGTCGGGGACGAGGGTCACGACCACGAACGTCTCGTCCGGCGCGAGGCGATCGACAAAGTTGGCTTCGATCCGGGCGGCCTCCTCAATGCGGTCTGCGAAGCCGGCGAACCGTGCCCGGTACGCCTCGGCCACCTCGCTCTCGGACAACCAGATCGTCTCGGTGCCGACTCGCTTGGGGTAGAGCAACGACTTGTTTTGGTTGACGTAGGCATGCGGCGCAGTTGCCGATCGCGCGACCCAGATGATGAGGAAGCCTGTGCCAGGGCGGTCGGGATCTTCGATGGGGATGACGTCGAAGGTCGGCGTCGGCTGGATGTTGCCGCAGACGGTCTGTCGGAGGCGTCGCCGTTCGTCGTCGCTGATGTCGACGCCGTTGTCGTGCCTCGCGCGGCCCTGTTCGTCTTCGTCCATGCCGAGGATGAGGATGCCGCCGGTGGCGTTCGCGAGAGCCCCAACGTCGCCGCAGAGCTTCTTCCGCTCGCTGTCGCTGCTGCCGTAGGTGTCCCGCTTGAAGTCCAGGTCGGGTCCTTCGGTCGTCGCGGGGATGAGTCCCTTGACTTGGCTGTAGGTCAGGGATTCGTCGACTGGTCCGCCGAGGATCTGTTCGAGGCGACGGTTCCGCAGTGTCGGCATGGACTCGATCGTGGACCGCCCGGCTCTCTTCAGGCAAACCAGCAGTTCAGGCGGCCCTTCGATTAGACGTAAATGATCTTGGTTGATACAATGATTATGTACGGCATGTGCCGTACATAGCTCACGTGGAGTAGGAAGGACTACCAGTGACAGCAGCCACCAAGCGGCGCACCAAGACGAAAGCGCCGTACCTCGCGGACCTCGACCCGCGCGACCTGCTGGCCAACCCGCGCAACGTCCGCACCCAGGACAGCGACCTGACCGAACTGCGCGCCTCCATCGCCGCCAGCGGCGTCCTCCAAGCCCTCCTCGTCGTCCCCGACGACGACGGACACCTGATCGTCGCCGGTCACCGACGCGCCAAGGCCGCCGCCGAAGCGCTCGCCGCCGGGGAATGGCCAGACGGCATGCCGCCGACCGTGCCATGCCTCGTGCGCCCCGACCTGGCCGGCGTCCCCGCCGACCAGGTCGTCTCCATGCTGATCGAGAACGACCAGCGCGCCGACCTCACGCCCACCGAACGGGCCGTCGCGTACGCGCAGCTAGAGCTGTTCGGCCTCGACCCGAGCCAGATCGCCAAGCGCACCGGACGCAGCTACAAGCACGTCCACGACTCGCTGCGGCTCGTCACCCTCGGCGAGAAGGCCACCGCGGCCGCCGACGCCGGTCGGCTGACCCTCGACGACGTGGCCGAGCTGCAGGAGTTCGAGGACGACCCGCAGACGCTGGAGAAGATCCTCAAGGACGTCGACAGCAGCTGGGGCATCAAGCACAAGGTCGGCGAGGAACGCCGAAAGCGGACGGTCAAGGAAGCCGTCGCGGCGCTCAAAGCCGAACTCGAATCGGCCGGCGTGACCATCGTCAAGAAACCCAAGGACGGGTGGCCGTACAACTGCCAGATGGCGCGGCTCGACCAGCTCGCCACCGCAGACGGCGAGAGCATCGACCCGGAGACGGTGAAGGCACTCGACGGCTACGGCGCACTGATCGAGGAACGCTGGGAAAGCGCCGAGGCCGTCATCGTCTGCCTCGACCCGGAGGCCCACGGCTACAAGCGGACCGGGCACAGCTACTGGAAGAGCCCCGCCGAGATCGCCGCAAAGGAGGCCGCCGAGAAGGCGAGGGAGGAGCGCCGCGAGCGGCTGAAGGAAGCCGCCACGGTGCGCCGCAAGTTCCTAGTCGAGAAGTACGGCAGCGCGAAGGGTGCCAAGACGCTGCTCGTCGACGCGATGCGGCTCGCCGTGGTGTCGCCTGGCTTCCTCGCACACCACGTCGCCGAGGACCTGATCCGCGACGTGGCCGGCGGCGAGCTAGACGACGGCCTGACCGCCGGACAGGACCGCCTCAACCGCCTGCTCGTGGCCCGCATGATCGGCGCTCAGGAGCACAACGCCGGTGAGGCTGCCCTCGGCCACTGGGTCAAGCGGCAAGACCTGATCGCGCCCTGGCTGACCCGCCTGGAGACGGACGGCTACGAGCTGTCCGACGCCGAAGCCGAGTGGCGGACCGCGCTCATCGCCGAAGAGGAGGAACGGCAGCGCGAGGAAGCCGAGGAGGAAGCCGAACGCCTGCGGCACGAGGCCGAAGAGGTGGACGACGAGGACGGCGTGCCGGATGTCGTCGACGTGCACCTGCCGGAGCACGACATCGAGCCGGACGACGCCGAGACCGACCCGTGCGCGGATGCCGACCTGAACGCGGGTGAGTTCGAGGCCAGCGAGTGAATGTGACCCCTTCGGGTCAGCCGGCGGCGCGCCCCAGCTCGGTGCGCGCCGCCGGCGCCGGCCCGACCGACAGCAAGGAGAAGTCGGCGGGTGAGGAGTTGCTGCGCGCCACCTGCCCGGCCTGCCTCGCGGCGATCGGCGAGACGCACGCCGACGACTGCGACGTGGCCGAGTGCCTGGCCACCGGCCGCAAGCGCATGTGGTGCCGGGCCCATGCCGACAGCGCGGGCCACGACTGCGGGCGGGCCGACTGGACCGGCCGGTGGCCGGGCCACCGGGAGTGCCGCGAGTTCGGCTGGCACGTCGAGTGGGACCGCGAGGCCCGCACCTGGTCGCGGTGCTCCCCGGATGTGCCCGGGTCGGGGCCGGACCTGACCCGGTTGTACGTGCAGGCCCGCTGGAACGCCGACCAGCGGCAGTGGGAACGGCAGCGGGCGGTGGTGTTCACCGGGATGCTGCGCGGCGGCCGGGCCGCTGCCGAGGTGCTGGCGAAGGTGGCGCAGCGCTGGTCCCTGCGGGAGGGCCTGGACGTGGTGTGCGAGCACGTCGGCTCCCGCGCCTGGCGGTCCGTGGTCGCGGATGTGGCCGACGGCCGCGCCGAGGTGGTGGTGGTGCCGTCGGCGGCGGAGCTGGGCCACGGCCGGCAGCTGTTCGACCGGATCGCGGCGGTGCGCGGCGCGGGCGGGACCGTCACCGGCCCGGGCCTGGTGATCGACGAGGACGGGCGGGTCGTCGAGACAACGCTGCCCGGGAGGGAAGTTCACGATGGAGGACGGTAGGCGTGGCGCGTTCGAGGTGGCGCGGGAAGCCCTGCTGGGGCGCTACGGCACGCTCGACCCGACGCGGATGCGGGCACACGGTGCGGATGACGTCGAGGTCGGCGCGGCGTTGAACATCGCCCGGCGCGACGAGGGCGGGCTGGCGCGGGATAAGCGGCTGATCCTGGCGTGCCCGCCGACGAACATGAACGAGCTGCTGGAGGGCGTGCCGGGGGTGCCTCGGTACGTGCCGACGGTCGACCACTCGCTGACGCGATGCGCCGACTGCGGTACGGACATGTGGATCGGGCCGAGGCAGCAGCAGACGGCGGTGCGGGCGCCGGGCGCGTTCCTGGTGTTGTGCATGGTGTGCGCGGTCCAGGAGACGGAGAGACGCGGAGCAGTGCCGGTGATCGGCGACCTCGGGGGCAACGACGGGAGGCCACGGCACGCGGGCTAGTCCGTTCAGCGGACCAGCCGAGGGAGCTAGTCCGCTGAACGGACCAACTGGGGCGGGTCACGGCGATGCCGCGGCCCGCCCTTCACATTCTGTCGGCCGGGCGGCCTGGAATGTCGCTTGATCACCTCTGGTGGATCCGATCGGCTGGGACCTCTGCTCGCATGGCATGCAAGTCGCTTGACCACATAGGAATCCTGCTTTCGTCGGTGGCCCTTGGCCATCTGGCCACCATGCCTGCGGCTCGTCGTGGTTGACATCCAACATGGACGTAGACCACGGTGGGCGGTGCGGATTTCGGCGGACACGGGAGTATCTGCCAGTCGGCGAGCGCACGCTGACGACCGCCATTCAGGTGCTGCGCGCGTAGCCGGCCAGACCACGCCGCACGTGATGACGGGAGGCCAGTGGCGGGTGTGCACGTGAGCGCCATACCTGAACCTGGCACTCAGTTGACCGTCGATGGCCAGCTCGTCACGCTGCTAGCGGCGACGCCGAACCTGTCCGGGGCCGATCTGGTCTTCCGCCGCGGCGATGGCAGCCTAGCTGAGGCGTCATTGGATGCCGATGACCTGCGCCGAGCTCTTGTGCCGGTCAACGACGCTGGTGGAGACGCGGAGCGCGCGTTGACCGGCTTGTGGGGCCGCTGGATGCAGTATGCGGTGCCGCGTATCCGTTCCGCGGTGCTGGCCACCAGGCCGCTGCGACCGTATGCGCATCAGGACGAAGCTGTCTTCACCCACATGCTTGCCCAGCCGCGCCTGCGCTTCCTGCTGGCTGATGAGCCAGGAACCGGCAAGACGATCATGACCGGGATGTATATCGCCGAGGGGACGCGGCGCGGGTTGATCCCCGGTCGCACGGTCATCGTCGTCCCGGCTCACCTTGTGGAAAAATGGCGGCGAGACCTGCGCCGGTACTTCGCTATCGAGGCCGATCGGCTTACCCCGGAGCTTGCCCGCGACCCCAAGGACCTCGACCCGCGCGTATCCGTGTGGGTCGTCTCGGTCGATCTGTATACCTACAACCGTGACGTGCGGCGCAAGGTCGCGGGCTCTCGTGCCTCCTGGTCGCTGGCGGTCTTCGACGAGGCACACAGGCTGACCCCTACCTCCCAGTACCTGACGGCGGCCCGGGAACTGGCGGCACGCACCCACCATCTGTTGCTGCTCACCGCCACACCTCATCGGGGCAAGGAGCACTTCTTTCGTGGACTGCTCAACCTCCTCGACCCCACCCTCTACCCATGGGATCCCCGGCAGACCGAGTACGAGACGGCGCTGCGGCCGAGCACGCTCTCATTCCTACGCCGGATGAAGGAGGAGCTGAAGGACCTTGAGGGGCGTCCACTGTTCCCGCCGCGGTACGCCGAGACCGTCCCGGTCGATCTAACCGGCGCGGAGGAGGCGGCCTACACCGCTGTCATGGACTACGTCGACAACTTCTACGGCGAGAACGCCACCCTGGCGCGGTCGATCTACGGGAAGAGGGCCGCGTCATCTGTGGTGGCGGCCGCAGCGACCATCCGTCGCCGCGAGGAAGCCCTGCGCGGTCCGGCGAGCGGCCGTTCTGACGCGCCGGTCCCGGAGGAATTCGTCGGCGACGGGCTCGATCTGCAGCTTGAGGTCGCCGACGACGAGGCGTGGCAGCGCGCCGAGGATGCGGTGGTCACCGCCCGCAGCAAGGCGAAGGGCAAGGAACTCGAACGGATCGAAGCTGTCCTGGTGGCGTTGCGGCTGGCGACCGTCACCGGCATGCCGACCAAGTGGCTACGAGCGCGCGAGTTGATGGAGCGCCACGGGATCCGGCCGGGCGACGGCCAGGTGCTCGTGTTTACCGAGTTCGCCGACACCGCGCGCTGGCTGGTGGGCATGTTTACCGACGTCGGCTTCACCGTCGAAACGCTCGAAGGTGCCGTGGGTCATCGAGAGCGAGACAAGCTGCAGCAGCGCTTTCTCGACGGTGGCTTCCAGGTGTTGGTCAGCACCGACGCCGGTGGCGAAGGCATCGACTTGCAGAGCGCGAGTGTCATGATCGACTGGGACATTCCCTGGTCGCTGGTCCGCCTCGAACAGCGCATGGGCCGGCTGCACCGAATCGGTCAGACCCGGCCGGTGCACATCTATCACCTGGTGTCACCAGTCACCCGCGAAGGCCGTGTCCAAGAGGTCATGCTGCAAAACCTCGCCAGTGCCGGCGACGCGCTCGGCGGCCGGATCTTCGACCTGCTGGACGCGACGGCTGCCCGCGCCGGGTTCGACTACGGCCGTGCCCTCGTTGAGGCGCAAAAGTCCGGCGTTGCCGCGCACATCCCGATGCCCGGTGCCCAAGAGTTGCTCGCCGCGGCCCGTGAACTTGTAACCGACGAGGACCGACTGCACACGCCGGCGAATACAGCGGCCGCGGTGGCCCGGTTCCGCGCCGACCGGCTGGAGGCCATCAACCCGGTCATCGTGGATGCCTTCCTCGACCAGCTGGCCCGCTCCCACAGCTGGCACCTCGGACCGGGACCAGCGAAGGGAATCCGCGAAGTCACGTCGCGGTCCCTACTACCGGCTGCCCTCGGCGGTGCCACAAGCCGGCTCGTCGCCGCCGACGGTGCATCGGTAAGGCAGGCGATCAACGACGGTTCGCAGGGTCTGGAAGACGTCGTCGTTCTCGGCCCGACCGAGGAACCGTTCGCCGAACTCGTCGACCTTGCGTTGCGCGACGGTGAAGCCGAACTGGTCCGTGGCACCCACCTGGTCGACACTGCCGCCCTGACCAGCTACACGTTGCTCTTGTACGACTCTGAGGTCGAAATCCACGACGGTCTCCGGCGGCTACGCCGCAAGGCACCGCTGCTCATCCGGTTCTCCGGTGCCGGAGCCTTCGAGGTCGCCTGGGAGTCGCTGATGACCCTGCAGGCCTCTAGGCCGGCCGCCACCGGCGGCACGCTAACGCCAGCCATGCGCACCGATGGGTTGGCACAGGCGCAGGCAGCGCTGGTGCGGGAGGGTGACCGGCAACGTGCCGAGCGGACGGCGTGGGTGGAAAAGGCACGCGAACAGCTCGACCAGGTCGAATATCGGTACCTCGACGAGCTCGATGAGCTCCCTGCCGAAGTGCGGCGTGTGCGGCGTGAGCAGTTCGCTGCCCTCAAGGCCGAGCGCGTCCGACAGCTTGAGGACATCGGCAAGGTCATCGGCACCGCTCCCCGCCTCGTCGGCTGGGCTCACGTCGCCGCGGGCGCCCGCACCGCCGAGCTGGGCTACGACCCCGACAGCGAGCGTATCGCTGTGGCGAGCGTTCTTGACGAGCTCGAGCGCCTCGACTACATCGTCGACGACCGGCAGACCGCTAGCGTCGGTTACGACCTGTTCGCCCGCCATCGGCACACAGGCGAGCAGCGCCTGGTCGAGGTCAAGGGTTTGGAGGGCGCGCTCAAGTCGATATGGCTCGAGCAGCACGAGTGGGCGCAAGCCCAGCAACGCGGCCAAGATTATTGGCTCTACGTCGTTATCGACTGCGCAAAATCGCCCACAGTAGTCGTCCGAGCGCAAGATCCGGGTGGGCAGTTGTCAGCTGGGCCACGGCGCATTGAACGGTTTCAGATCAAGGTAGCCGACTTGAAGCGGCTGATGAAAGGCGAACAATGAGTGCCGATGGGGCGAAGCGGACAGCAAATGCGCCGGTCGACTTTGGTGGCGCTGGCGACGTGCGCGAGCGGCTAATCGATCACTGGTTCCCCTGTGCTGCCGTCGATGAAGCGGTTGGGACGCCTGCAGGCTCGGGGCGGAACGAGAAGGCTATCTTCCCGTGGTTCGCATCGCGGCCCATCGCCCAGGCTCGGGCCGCCGTGCTGACCACGTTGTTGCCTAACGACGAGGCACACCGGCAATGGGTTGAAACTGCTGTCCGTAACGGGTCCCCGGAAGCCTTCGACCGACTGGCCGACGCGGTGACGGAGAACTACCAGGGCCGTACCCCTGTAGTAGTCGACATCTTTTCAGGTAGAGGAATGATCCCGCTCGAGGCCGCGCGGGTCGGCGCAACGGCAGTCGGCACTGACCTGAGTCCTGTAGCTACACTGGCCGGCCGACTGCTGGCCGACTGGTCGATGCGGGACTGGTCGGCGGAGGTGCCGCTTCCCTTCGCGAGCGACGTACCCGCCGTGCTGGACATTGCCAGTACTCATCGCCTCGTGTCCGACACTCGACAGCTGCACGAAGAGGTCGGACGCCGGACGCGCGAGGCGTTAGCCAAGTTCTATCCGACCAATCAGGATGGCCGACGACCGTGGGGCTATCTGTGGACGGTGTCCATGCCCTGCGACCAGTGCCGCCGTCGCTTTCCACTCATTGGCAGCCTCGTGCTGCGGCATCCCAACACCCGCAAGCACGACCTCGGCCAGGCCATGAGCCTGATTACAGATGGCGACACATGGCGGGTCGAGGTGGTGGATGGCCCTGCTACTGGCCAGCCCACCTACTCCTCGGCGGGCAAAAAGGGCAAGAGCGCCCGCTGCCCCTTCCGCTCCTGCAGCCACGTCCACCCTCTGGAGACGGTCAAGGCAAAGGGCTTCGCCGGACAGTACGTCGATGAGCCACTGCTCGCCGCCGACTTCGCCAACGGAGACGGAGACGCCAAGAAGCACTTCCGCCAGCTGCGAGACGAGGAGCGGCGGGCGTCCCTGTCGGCCAACCCAGATGAGCTGCCGAAGGCCGGGCAGCTGTCAGCCATCCCCGACGAGGCGATCCCCACCGGGAACGTCCACACCGTGATGGCCAGCGGCTACGGCTACACCAACTATGGCCAGCTCATGTGCAACCGGCAGACGCTGCTTTTCGGTACCCTGGCCCAGAACATCCGTGCCTGCCACGAGGAAATGCTCGACGCCGGCATCTCGGCCGACTACGCGAACGCCCTGGCCAGCTTCGCCGCCGCGACCCTCATGCGCGGCCTTCGCTATGCCACACGCGGGGCCCGGTTGCGTTGTCACGGGAAGCCGGACGGGTCAGGAAACAACAACGTGCAGGTCGGTGACCTCTTCTCCAACGAGGCGGTTCTGTCGTTCCAGTTCGACTTCTTCGAGGTCGGCATCGGCAAGGGCCCTGGCACTTGGGCCGGACTGACCGAAACCGGCATGACCCCGCTGGCGACGCACCTGCGTGGCCGCAAGGGAACCCCTGCACGGCTCCGGCGTGAGAACGCGATGGCCCTTCCCTTCCGCGACGGGACCGTCGACGCAGTGGTGACCGACCCGCCGTACTACGACATGATCGAATACTCTGACGTCTCGGACTACTTCTACGTGTGGCTTCGCCGGGTCCTGGGCGACGTGCAGCCGGACCTGTTCGCCGAGACCATCGGAACCGAGGTCGCCCCGAATCTGCAGAACAAGGATGATGAGATCATCGTCCGGCGTGTGTATAACGGTGGCGTCCGGCACGACCGCGAGTTCTACGAGCGGTCCCTGTCCCGTGCATTCCACGAAGCGCGACGGGTGCTTCGTCCTGACGGGCACCTGGTCGTCGTCTTCGGTCACTCCGACCCGGACGCTTGGCTCCGCTTGCTGGGCGCACTGCATGACGCGGGGTTCGTCGTGACCAGCGCTTGGCCGTCCCGGACGGAGACATCGAACACTGGCGTCGCAAGCATTAAGGTGACGGTCACGATCGGGTGCCGCGTTGCGGCCTCGCAACGGCCCGTCGCCACGGCAGCGCAGGTTGATCGTGAGGTCGCGACGGCGGTCAAGGCTGCGGTCAAACAGTGGGATGCCGACGGGCTGGCGCTCACCGACCAGCTAATGGCGGCGTACGGACCCGCGATGGAGGTGTACGGCAGATACAGATCCGTACTGCTTCCCAATGGGGAACAGGCCAGCCTCGACCGCTACCTCACGCTGGCGCGGAGTTCCGTACGGGACGCGACCGCGCTCAAGCTTGACCAGTTGCCGCTGGAAACCTTCGACGCTCCGACTCGGTTCGCCGTCTTCTGGCAGCGGCTTTACGGCCGCACCGATGTTCCGAAGGGAGAAGCACGGTTCCTCGCGCAGGCCGACAACCTGCGGCTGGAGGACATGCGCGGCGTATTGCTAACCGAGAGTAGGAGCGGTTTCAAGCTGCGCTTGGATCCACCAGACTCGTTCAGCGACCGTTCATCGACCTTCGAGATTGCGCGGGTCGTGGCTAAGGCATGGGAAGAGGGCGGCACCGAAGCGGTGGCCTCAGTGCTGGCGAAGGCAGACAGGCAGGCCAACGATGCACACCTGTGGGCAGTCATCGCCGAGATTGTGCGGCAGTTGCCAGCGAGTGACCCGGTCGCAAAGGCACTAACGGCGGTGCAACGCAATGCCGGAACCATCGGCACCATGATCCAGTACGCCGTGGTGGCCGCTGAGAAAGCGGCCGACGCGCAAGCCCAGATGGTGCTGCCCTTCGAGGAGGAATTGTCGTGACCACGACCGCCGCACACACTCCCCATTGGGCGGACTTCCTCGAGCTGCGCCCGGAGGTGCGCACCTCCGACGGCTCTATTGGCGAGCTGCAGATGAGCCTACATAAGGCCGTCTACCAGACCGTCGATGTGCCCTACCGCAAGGTCGAATACTACGGGGACATTACCGAGCCCACGCCGAACCTCGTCGGGTTCTTCTCCCGCGTCGCTCGCCGGCTTGGCACTGAAGCCGACGCTCCAGCCTTGTTCCACCTAGATCAGGGGATGGGGGGCGGCAAGAGCCACGCCCTGGTCGGTTTGTACCACATGGCCAACAGCCCAGCGGACTTCTTCGCCACCGAACTCGGTCAGCGGGTGAACCAGGAGGCTGGGCACCGGGCGGCAGTCGTGGACATAGAGGGCGCGATCGTGGTCACGCTGACTGCTGACTACTTCAGCCCAGGAAGCACGAACGAGGTGTTCGGTCCGGCGACCAATCTGTTCGAGCGTTTTGTATGGGCCCTCGTCGGCGGCGACATGGATCGTTACCAGCGCTACGTGGCCGCCGGTCCGAACAAGGGCACACTCCAGCAGGCGTTGACCGAGGGCGGTCGGCCCGTGCTCATCCTGCTCGACGAACTCATGGACTACGTCCTGGCGCTCTCCGACGTGGCGCACATCGGCACGATGCCAAGTGAGAAGGCGTTCCTAAACGCGTTGATGGACGCCTGCGACGATGTGCCCCGGGTGGCGTTCGTCGTCGTCATGATCCGTTCCGAACTCGATGAGCGGGGTTACCCGCCGCAGGCGCTCGACTTCCGCGATTACGTGGCTGCCCGGCTTGTCCGTAACGGCCAGACTGTCCCCGTCACCGAGGCGCAGGACTTCTCCGCCATCATTCGCCGACGGCTGTTTGAGCTTCCGGACGGCGAACTGCCCATCCGCGACCTGGCTCGCCGGTATGTAGCCGCGGCCGAGCAAGCCTGGCGCGACAAGGTGTTCGAAAAGCTCGGACCAAATCGTGGCCTGTCCGGCTTCGAGGACAGAACGTCGGCCAGCTACCCGTTCCACCCCGAGCTGATGCGACTGGTCCGCGAGGAGTGGGCGCAGGTCTCCGGCTTCCAGCGAGTCCGTTCCACCGTCGCGATCTTCGCCCGCACGGCCTTACATTGGGTTACCGAGCACAAGGCCGGGCGGTGGGCGCCGCCACTCATCGGCGTCGGAGACATTCCACTTACCGTGGCCCTTGAGCAGTTGCTGTCATCCGGACTGCTACTCGGCAATGAACGGGCCATCCAGGGCTACCGGGCGGTCGCTAGCACCGACATCACCAGCACAGACGGCGGCACGGGCCGCGCGGTCGTCGTCGACGCTGCCCTCCGTCATGACGGCGTGACCATCGCGCAGCCCGCGCCAGCCGTCCGGATGGCCACCGCCCTGCTGTGTTACTCGATCGTCGGCCGACCGCAAGGCCGGCGCGGTGCGACGAAGGCCGAGTTGCTGGCTGCCATCTACGGTCCGGCTGGTGCCGGAGTGGCCTTTCCTGCCGCTGACGAAGTGTTCAACAAGCTCACTGGTGACGAGGGGCTTGGCGCGCTGGAGGTCACTACGCCGACGAATGCACCAGCACGATGGCACCTGTCAATCAAGCAGACGCTGCGGATGTACTTCACCGCTGCGATGGCGTTGGTGCCACTCGATGCTCGGGGCGAGTTGGTGTGGCGGGAGGCGCGACGGCTCGCGTCGAAGGGCACCTTCGATGAGCTCGTGCTTGTCGACAGGCCCGCCGACGGTCGGGCTCCGCTGGACAAGGTGTTCGAGGGGGTGGACAGTGCCGAGAACCGCCTCGTGCTGCTGGACCCGCGCCGATGGACACTGCTCAACGGCAAGGACTCGGCCAGCCGTGACGACATAACTTCACTGCTTGGGCTCGGGGACCAACCGCTGCGCGTCGACAACGCCGCCAGCTGCGTGGTCGCCTGTGTGAACACTCAGCGTCGCGATATCGCGCTGAAACGGGCCGCAGAGGTTCTCGCCTGGCGTGAGGTGATCAAGCAGCTCACCGACGATACCGAGGATGAGCTGCGGGACGCCCGCAGCAAGCACGATGACGCCGTGGGGAAGTTGCGCCGCGACATCGAACGCGCCTATCAGCACTACGCCTACCTGGTCCGTGCGGGGGACCTGTACGTCGAGTTCAAGCGGTTCGACGACGACAGCCGGACCGCGCTCAATGGCGGGCACCTATGGACCGCGCTCGTAGAGGCGGGGCGTGCGACGCTGCCTGCGGCGCTGTCCGCCGGCTATCTGGCCGCGCTCTTGGAGGGCTTCGACCGTGCGCTGACACCACGCGAGGTTGTGCAGGCGTTCTACAAGAATCCGTCGTTCCCGTTGGTCACCTCCACGGACGAGATCCGTCGCGTCCTGTTCGAGCTGCTGGCCACCGGCTGGGAGCTTGTCGACGCGGATGGCAACTCGTTGTCGATCACCGGCCCCGGACAAATCTCGATCAACTCGATCAGTCAGTCGCTGCGCCGTCGGATCGCAAAGCCAAGCCCTACCCCAAAGCCGGTCGCACAACCTGCTGGCCCGGTGGTGCCGGGCCCCGATGGGGGCGGGGGAGATAGGGGCGGTGCCACGCTCTTCGGGGGCGACGAGGACGGGGCCGATCCTGCACCGCCCGACCCCACGCCGCCGCAGCCCTCTGGGCCGAAGGTGTACAAGCGTTACAGGGTCGAACTGGCCAATCGCAGCATCACAGGTGCGGACACGCGCGACCAGGCATGGCAGCTACTCAAGGAACTCGCGAAGGTCATCGACAGCGCCAATCCCGCCGACCATCAACTGCTCAGCCTTAACCTGACCCTGGTGACCGCCGAGGGGGAGCAGGGGCAAATTGAGGGCAAGGCTCAGGCGCTCGGCGCGCAGGTGCGCGTTGAAGATGATGACTTCTAAAGGCTGATGTCCACCAGTTCTGACGTGTGAAAGGCGGGTTGCTCTCCCACATCGACCAGGGGCCGTGACCGTCAGGTGAGTCACGGTTTCGACGGGCGAGTCATGGTAGGAAGCCCTCTCTTAGACGCTGTCTATACGGCCGCAATGCTGCTGCGTATGCTTACAACTGTGACGGGGCTGATCGAGATCGCGGTGGTACTACTCTTCGTTGCCCGGGCGACCCGGTTGGTCGTCGTCGACGAGATCACCCGCGCACCACGGGAAGCAGTCGTCCGCCGGCTCCCTGAGGGCAGCCCGCTGGCGTACCTGTTGTTCTGCCGATGGTGCCTGTCGGTGTGGATCGCCGTGCCGGGTGCCGCCGTCTGGTGGCTGCTGTCCGATGTCCCTCGGTGGTCCGGCCTGTGGTGGGCGGACGTGCCGACGGTCGGGCTGGCCCTGTCCCACACAACTGGCTTGCTAGTTCGTGCCGAGCCTGAGGAGTAATGCATGGCCTGGTGGGGCACGAAGCCCAACACCGACAGCGAGGTTGGCAGGGCGACTGCGGTCGTCGCCTCGGCGGCGAAGATGCGTTACGACTCCGGGGGCAGCCTGCGGAAGGTCAGCAAACAGCAGTGGCAGGAAGAGGCGTGGCGGCACTACGAGGAGTGCGGCGAGCTGGCCTACCTGGTGAACACGATCGCCAAGGCGATGGGCCGCGCCCGGCTGTACATCACGCAGGTCAACGACGAGGGGCGGCCTGTCGAGACGCCGGACCAGGCGCCGGCCGGCGTCAACGAGACGTTTCTCGGTGGCCCTGGCAAGCAGGCCGAGCTGCTGTCCGATGCCGGAGTCCAGCTTGGTGTGCCCGGCGAGTGCTACCTGATCGGTGAGCCAGAACGCGATGAGGACGGCAACGCCACCGACCGGGAGACGTGGATCGTTGCGTCGACGGATGAGCTTTCGGAGCGGGCCGGGAAGTACGTCCTCGACCAGGGTGCCGGTACCAGGGATTTGGAGCCCGACGAGACGGTCATCGTGCGGATCTGGTCGCCGAGCCCTCGCAAGCATGCCCTGCCGTCGTCGCAGGTGCAGTCCAACCGGCGGGTGCTGCGGCTGATCGAGCGGCTGACGCAGTACGTGCAGTCGCAGATCGACTCTCGATTGGCGGGTGCGGGTGTGCTGCTGCTGCCGAATGAGCTGAGCTTCGTCGCTCCCGAGCAGGAGGAGAACCCGGAGGATGGGGTGTCGTCGTTCCTGGCGACGCTGACCGAGGCGATGACCACCGCCGTGAAGGACCGCGACTCAGTTGCCGCGTTGGTGCCGATCGTCGTGCAGGGGCCGGCGGAGCATCTGGAGAAGGCCCGCCTGCTCAGCTTCGCCACGGAGCTGTCGTCGTCGGTCCCGTCGATGCTCGACGGCGCGATCCGTCGCCTCGCCCTCGGCCTGGACGCCCCACCCGAGATGCTGCTGGGCATGACTCAGGCGAACCACTGGGGCGCCTGGATGACCGACGAAGCGACGATCAAGTACCACGTCGAGAGCAAGCTGGAGCTGGTGTGCGCGGCACTGACCCAGCAGATGCTGTGGCCGGCGCTCGAAGGCGCGTCTGGCGTCGCCGACGCCAAGCGGTGGATCGTCTGGTACGACACCAGCGAGCTGACGCAGAGCCCCGACAAGGGCGCCGACGCGAAAGACCTCTATGGGCTCGGTGAGCTGTCCGGCGACGCGCTGCGCCGGGAGACGGGGTTCGGTGACGAGGACAAACCCACGGGCGATGAGCGGGAACTGCGCCGCCTCCTGGAGATCATCCGGACAGTGCCGGCGGCAGGGCCGCTGCTTGTGCAACGGCTGCTGGAGGTCGCCCAGGTTGGCGTACAGGTCGACCTGGCAGAGTTGAAGCCGCCCGAGCCGGATGAGCTTCCTGCCGGCGAACCGCCGACCGCCGAAGATCCCGCGCCGGCCACGGCGCCGTCACCCGACGGCGACACGGAACGCCGTGGCCCGCCCGAGAGGGCGGCGCTTGCCGCTGCTGCGGAACCGCTGACCGGGCCGTTCGTGGCCGCGTGCGAGGCGCTGGCGCTGCGGGCGCTGGAAGTCGCCGGGAAGCGGGTCATCGGCCGTGAGCGGTATCGGCACAGCGACCTGTCTGTGTGGGAGTACCACACGGTGCGGCAGTCCACACCCACCTCGGTGGCCCGCCTGCTTCAGGGTGCGTTCACCGCGGTCCCGGCTGTGGCGGGCCAGCTTGGAGTCGACGCGGAGAAGCTGACGGCGGCCCTCAGCGGCTACGTCGGCGGACTGCTCGTGGCTGGGAGGCGGCACGACGTCGACGAACTGCGCGAGCACCTGGTGCGCAACGTCGCCGGGGAGTTGGTGCCGGCGTGACCGCCCCGACCGCCCTCGTCCCTGATCTGGTGCTGGCGCACGGGCACGCCTGCCAGCGTTCCGGGCGCGGCAAGGGCTGCCAGGTCATCCGCTGGTCGCAGTGCCGCACCTGAGGCTGGTGGGGAGAACTGTGGGACGGCGACCAGCCGCCCCTGACCGACGCGGAGCACACCTGCGACCCGCAGGAGGCGGCCCGATACCAGCAGACCAGGAGGACCGGTGGCTGATCCGCAGAGCGTGACCCTGACCGCGCTGCGCGCTGCTCTCGCGCACGTCGGCGTCGTCCTCGACGAGGACTTCGTGAGCCTGGAGGTGCGGGAGAACGCGCTGACGGTGCAGCGGCTGGTGCGTACGGAGTCGGGGATGCCGGCGTGCCTGCCCAACGGTGGTGTGCAGTGCGTCGGGCAGACGATCACGGTGGTCGCCGAGACGCCGCCGGCCCCGGAGGAGTGAGCGTGGCTGACCGGGACCGGTGGCTGCCGCTGCGGCTCACGCACGAGGCGCGGGTGATCGCCGCGGAGAACCGCGTGACGCAGGCGGCCCGCGCCGCCTTGCGGGCCTGGCTGCGGGCCGCCCGGACGGTGACCCTGCCAACGGTCACCGCAGCGGCGCTGCCGCCCGACCCGAACGCGCTCGCCGGGGCAGGGCAGGCGTGGTTCGAGGCAATGACTGTCCACTTGGTGCCCGCCGTCGACGAGACGTTCCTCGAGGGCGTCGCGGACGCGGACGGCGACGTGGACGTGCTGCGGGTCGAGCAGTTGAAGGACGAGTACCTGGCACAGCTGCCGAACCGGCTCCAGGGTGTGCCGGACAGCGCGTGGACGCAAGTCACCGCGGCGGTCACCGAGCTGACCAGCGAGGGCGCGAGCATCCCGCGGATCCGGGACGCCATCGAGCTGATCCTCGGAGACCTGGCGTGGGAGGACCGGGCGGTGACGATCGCCCGGACGGAAACGATCGGCGCCTACAACGCGGGCACCCTGACCGCCTGGTTGACCGGTCAGGCCGCGTTGGACGAGAAGGTGGACAAGGTGTGGGTGGCCACCCACGACCACCGCACGAGGCGCGACCACCGGGACTCGGACGGGCAGCGCGTCGCCCTGGACGGCGTGTTCATGGTCGGCGGGGTGCCGCTGCGGTTCCCGGGCGACCCTGCGGCGCCGTCCGGCCAGGTCGTGAACTGCCGCTGCACGATGATCGAGGTGCCGGCCGACGAGCCGCTGCCTGAGATCCCGAAGCACCCGTGGCCTCGACGAAACCGGGCCACCGGGTTGGACATCACGGTGACGGCGGCGGCAGCCGCGAAGGGTAGCAAACCAATGGCGAGTTGGAAGGGAATCCTGGCACCGCTGGGCGCGGTGTCCGGCGACCGGCGGATCTTCGCGAAGGACGGCGACTGGTCGTTCCGCGACCTGCCGCTGCCGCTGCGGTGGGCGCGAGAAGACGCACCCGGACACGAGGGCGCGGTGACGATTGGCCGGATCACGGCCGGCGAGGTACAGGCGACGCAGCTGGCTGGCGAGGGCGACTTCATCGACGCCGTGCCGGAATTGGCGGAGGCCCTGGAGCTGTGGCGGGCCGGGGTGCTGTTCCCGAGCGTGGACCTGGACGACTTCGAGTTCGTGTACACCGACGGTGACGGCACTCCGATCGAGGACCTGACCGACCAAGAATGGGAAGCGTTCATCGAGTCCGGCGAGGAGCCGTACATCACGGTGACGAAGGGCCGGGTCATGGCGGTGACCATGCTCGGGACGCAAGCGTTCATGGAGGCGCGCCTGGACCTAGTCGACGACGAGCCTGCCGACGACGTCGACGACGAGACGCCCTCGGACGAAGCGGAGGACGAGGACGCCGCCGTCACCGCGGCCGGCGCGGGCGGCACGCCGAAGCAGGTCGCGCCGCTGTACCCGCCCCGGGCGTGGTTCGACGACCCGGGCCTGTCCGAGCTGACGCCCATCCAGGTGACCGCAGACGGGCGGGTGTTCGGGCACCTCGCGGACAACGACTGCCACCTGTCGTTCCTGACCGGCGGGCAGTGCGTGCTGCCGCCGGCCGAGGGCGGGTTCGACTGGTTCCACCGGCCGGAGATCCAGACCGCCGAAGGGGAACTGCTCCCTGTCGGGCACATCACGGCGTCGACCGGGCATGCCGACCTGGCCGCAAGTGCGGCTAGCGCGGTGGCGCACTACGACGACACCGGCACGCAGGTGGCCGTGGTCCGGGCCGGCCGGGATGCGAACGGCACATGGGTCGCCGGTGCGCTGGTGCCGGAGGCCACCGAGGGGCAGGTGCAGCTGCTGCGCCGGTCGCCGCTGTCGGGAGACTGGCGGTGGATCGGCGGGGCACGGCAGCTCGTCGCCGCGCTGTGCGTCAACGTCGGCGGGTTCCCGGTTGTGCGGGGACGTTCGTCGGGTGGGCGGGCGTACGCAATGGTGGCCTCCGGCTGGGCCGGCTGGAAGCCGACCGACCTGGCCGCCGGCTGGCGCGACGGGGCCGCGCTGTCTCCGGCCGTCCTAGACGCGGCGGTGCGGCGTGCGGTCGCGGCCGGGTTCGCCGCCGAGCGGCAGCGAGTCGCGAACGCGACGGTCGCCGACCGGATCGCTGCGACGATCGGCCGGGACCGTAAGACCCTCGTGGCAGCCTTGGCCGCCGAGGTGCACGGCAGGTAGGAGGAGCCTGGTGGGCTGCAACTGCGGTGGGAAGAGGCGCGACATCGTGTTCGTGCTGTCGTATGGGGATGGCCGGGAGGGGGGAGAGTACACGTCGAGGGTGGCGGCGCAGATCGCTGATGTTCAGCGAGGTGGCGGCGGTGTGATCCGTCAGGTGCGGAAGTAGAGACCGGGGTCCGCTTTGGCGAGCTTGCCTACTTGAATCTGTGCCAGAACCGGTTTCGCTTTCGTGTCGCCTTCATGTGGATGATCAGGCTCCGGCCGTCCTGAGTCTTCATGACCAGATCGGGACGGTGCCGCTGCTCATGGGCGATCTTGATGTGCTCGGCTAGGTGTTTGAGATCGGTGCCCTTGGTGAGAAGGTCGTGGGGGACGATCATCTCCATTTCGCGTGGCTTATTCCAGGGCGAGTTGATGGCCGCCAGGCGGGCTTTGATGCGCCGGGAGGTCAAGCGTGCGGTCTTGGTGCCGTTCTTCGCGATCCTCGGCACAGCTCGACCGGCGGCCCCGAGAGTGAACCGTGTGGCGGTGAGTAGTTTGAGTAGTTTGCCGGGCCGCTCATCGATGAGTGCTGCCCATTCCTCCGCGTAACCTGCGGCGGTCGCCGGGTCGGTCGTCCAGCGGTAGGCCGACCAGTGGACCAGCTTCCGGGCGATCCAGGGTGAGATGTCGGTGACCTCGTTGACGAGCAGCCCGAGGACGATGCCGAGGATGATTTCCCAACGGTTCACGCGCGGCACCAGCCGAAGGCCAGGCGGGTTCGGGTGGCCGGTGCCGTCTTCGTCTGTCGTTGGGCGATCAGCTGTCGGGCGCTGGCTACGCCGTGTCCCGTGAGCTGGTAGTAGCGGCGGCGGGGCTTGCCGGGTTCGGTGTGGGTGTCCCAGCGGGAGGTTACCCACTGTGAATCGGCGAGCCGTTCAAGGATCTTGTAGATGGTGGGACCGGATTTCCCTGTGGTCTTCATGATCGCCCAGCCATGCAGCTCGTAGCCGTCGGCGTCGAGAAGGGCGTTCAGGACGGCCAGGAGTGGTCCGGTGACGCGGACAGGTCCGTCAGGCATGCACTTAACGATAGTAGGTGAAATAAGAGCCGTCCACTGTGTGGCAATTGTGTCGGGGCTGGCAGGTGGGGGC
>NZ_POTX01000429.1 GCF_003236305.1 Micromonospora endophytica | reverse complement strand
GGGTGGGGGAGGGGCTGCGGTCCAGTGACCGGGAGGCGGCCTCGCCTCGCGTGGCCAGCGCGCGGTCGGCCACCGCCTCGGCCACCTGTGGCACCGGCGCCTCGGCGGTGTCGCGGGTCGCGGCGAGCGCTCCGGCCGCGCCGAGGCAGCAGGTCACGCCGGTGGCGAGGGCCACTCGGACCGAGGTGGAACCGAGCAGGTTACGGACCCGGCGGTGCCGTCCGGAGGGAATCCGATGCCGGCCACTCGTCCGTTCGGATGATGCCATCTCGCTCGATCGGGCCGCCGAGGTCTCGGGGGTCGACTCCTGGTCGATCTGGTCGTCGGGATGCACTCGCCGAGGCTAGGCAGCTATCGGCGCGCTGCCATCGGCCTGATTGGTGGCATGAGTCACAATTTGCCGCGGTCTGCCGGTCGATTCTTCGCGGAGGAGCCGCATAACCGGTCAACCACGAATATCCCCAGTTCCGGTTATATCCGAATTGTTGCACAGAATGGGCAAAAAACGCCGATCTTGCCGGGGTTAATGTGACAGTGATCCGCCCTCGGTCGAACGGCCGACCACAATTCGGTCGGTCGGCGTGACGGAATGGAACGGACGGCCCGGAAGGCGGTCAGTGCCTGCCGTTCTCCGCCGAGGTGACGGTGAGCCGGTGCCGACCGCCATCCGTGCTGGAGAAGGGCCACAGCCGGTCAGCCTGCTCCACCAGCTCGCCGAGCTGCTGACGGGTGAGGCCGACGGAGGAGATCGAGGCGTGCACGTCGGCGCGGTACCGGCCGTCGTCGTCACGCCCCAGCGTCGCCTCCGCGCGTACCTGCACGGTGTGTGCCTCGTCCGTGATCGCCCCGGCCGCCTCCACCGCCGCGTGGTGCAGGCAGGAGGCGAAGGCCGCGGCGAGCAACTGCTCCGGGGTCAACCCGGAGCAGTGCGGCGCCAGTGGCGAGGCGAGGGGGGTGGAGAGCGCCCCGTCGTCGGTACGGACGTGACCGCCCTCGGCGGTCGCGGTGGCAACCTCGTTCAGCCTGGAACTCGACATCGCGTTCCTCCCGTCGCTCCCCGCCCGGCTACCCGAGCCCGCAGCGGTGAAACCGCCGCAGTCGCCCGCCGCGCCGGTGGCGGCCGAACTCAGCCGGACCAGGTGCCGGGAACCTCGACCGCCGCCTCGGTCGCCTCGGCCGCCGCGCGGGCGGTCCACGGACTCACCGACGGCTGTCGCTGCCGGGGCAGCAGGGGCTGGTGCATCGGCACGTACACCCGGGCGTCGACCGCCTCGGCGAGCAGCAACGCGGCGACCAGGCTGCTGGGACGCACGGAAGGATCCTCGGCCAGGCAGCGCCGGCACAGGTCGGCCACCTCGGCGGGCAGGCCCGGGACCTCGGGCAGCGGTTGCGGGGGTTGCCGCCGCTGCGGGCCGAGCAACTGGGTCACGCTGTCCACGGTGTACGGCAACCGGCCGGTCAGGCAGCAGTAGAGCAGGACGCCGAGGGCGTACATGTCGGCCGCCGGGGTGACCGGCGCCCTGTGCAGCTGCTCCGGAGCGAGGTAGGCAGGCGTACCCACCACCATGCCCTCGGGCGACGGGTCGGCGGCGCCGGCCGGCGTGGCGATACCGAAATCGAGCACCTTCGCCCCCGACGGGGTGAGCATCACGTTCGCCGGCTTGACGTCGCGGTGCACGATGCCGTGCGCGTGCGCGGCGGCCAACGCGGCGCTCACCTCCGCGCACACCCGCACCGCGATCCGCCAGTCCAGCGGACCGGTCCGCAGATGTGTGGCGAGCGTCTCGCCCATGGCCAGCTCCATCACGATGTACGGCGTCTCATGTCCCGGCAGCCTCCCGCAGGTGCCGAAGTCGTGCACGCTGGCGACGTTGGGATGGACCAGGCGGGCCGCCGAGCGCGCCTCGGCGCGGATGCGGGCCACCGAGGCCGCGTCCTCGGGCTGGCCCGGCGACAGCAGCTTCACCGCCACCTCGCGGTCCAGCACCTCGTCGTGCGCCCGCCAGACCTCTGACATACCGCCGAGACCGATCCGCTGTTCGAGCCGGTACCGCCCGTCCAGCGTTCTCATGGCCCGCTCCTCGTCCTTCATCCTGCCTGCCACGGCCTGCCTGCCCGCGGCCCCGCCGGACGGTACCCCGCCCCCGATCAGGGCAAACCGGCCTCGCGGCGGGGCTGGTGGGGTTAGCGTGCGAGCCGGGACGCCAGTGTCGAACAGTGGGAGGCGGAACCGGTGATGACTGAGGTGACGGTACGGTTCGTCGGTGGGCCCGCCCATGACACGGTCCGGGCGCTGCCGGCCGGTCCGGATGGTGCGCCGCCCCGGCTGTGGGTGCTGCGCCGCCTGTCTCTTATAAACATCTGACGCTGCCGACGATAAGGCCCGTGT
>NZ_POTX01000428.1 GCF_003236305.1 Micromonospora endophytica | reverse complement strand
CGGCAGCCCCACCCCGCAGCCCGGCGGCTCCAGCTCCCAACCTGGCGGCCCAGCGCAGGAGCCCGGCGGATCCACTCAGCAGCCTGACGGCTCGACGCAGGAGCCCGGCGGGCGCGGCTCGCTCACACCTGTGGGGCCCGGACCGCAGGGCGGCGAACACGCACCGCCACGCGGCGATGCGCCGGGCGGCCACCCGCCGGTGGTGACTGTGGGTGCGGCGAGCGCCAGCGAACCCGACCGGGTCAACCGCCCGCTCGCGGTCTCCGCGGTGCTCGCCGTGGCCAGCATCATCGGCGCGCAGATCGGTGCCGTACTGGGCATGCGTCGTCGCCCGGCGGCGGCCCGCGTCGGCGGACGGCGGCACGTCCCGGTCAGCCCACCGTCGGAACTGCCGATCGGCCGCCACCGCCGCTACTGACACCGCCGCCGCACCGAGGACCGTTCAATCCCTCCCAGGCGACCTCAAGCGCCTCTGTTGCCCCGGTCCACCCACGACGGGTGCCGGGGCAATACGCAGCCCGGCCGTCATCACGAAGGCTGGTTGGACCCGGCCTCGGTAGCAGTTTCAGGGAAAGTGCTGTCTCGCTGGCTGATGGCTGACGAGGCAGCACTTTCCCTGAACTTGTGCGGATCTTGACCGTGCCGGGCGGGTCCGGCGACGGTCAGGGCAGGCGGGTCTCCAGCTGGCCGTCGACAATCCGGGTCGGCAGGATCTGCTGGTCGTTGGGGGACGGCCCGTGCACCACCTCGCCGCCGTTGAGGCGGAACGTGCTGCCGTGCCATGGGCACACCACGCAGGCGTGTCCGTCGATCTCGCGTACCTCACCCTCGCCGAGTGGGCCGCTCTGGTGCGGGCAGCGTTCGAGCATCACCGTGACGTCGTCGCCGTGCCGGTAGACGATCACCGACACGTCGTCCACCTTGTGGGTGACGAGTTCCCGCTGCGGCAGCTTGGTCAGCTCGGCGATCGGATGCCAGCCGTCGCTGATCAGGTGCAGGTCGGAAACGCTCACGTTCACCTGGGCACCCTGCTTGTACGCCAAGTGCCCACCGATGTACGCCCCCGCACCGGCGGCGCTCAGCCCGAGCCAGCCGAGCGTACGCCCGAGTTGGTGTCGGCCGGACAACCGCGCGGCCACCGAGCCGCCGTACATCGCCAGCGCGACGGTGTTCGCCGCGGCGTGCACCAGTCCGATCCGGCGTTGGTCCCGGGACAGTGCGGCCCAGTCGTTCAACCCGGCGACCGCCGCCGGCACCGCGCTCAGCGTGCCGACCGCGGTGAGCGTGGTGGCCGCCCGGCGCTGGCCCGGCATCAGGTCCAGCACGGCTGCGCTGATCCAGGACCCGACCGGCACCTGCACCATCGCCGGGTGCAGCGGGTGCCCGAGCCAGACCCCGTGCAGCAGATCCCGGACCCGCTGCGGACGGAGGATGCCCTGCACCACACCCTGCAACCGGTCACCGAACCGGTCCAGGCCGGAAGCTTGCTCGATCTTCGTCAACAAGGCTCGCACGGCTACCAACTTCCCGCCGGGTCCGACGGCAAACCGGTCGTCCGGGACGAATCACCAGGCAAGGGCCGAGTTCACCCGTTCGGACGGCCGGCCACCGCTCCCGCCCGCCTCAGCCGGAGACGGGCCTGACGAGACCCCGGGCGACCTGATGCGCCGGGCACCGGCATCCTGATGGGATGGCGGTACGGGTGGAACGGGACGGACCGGTGACCACGGTGATCTTGGATCGACCGGCGGTACGCAACGCGGTCGACGGGCCCACCGCACGCGCTCTGGCTGACGCGTTCCGGTCCTTCGAGGCCGATCCGGACGCCTCGGTGGCGGTGCTCTGGGGAGCCGGCGGCACGTTCTGCGCGGGTGCCGACCTCAAAGCCATCGGTACGCCCAGCGGCAACCGGGTCGAGCCGGACGGCGACGGCCCGATGGGCCCCACCCGGATGGTGCTCAGCAAGCCGGTGATCGCCGCGATCTCCGGCCACGCCGTGGCCGGTGGGCTGGAGTTGGCGCTCTGGTGCGATCTGCGGGTCGCCGAGTCGGACGCGGTGCTCGGGGTCTTCTGCCGGCGCTGGGGCGTGCCGTTGATCGACGGCGGCACGGTGCGGCTGCCGAGGCTGATCGGCGAGAGCCGGGCGATGGACCTGATCCTCACCGGCCGTCCGGTGCCGGCCGACGAGGCGTACGCCATGGGGTTGGTCAACCGGCTGGTCGGCCCGGGTGAGTCACGCGCGGCGGCCGAGCGGCTGGCCGCCGAGATCGCCGGCCACCCGCAGACCTGCCTGCGCAACGACCGCGCCGCCGTGCTGGCCACCGCCCACCAACCCGAACCCGAGGCCCTCACCATCGAACTCACCTACGGCCTGCACTCCCTCGCCACCGACACCCCCCACGCTCCCACCC
>NZ_POTX01000427.1 GCF_003236305.1 Micromonospora endophytica | reverse complement strand
AGGACCCGATGGACGATGCGCTGGAAACCCGCTCTGAACGCCTTCGCCATCACCTTCAGCGACCGCTTCCCGACCGCTGAAACCTACTAACCAAGATCGCCGGAAACACCGTTGGCGAGACAGGCCCGGTTGATCAACTCGTCGGCATTGATGAGGCCGGAGGCGACGCCGCGAAGTTTCTCCCGCCACTCCTCGTCGAATTCGACGCCTGCTAGAGCGGCGTTCGCGACGGCGTGGGCGACCGCGGTTTCGACGTCGGCGGTGCTTGGTGAGCTTGCCGCTGTCACATGCCGGAGCGTACCGGAACCCAGTCGGTGAAACGTCTGTGCAGGTTCGTGGGGTAGTCACCGGGGTGGAGGTCGGCGAGTTGGACGGTGGCCTCTTCGCGGAGCGCGACCAGGTGGACCAACAGTCCCGGCATGTCGCCGCGATACTCGGCGAGCAGGCGCAGCTTCGCCGGTGAGCAGGGCCAGGCGGTGCCGCATGCCTGGCAGCGCCACGTCGGGCGGGACGGGACGTGATCGCGCAGGCGCGGCCTCATCTGTCGCTCCCGGTGGTGCCGCGCCGCCGGCGGGGAGACCGACTTCCGCCCGGCGGGGGTACGAGTCTAAGTCCGGCCGGTCGTACGAACAGCTCGCGGCGGTCGATGGCGTCGCCGTTGCGGTCGAGTTGGTACACCTGGATCCAGGTCCAGTCGTAATAGGTGTGCCGGTCGGTCAGCTCGCGGATCACCCGGACCGTGATCGGCTTGGCGAACTGCGGCGACGCCTCCCGGGTCAGCAGATACACGCCAGGCGCGACGCGGGGAGTGCCGTCCTCCCGCCGCCCGGGATCTGGACTGGCCGGGCGGCTCGTCCAGCGTGACGCGGGCACGGCATTCGCGGGCCTCGGTACAGACATAGGCGACCTCCTCCATCGGCATGGGATGTCGGGGCCGCCGTATAGGTGCTTCCCCGGTCCGGGCGGCGGCCCGGCAGCAGGGCGCCTGGTTTGCCCCTGGGTGCCATCTATCGCAACAATCGCTGATTGCATGTGGACGGCTACACCGCGTAGATATAGATTCATCAGACGTCGCAGACGTCTCGTGGAGGTGGTCATGAACCAAGCGCTGAGGGCGGCCATGGCCGATACCGGTCAGACCATCGAAAGTCTTGCCGAGCAGGTCGGTGTGGATCCGAAGACGGTTGGGCGGTGGATTACGCCGGGCCGCGTGCCTCATCCGCGTCACCGTGCAGCGGCGGCTGCTGCGCTTCGGCGCGAGGTCGAGGACATTTGGCCGGACGTTTTGAAGCGCCGTGAACCGCCGTGGCTGCGACCGTGGGTGGAGACGGAGCTTCAGGCAACTGCGCTGCGGTCCTTCCAGGTCGCTGTCATTCCGGGCTTGTTGCAGACACCGGCGTACGCGTCGGCAGTTCTCAGCTGCGGGTTGCTCGAGCCAGACGAGGTGGCCGACTACGTCGAGACTCGTATGCGCCGTCAGAAAGCAGTACTGGAACGGCGTAAGCCACCTCTCTTCGTCGCGGTCGTTGACGAATTCGCCCTACGCCGTGGAAGCCCGGAGATCATGCATCCGCAGCTCGACCACTTGGTCAACATTGCCCAGCGGCCCAACATCCTCCTGCACGTGCTGCCCTTGGACGCTGGCCTGCATGCCGGGCAGGCGGGACCGTTCGTCATAGCGACAACCGAAGACGGCGATGTTGCGTACCTCGATGACCAGGCGGCCGGACGGCTGACAAACGAGACCACCGGCCTTTGGTCCATTTGGGATACGCTGCGTTCGGTGGCACTTCCGCGTCGCCAGACCCTCGACTACCTAGAGGCACGATCATGGCTGACCTGACTGGCGCCGTCTGGCGCAAGAGCATCCGGAGCAGCTCCAACGGGGGCGACTGCGTAGAGGTCGCTGACAACCTGCCCGGCGTGGTCGGCGTACGGGACTCGAAGGACCCGACCGGCCCGGCGCTGACCTTCACTCCCGCCGCCTGGCGGCTCTTCGTCGCCCAACTCGCCGGCCGTCTCTGACCCAAGGCGCTGAACGGGTGTCGCCCCGGCCCTTGTGGGGCCGGGGCGACGGTGTTGCCGCAGGTAATCAGCTACGCGGCACGTTCATCCGCTCGGGGATGCGAGTTGCGGCATCTCGCGTCTTCCCGACTGGTCGCCGGCACGAGTTGCGGCATGTCGCGGCTTCCGGACCGGTTTTGGGCACCAGTTGCGGCGTCTCGTGAAGGACGCGGGCAGCAAGCGGTCCCGCCAGCCCGCGCTGCCCTCCTCTTGTGGCCGATCTTGAAACGACTGTGGCCGGAATCCTGGCGCGAAACTGTCCTCCGCCGGGGACCGCCGGGGGCACTTTCGCGCCCGGATCCCTGCCGTGGGCGCCGCCGTCAGTGGGAGCGGAGGGGGTGGGGGCAGTGG
>NZ_POTX01000426.1 GCF_003236305.1 Micromonospora endophytica | reverse complement strand
GGGCACGGGTCGGGTCACCGGGGCGCGCCGCGCGGTTCTGGGCTGGTGAGCTGCCCGAGGCCCTGACCGCCGTCGGCGCCCCGGCCCAGGGGCTCACCGGCGAGCAGGCGGCGCGGCTGCTGCGCGACCACGGGCCCAACCAGGTCCAGGTGACCCGCCGTCGGGGCTGGCGGCTGCTGCTGACCCAGTTCACCAGCCCCATCATCGTGATCCTCATCGCCGCCACGGTGCTGTCGATGGCCGTGGGCGACCTGATCGACGGCGCGATCATCCTGGCCATCGTCGCGGCCAGCGGCGGGCTGGGGTTCTGGCAGGAACGCGCCGCCGGGCGAGCTGTCGACGCGCTCCAGGCGCGGGTCCGGGTGACCGTGGAGGTGCTCCGCGACGGTCACCAGGTGGGCGTACCGGTCGAGGAGGTGACGGTCGGCGACCTGGTGCTGCTGCACGCCGGTGACGTGGTGCCGGCCGACTGCCGGGTGGTCGAGGCGCACCGGTTGCAGGTCGACCAGGCCGCCCTCACCGGGGAGTCGTTCCCGGTGGAGAAGAACTCGGACCCGGCACCCGCCGACGCGGAGCTGTCCGGGCGGACCAACGCGCTGTGGATGGGCACCCACGTGGTCAGCGGCACCGGCCGGGCGGTGGTCATGCGGACCGGCCGGGACACCGCGTACGCCGAAGTGGCCGCCCGGGTCGGGGCCCGGCCCGCCGCGACCGGCTTCCAGCGGGGCCTGACCCGCTTCGGGCTGCTGCTGGTCCGGATCATGGCGGTGCTGCTCGTCGGCATCGCGGTGGCCAACCTGCTGATGGGCAGGCCGATCATCGACTCCCTGCTCTTCTCCCTGGCCCTCGCCGTCGGGCTGACCCCGCAGATGCTCCCGGCGATCGTCGCGGTGAGCCTCTCCGCCGGTGCCCGGGCGATGGCCGCGCATCGGGTGATCGTCAAACGTCTGGCGGCGATCGAGGACTTCGGTGCGATGACCGTGCTGCTCACCGACAAGACCGGAACGCTCACCACCGGGAGTGTGACGCTCACCGACTGCCTCGACCTCGGCGGCACGCCCGATGCCGGGACCGCCCGGCTGGCCCGGCTCAACGCCGGACTCCAGCAGGGCTTCACCAACCCGATGGACACCGCCATCATGGCCGGGCAACCGCCCGCCGACCCGGCCCGCCGGATCGCCGAGGTGCCGTACGACTTCACCCGTCAGCGGCTCTCCGTGCTCGTCGACGAGGACGGCGTCGCCACCCTGATCACCAAGGGTTCGTTCGGCGCAGTGCTGGCTGTCTGCGCCACGGCCCGCACCGACAGCGGTGTCGTGCCACTGGATCAGGTACGCGACCGGATCCAGCAGCGGTTCACCGAGTTGAGCGAACGTGGGCACCGGGTGCTCGGCCTGGCGGTCCGGGAGCTACCGGGTGCGCGTACCGCCAGTGTGGACGACGAGACTCAGATGACCCTGGTCGGGCTGCTGGCCTTCCAGGATCCGGCCAAGCCCGACGCCGCCGAGGCGATCGACCGGCTCACCACGCTGGGCGTAGCCGTCCGGTTGATCACCGGCGACAATCGGCACGCCGCCGCACACGTCGCCGCGCAGGTCGGCCTCACCGGCGAACCGATGCTCGGTGCCGACATCGCCGCCTGCGCCGACGCGGAACTGCCCGACCGGGTCGCCGGCACCGAGGTGTTCGCCGAGGTCGACCCGGTGCAGAAGGAACGCGTACTCACCGCGCTGCGGTCCCGGGGCGCCGTGGTCGGCTTCATCGGCGACGGCATCAACGACTCCCCCGCCCTGCACGCCGCCGATGTCGGCATCTCGGTGGACACCGCCGCCGACGTGGCGAAGCAGGCGGCGGCGATCGTCCTGCTGGAGAAGGACCTCGACGTGGTGGCCGACGGGGTCCGGCTGGGCCGGCGGACCTTCACCAACACCCTGAAGTACCTCCGGGTCAACACCAGCGCGTCCTTCGGCAACGTGGTCAGCATGAGCATCGCCACCCTGCTGCTGCCCTTCCTGCCGCTGCTGCCCCGGCAGGTGCTGCTGCTCAACTTCCTCTCCGACATTCCCTACACCACGATCTCCACCGACCGCACCGACCCCGAGCAACTGCACGGCCCGCGCAGCGTCGACGTCCGCGCGATCCGCAAGTTCATGCTGGTCTACGGATCCCTCAGCGTCGCCGTCGACCTCGCCGCGCTCGCCGTGCTGCACTGGTGGTGGCGGACCCCCACCGACGTGTTCCGCGCCGCCTGGTTCATCCAGTTCACCGCGACCGAGATCATCGTGCTGATGGTGCTGCGTACCAACCGGGCCTTCCTGCGTAGCCGTCCCTCGACGCCGCTGCTCGCCACCGGGGCGCTGCTCATCGCGGTCACCGTCGCGCTGCCGTTCAGCCCGATGGCCGGGCCGCTCGGGCTCGGCCGCCCACCACTGCCGGTGCTGGCCACGCTCGCCGCGCTCACCACCGGGTACGTGGCCGCCACCGAGCTGGTCAAACGCTTCGTCCCACCCGAC
>NZ_POTX01000425.1 GCF_003236305.1 Micromonospora endophytica | reverse complement strand
GGGTTGGTGGCCGGGTACGCGTTGGACGCGCTGTTCGGTGATCCGAAACGCGGGCATCCGGTCGCTGGGTTCGGTCGGGCCGCTGCCGCGCTGGAACGCCGCCTCTACCGGCCGGACCGGCGCTCCGGTGCCGCCTTCACCGCGCTCGCCGTTGGCGCGCCGGTGCTGCTCGGGGCGGCGGCTGCGATCGGCACCCGGCGTCGGCCGGTGGCCCGGGCGGTGCTTGTCGCTGGCGGCACCTGGGCGGTGCTCGGCGGACGCAGCCTGCGGCACGAGGCGGAGGCGATGGGCTCGGCGTTGCGCGCGGGTGACCTACCGGCCGCCCGGCAGCGGCTCGGCAACCTCTGCGGGCGGGATCCGTCGAGTCTTGACGAGGCCGAAGTAACCCGGGCGACAGTGGAATCGGTCGCGGAGAACACCTCCGATGCGGTGGTCGCGCCACTGTTCTGGGGTGCGCTGGCCGGGTTGCCGGGGCTGCTCGGCTATCGCGCGGTGAACACGCTCGACGCGATGGTCGGTCACCGGTCGGCCCGCTACGCCCGCTTCGGTACGCCGGCCGCACGCCTCGACGACCTGCTCAACCTGGTGCCGGCACGATTGACCGGCCTGCTGACCATCGCCGTGGCACCGGTCGGGCGCGGCGACCGGGAACGGGCCTGGCGGGTGTGGCGGCGGGACCGGGCCGATCATCCCAGCCCCAACGCGGGGCAGTGCGAGGCGGCGATGGCGGGGGCGCTGGGCGTACGGCTGGGTGGACGCAACGTCTACTTCGGCCGCTCCGAGGTGCGTCCGTTCCTCGGTGACGGACCCCGCCCCGATCCGCGCCACCTGCCGCGGGCGGCCCGGCTCAGCGGTGCGGTGGGGCTGGCGGCGCTCGGGCTCGCTGTGGCGTACCCCCTGACCGTCGGCCGCCTGACCAGCGCCCTCGCCCGCCGCGCGGCCCGCGCCGGTGCCGGTGCCGGTGCCGCAAAAGCCAGCGCCGTCCGCGACATGAAAGCTAGCGTCACGAAAGCCCGCGACATGAAAGCCAGCGCTGGGCGGGGGCGATGAGCGGGGGACTGCTGGTCGCCGGGACCACCTCCGACGCCGGCAAGAGCGTGCTCACCGCCGGCATCTGTCGGTGGCTGCACCGGCAGGGTGTCAAGGTGGCGCCGTTCAAGGCGCAGAACATGTCGAACAACTCGGCGGTGGTGATCGGGCCCGACGGTCGAGGCGGTGAACTCGGCCGGGCCCAGGCGATGCAGGCGGCAGCCTGCGGGATCGCTCCCGACCTGCGGTTCAACCCGGTGCTGCTCAAGCCGGGCAGTGACCTGTCCAGCCAGGTGGTGTTGCTGGGCGAGGCGGTCGACACCATCACCGCCGGCAGCTTCCGGTCGCTGCGGCCCCGGCTGGCGCAGACGGCGTACGCCGCGCTGGCGGAGCTGCGGCAGGCGTACGACGTGGTGGTCTGTGAAGGGGCCGGCAGTCCCGCGGAGATCAACCTGCGCGACGGCGACTACGTGAACATGGGCCTGGCGCGGCAGGCCCGGCTGCCCACCATCGTGGTGGGCGACATCGACCGGGGTGGGGTGTTCGCCGCCATGTTCGGCACCCTGGCCCTGCTTGATCCGGCCGACCAGGCGTTGATCGCCGGCTTCGTGGTGAACAAGTTCCGGGGCGATCGGGGCCTGCTCGCCCCGGGGCTGGAGATGCTGCGTCAGCTCACCGGTCGGCCCACCTACGGCGTGCTGCCGTGGGCACTCGACCTGTGGCTGGACGCGGAGGACTCGCTCGCCTACGGGCGGGTGCTCGGTCGACCGGCCGCCCCGCACGGCACCGAGTGGCTGGACGTGGCAGTGGTGCGGCTGCCCCGGATCAGCAACGCCACAGACGTCGAGGCGCTCGCCACCGAGCCGGGGGTACGGGTGCGGCTCACCGTCGAGCCGGCCGAGTTGGCCGCCGCCGACCTGGTGGTGCTGCCCGGTTCCAAGTCGACGGTGGCCGACCTGGCCTGGCTGCGCGAGACCGGCCTGGCCGACGCGGTGACCGCGCACGTGGCGGCGGGCCGGCCGCTGCTGGGTATCTGCGGCGGCTACCAGATGCTGGCGCGCGCCATCCACGACCCGGTGGAGAGCCGTCGGGGCAGCGTCCCCGGTCTCGGCCTGCTACCCATCGAGATCACCTTCGATCCGCACAAGACGGTCCGGCCGGCGGAGGGCAGCGCCGCCGGCGACCTTCCGGTCCGCGGCTACGAGATCCACCACGGGTACGTCTCGACCACCGACCCGGAACTCACCCCGCTGCTGCACGACCTGAGCGGGGCCGGCGAGGGTGCCCTGCACGGCGTGGTGCACGGCACCCACTGGCACGGCACGTTCGAGTCCGACGAGTTCCGCCGCTGGTTCCTGACCCGGGTGGCGCGCCTGGCCGGGCGTACCGGCTTCCGGGTCGCGCCCGGCAACTCGTTCGCCGCCGCCCGGGAACGCACCCTCGACCTGCTCGGCGACCTGGTCGAGGAACACCTCGACACGGCGGCGCTGTGGCGACTGATCGAGTCCGGCCCCCCGGCCGACCTCCCCTTCGTCC
>NZ_POTX01000424.1 GCF_003236305.1 Micromonospora endophytica | reverse complement strand
AGGACCCGATGGACGATGCGCTGGAAACCCGCTCTGAACGCCTTCGCCATCACCTTCAGCGACCGCTTCCCGACCGCTGAAACCTACTAACCAAGATCGCCGGAAACACCGTTGGCGAGACAGGCCCGGAAACATCCGTGCCGGACCGTCAGCGGGCTGAGGAACGGGTGACCGGTAGGTCGAAGTAGGTGTCCGGCCACGGTTCGTCGCCGTAGCGGAAGTGCCACCACTCCTGGTCGTAACCGACGAAGCCGCCGGCGGTCATCAACTGGCGCAGTTGCCGCCGGTTCTCTCGGGCGGTGGGGTCGATCTGGTCAGAGTCGATGTGCGACGACGGATCGAAGCAGTCGAAGCCGGTGCCCATGTCGACGCTGTTGTCGGCGAAGCGCTGCGCCTGCGGGGCGGTGCAGGCAGCCAACGGCTGGCCCGGTACGTAGCGGGGCTGTTCCGGCGCCGGCACGTCGACCAGGGTGACGTCGACGGTGCTGCCCCGGCTGTGGGCACTGGGTGCGCCGAGATAGCCGCGGTCGACCAACTCCGCCTTGGCCACCCGGGGGTGGAACGCGACCCTCATCGCGTCCTGCCCCGGCTGGCCGGCCCAGTGCAGGAAGTCGTCGGTGGCCCGCTGTGGGCGGTAGCAGTCGTACACCTTCAGGCTGCGGCCGACGGCGAGCGCCGCGTCCTGTACCCCGCGCAGCGCTTCGGCGGCCCGGGTGGTGAGCAGGCACAACGGCTCCTGGTAGCCGTCGACGGGGCGACCGATGAAGTTGTACGCCGTGGCGTACCGGATGTCGGTGAGGATGCGTTGATCCACATCGGAGAGCACGACGAAGTCCGGCCCCGACGGCGCCGACGGCGAGGGTGGCGGTCGCGGTTCGTCCCGCCCACACCCGGCCACCGCCAGCGCAACGCCCGCAACCATTGCCGCCAGCCACCTCCGTGCGGCGGTCATTCGGTACGCGTCGGCCGTCCCGTCCCGGCGGTGCGCAGCCGCCGACGGCGGCCGACCAGACCTCCCGCGAGTAGCGTCAGTCCGACGGTGAGGCCGATCACGGAAGCTGTCCGGAGCCGGTCGGCGAAGGTACGCGGGTCGGAAGCCTCTGCGCCGGACGCGCCGCCGGGCAGTGCCTGCGGCGGCACCGAGGCGGGCGGCGCGGAGGCGGTGGTTGCCCCCGGGCGCACCAGCGCGCCGACCGAGGCGTGCCGGGGCAACGTGAAGCCCCAGTCGAGCAGGGCGGCACCCTGTTCCCACCCCCGCTTGTCGGCGGCGTCGGCACCGAGCAGGGTGACCACGAGCTGGCGACCATCGCGCTCGGCCGCGCCGACGTAGGTGTGTCGGGCCAGGTCGGTGTAGCCGGTCTTGCCGCCCAACGCGCCGGGATACTGGTAGAGCAACTGGTTGTCGTTGTCGATGGTGAAGCCCTTGGCGCGCTGCCTCGGCTGGGCTGGGATGGTCGCCTCGCGGGTCGCCGCGTAGCGCCGGAAACGGGCGTCGTCGAAGCAGGCCCGGGCGATCAGGGCCAGGTCGTACGCGCTGGTGAACTGGCCTGGGCCGTCCAGTCCGGAGGGCGTGGCGGCATGGGTCTGGTAGGCGCCGAGCTGGCGCGCCTGATCGTTCATCGCCCGCAGCCCGCCGGCCATCCCGTCCGCGCCGCCGCCGAGCCGGGCCAGCGCGTTGGCCACCTCGTTGCCGGAGCGCAGCAGCAGGCCCAGCCACAACGTCTCGATCCGGTACCGGCCGCCCTCCACCAGTCCCACTGCCGAACTACCAGGCTCGATGTCGAGGTCACCGGCGGTGATGGTGACCTCCTCGGCCGGGTCCAGCCGGGGCAGCATGGTGGCGGCCAGCAACAGCTTCTGCACGCTGGCCGGCGTGGCGTACTCGTGTGGCCCGCAACCACCCAGCACCTCACCGGTCTCCAGGTCGGCCACCAGCCACGAGGTGGCGGCCACCTGGGGTGGCGTCGGCACCCCCTGGGGTACGACCAGTCCGGCGGTGGCCAGCCGGGCCCCGCCCACCGCCCGCTGCACCGGGTCTGGTGACGGCGTCACCGGCTGCGACAGGCCGGGCGCGGGCGGCGCCGGGCGCGGGCAGGGCACCGGCGCTTTGGCTGCGGCGGCGGTCGCGGCGGTCGCGGTGGTCGAGGTGGCGGTGGTCGCGGTGGCGGTGGTCGGCGCCAGGGGCGACGTCATGAGCGCCGCGATCACCGCAGCGACGAGGCGATTGACTCTCACACCCCGCGACACTATCGGGTGATTTCCGGCCAGTCCGGCGAATCGACCAGCAGGCAGCTCCCGTCTCTGCCCATCAGGGCCGTCAGGGCCGATCCGGGTAGAACCGGGACCACTTCGTCGAACAGACGTGATTGCACAGAGAAATCAAAATTTCACAGTGAGATCACGCTCCTC
Source organism: Micromonospora endophytica (assembly GCF_003236305.1). Lineage (GTDB taxonomy): Bacteria > Actinomycetota > Actinomycetes > Mycobacteriales > Micromonosporaceae > Micromonospora > Micromonospora endophytica. The sequence goes on along the minus strand of NZ_POTX01000424.1, from coordinate 189 downwards.
CTGACCATCGCTGCTTCGGGCCGGCCTGTTGCCGGCGCGACCGCGCCAGGCGGCGACCAGAGCCAGCCCGACCGCGAGCAGGCCGATCAGCACCGCCACCAGAGTTCCCGCGCCCGGGACGTCGTCGTGGGCGGCCGAGGCGCTCTCCTCCCCCGGTGGTGGACCGGCCGGCTGGGAGGCGGGCGGCGG
>NZ_POTX01000423.1 GCF_003236305.1 Micromonospora endophytica | reverse complement strand
GGGGTGGAGAGGAGGAGGTAGGCGCTGGCGGTCCAGGTGTAGGCGCGGTCGCGCAGGCCGGTGCCGGTCTCGGCGTCGAAGTTCTCGGCGAAGCCGGACTTCTCGCACAGGGCGCGGAACCGCTGGCTGACCTCGTCGGCGAGGCCGATGTGGCCGGCTCGACGGAGGCCGTCCTCGATCAGGACGGTGGCCGGTGCCCAGATCGGCCCGCGCCAGTAGCCGTCGGCCAGGTAGTGGGGTGAGTCGACTGGCTCGGTGGCGAGCCCGTACGCGGTCAGGTGGCGTTTGAGCGCGCCGGCGAGCGCGGCGCTGACGTCGGTGGGCAGGGCCGCGCCGAGGACGATCGGCATGAGATCGAGCAGGCTGGTGCTCGGTCGCCGGTTGCCGTCCCGCGCGCCCCGGGAGGTGAACCGTTGCCCGTCCCAGAGTTCGTCAAGCAGTGCGGCGTGGATGTCGGCGGCGAGCTGGCTCCAGCGCGCCGCCGCCTCCGGCTGCCGCAGCTCCGCGGCCAGGTCCGCGAGTTGATGCAGTTGCAGCAACAGCAGGGCGGCCAGATCCGGTGTCTCGATGACCCGGTCGTCGTCGAAGGTGGTGGCATTGTCCCAGCCGCTGTCGTTGCCGTGCTGGTAGTGCGGCAGTTGGTGGCCGGGCACCCGCCGGTGGTCGAGCCAGAAGGTGGTCCAGCGGGCCAGCCGCTGGTACGCGTCGGACAGTTCGTCGCGCGACAGCGGGCGGGACATCCGCCGCCGCAGCTGCCGCAGCGCCCAGCCGTGCACTGGCGGTTTGACGTAGTTGTGCAGCACCTCCGAGTGGGCGACGGAGTCCGGTAGCGCGCCCGTGGGGTCCTGGTGGTCGAAGGGCAGGAGGAACTGGTCCCAGGCCAGGTCGGGATCGGCGGCGGCGAGGGCCAGGGCGTTGAAGCAGTGGTCCCAGCTCCACACCTTGTTCATCCAGTGTTTGGACATGAGCACGGCGGGTCGGGTGAGGAAGCCGGCCGGGGTGACCGTCGCCGACCACAGCACGTAGGCGGCCAGTTCCGCGGCGGGTGTCTCCGCGCTGCGCCAGGGTGCCAGCGTGTCGACGAAGCCGGCGAACTCGGTCACCAGCGACCGGACGAGTTGGTCGAAGTCGCGGCCGGCCGGGTAGGGACGGCGGGCCGTCTCGTACTCCTCGACGGCGATCTCCCACGGCTGGTCGGCGGGGAGCGACACGGCCCGCTCGGCGGTGCCGAGCGCCGTCGTGCCCACGGCCCGTACGTCGCCCGCGAGCGGCGTGACCCGGTAGCGGCGGCCGGTCTCGTACGAGGTGAAGACGTACGCGTCGACGACCGGGTCGGCGTAGAGGTAGGTGCCGCTGAACGGGGTGAGGGTGTCCTGCGCGGCGGTGATCCGCAGGCCGAGTCCCCGGCCGCGCAGCCGTACGGTGTCGGTGCCGTCGTAGGTCAGTTCGACAAGCCCGTCTCCGTGCCGCCACGTCACCAGCGCCGCGGTGGCTGTCACCGTGGCGGTGTCGGTGTCGGGGGTGAGCCGGAGCACCGGATGCATCCCGGTCTGGTGGGAGACCAGGTGCAGGTCGGTGGCGTGGGTGTGGGCGGCCACCACCGGGGAGATGCTGAACCAGGATCCACGACGGCTGAACGGGATGTCCTGGATGGAGAACGTCGGGCCGGTGCGGACGACGGTCATGGGTGACGGCTGCCTCTCTTCGAATCGATTCGTCGAATCGATTCGGCGACGATAGGCCCGTCCGACGAGGCGGTCAAGAGAAGACGTTGACATTCATCACTATCAGCTCCTACGCTCCAGCGAATCGGTTCGACACCCCTCATCGCCGCCAGGAGCGCGTACCCGTCCCGAAGGAGTCCACAGTGCAGCTCCCCCGCACGAGCAGCGCAGGATCTGTCCGCCGCCTTCCCGCCCAGCTCGCGGTCGGCGTCCTCGCCGCGTCCGCCCTCCTCGCGGTCCCGACACCGGCCCGCGCCGCCGACGAGTCGATAACCGTGAACTTCTCGGTGACCAACGGCGCGCCGACGTACCGCGCGGCCGGCTGGATCTACGGCATGACCGAGAACGCCTCCGGCCCGCCCGACCACTTCTACCGGGACGTCAAGTTCCGGTACATGCGGGCCGGCGGGGCGCAGTTGCCGGGCAGCGGCTGGGTCGGCGGCAACTACGACCGCCGCTGGAACTCCACGCTCGCCCAGGCCCGCCGCACCGCGGCCCTCGGCGGCGAGTTCATCCTGCTGCCGCACGACCTGTGGGGCGCGGACGGCGCGGCGATCTCCCGCTTCCCCGGCGACAACGGCAACTGGACCGACTACGACAACTTCCTCAACCGGGTCATCGCCGACATCCGGGCGGCCGGGTTGACCGTGCAGTGGGACATCTGGAACGAACCGAACATCACGCCGTTCTGGAACCGCCCGATCTCGCAGTACTTCGAGCTGTGGCGGCGCACCTACCAGCGCATCCGGGCCGAGTTCCCGAACCAGCTCATCGTCGGGCCGAGCTGCGCCTGCGTACCGTCGACGAACCACGCCTTCTGGAACCAGTACCTGGACTTCGTCCGCTCGACCAACACCGTGCCGGACATCATCAGTTGGCACTCGCTGCCCGGTGACCCGGTGGCGAACGTCGCCGCCGCCAACGCCACCCTCGACCCGCGCGGCATCCCGCACCCC
>NZ_POTX01000422.1 GCF_003236305.1 Micromonospora endophytica | reverse complement strand
GTCGTGGGGGGCTGCGGCGGTGGCGGTGGTGGCTGCGGCCACGCTTGTCAGCTGCACGGGTGACGAGCGGGACGAGGACGGGTTCCGGGCGGGCAGTGTGGATCTCGCCGACCCGTACGTGCCGGGCAGCGGCAACGGCGGGTACGACGTCGACCACTACCGGCTGGCGGTGCGCTACGACCCGGCCGACGACCGGCTCACCGGGCGGGCCGAGGTCACCGCGACCGCCACCCACGGACTGTCCCGGTTCAACCTGGACCTGGCCGGGCTGGACGTCAGCACGGTCGCGGTGAACGGTTCCCCGGCGCAGCACCAGCACGACGACGGCGAACTGACAGTCACTCCCGGCCAGGGGCTCGCCGCCGGCAGCCGCTTCACCGTCGAGGTCGCGTACGCCGGGGTGCCCGAGGCCGTCGCTGACGGCGTGCTGGGCGACGGCGGCTTCCAGCACACCGAGGACGGCGCTATCGCCCTCGGCCAACCACACTCGGCGGCCACCTGGTTCCCGGTCAACGACCACCCCTCCGACAAGGCCACCTACGACATCGAGGTGACGGTTCCCGACGGCCTTGCCGCGTTGAGCAACGGCGTGCCGGGGGAGCGGAGCAGCGCTGACGGCTGGACCACCTGGCGGTGGGCCGAGCGCTCGCCGATGGCGAGCTACCTGACCACGCTGGTGATCGGCGACTACCGGGTGGAGACCGGCAGCCACGACGGCAAGCCGCTGGTCACCGCCGTGCCGTCCGGGTTGCCCGCCACCGGGCCGGAGGCGCGGTCCCTCGCCCGCACCGGTGAGATCGCGGACTTCCTGGCCGGTCTCTTCGGGCCATACCCGTTCGAGGCGTACGGCGGTGTGGTCGTCACCGACGAGCGGATCGGGTACGCGCTGGAGACCCAGTCGCGCCCGGTCTACGGGCCGGGCTTCTTCCGCCGCGGCGAACCGAACTACTCAGTGGTCGTCCACGAACTGGCCCACCAGTGGTTCGGCAACAGTGTGGCGCTGGCCAGTTGGCGCGACATCTGGCTGAACGAGGGTTTCGCCAGCTACGCCGAGTGGCTGTGGGAGGAGCATGACGGCGGGGCCACCGCCCAGCGCAACTTCGAACGCCAGTACGCGGTCACCAACTGGTCCCGGCGCACCCTCGATCCCGGCGCGGGGCAGATGTTCAGCAGCGCCGTCTACCAGCGGGGGGCGCTCACCGTGCACGCGCTGCGGCGTACCGTGGGTGACGACGCCTTCTTCGAGATCCTGCGCACCTGGACCAGCGAGCGCCGGGACGGCAACGCGACCACCGACGACTTCGTGGCCCTCGCCGAACGCGTCTCCGGGCGCTCTCTCACCCCCCTGTTCAACGCCTGGCTCACCGGCACCACCCCACCTGCCCTCCCCTCCGATTGATCATGAGGTCAGCGGCGAAGTTGATCTGACTGCCGCTCACCTCATGATCAACGCGCGGGTGCGGGTGGGACCGTCAGGTCGGGGTGCTTGGCGAGGTAGGCGTCGACCCGGCCGGCGCGAAGTTCGGTGAGGAAGCGTCGGCCGACCCGGGTCAGTTCCTCGCCGCGGTAGGCGTTGCCCTGACCGACCGCTCCGCCGGGTAGGACCACGAGCGTGAGAGCGTCCGGCGACAGGCCACCGAGGGCGTACGCGAACTCCACGATCCGCCGTCCGCCGACGTAGACGAGCATGTCGCCGAGGGCCGCGGCCACCTCTTCGACCCGCTCCGGTTGGCGGGCCAGATCCGCGTCGAGGATCTTGCCGACCAGGGCCCGGATCAGCTGCTGCTGATGGCGTTGGCGGGTGTAGTCGCCGCCGGGCAGGTAACGCTGGCGGGCGTAGTCCAGCGCCTGCCAGCCGTTGAGGTGCCGGTCGCCGGGTTCGTAGACCATCTGCGGCCCGGTGTAGCCGCCGACCCCGGGGCCCGGTTCCCGATGCTTTCCGTCGGGACGGCGGTGCCGCGAAACCACTCGCTGGTCGACGTGGATGTCGACGCCGCCCAGGCTGTCCACCAGTTTGTCGAAGCCGCCGAAGGTGAGCACCGCGCCGGCGTCGATGCGCAGGCCGGTGTAGTCGCTGACGGTGCGCCGCAGCAGGTCGTACCCCTGGGCGGGGTCCGGCTTCTTCGACCGGCCCGGCACCCGGCTGCCGTAGCTCATCGCGTTGGTGAGCTTGGTCCGCCCGCCCGGGTAGTCGGCCGGCTTGAAGGCGGGGATGTCCACCACCAGGTCGCGGGGGAGGGAGAAGAGGTACGCCTGGGACAGCCCCGCCGGCACGTGCAGCACGAGTACGGCGTCGGCGTGCGGCTCCCAGCCGGGCACGCTGACCCGGGTGTCGACCCCGACCAGCAGCAGGTTGAGCGGACCGGTGATGTCGGCCCCCGGCGGCGGCGTGGTCGGGCTGGGACTGGGTTGCCCGCTCGGCGACATCTCCGGACCGGGCGCGGTGGCGGCCGGCGCCGTCCGGTCGGCGGTGAGGGTGCGGCCCACCACCAGTGCGCCGCCGGCCAGCAGCAGCACCGTGACCACCCCGGCCAGCACCAGGGTCAATCGTTGCCGGTCGGATCCGAACGCCATCCCCGTCTCCTTCATCCGATACCGATTCAACGCGGTGGGACGGGTCCGCGGTTGCCTTCGGCGCAGCACCCGGCACGGGCCAGCTGCATGATCGCGCAAAGGTGTCTCTGGCGCGAGAGCCACTCGCGGGTAACGATCGTTACCCGCGAGAGCCACTCGCGGGTAACGATCTGTCTC
>NZ_POTX01000421.1 GCF_003236305.1 Micromonospora endophytica | reverse complement strand
GCGGTGGGGGTGGCGGGGCGAGCACCACCGGGATCGGGACCACCGGATCCTCCGGTGCCTGCACCGACCGTTGCGAACCGTCCGGGAAGCGGAGATGGTACTGCCGCCCGTCCCACACCCCGACCGGCGACTGCGGGTCCCGGCCCACGAAGAATGACCGGTAGGTGCTGATCAGGTCCAGCAACTCCCGTTCCTCCTGCGCGGTGCGCTCCCGGTCGACCGGGCGGCGGTCCAGGCCCCGCAGCGCGCCGTCGCGCAGCAGCGCCAGCCGGGTCGCCGCGAACTGGTAACCGCGCATCGCGCGCAGGCCGGTGTCGCCGGCCACCCGCTTGGCCCACACCCGGGCCGCGTGCCGCCGGCCGAGGCTGGTCAGCGCCGCCACCTCGGGTGGCGTGAGCCAACCGGCCCGTACGTAGTCCGGCAGGGTCCGCTCGGTGAGCCGGCCCTCCCAGGCCCGCAGCCACACCGCCAGGGCGACCATGCCGAAGAAGATCGGCACCATCACACCGACCAGTCCGACGATCGTGATCAACACCTCGCCGGTGGCCTCGGTCAGGGTCGGCAACAGGTTCCACGCGCCGTGCAGCATCATCGCCAGCAGCAGGCCGGCCAGTGGGGCGAGCACCTTGACCCGGCGGTCCGCCGTACGCGCGGCGATGCCGAGACCGACACCGGTCATCGAGGTGAACAAGGGATGGGCGAACCCGAACAGCAGGATCCGGCCGATGAAGATGGCGAAGACCTGCTGGGCGCCGGTGGCCGGGCCGTACTGCTCGACGCCTGCGGCGTACCCGCGTCCGCCCAGGTAGAGGATGTTCTCCACCATCGCGAAGCCGATCGCGGAAAGCCCGCAGTAGACGAGCCCGTCGGTGATGCCCGACCACTCCCGACGCCGGAAGATCAGCAGCAGGATCGGACCGAGCGCCTTGGTCAACTCCTCGATGAAGGGCGCGACGAGCACCGCGGTGAGCGCGATGGGCAGGCCCCGGTTGTCGAGCCAGCCGGCGGCGGTCTCGTTGACAAGCAACGACGCCGCGGTCGAGACGAAGGCACCCCAGGCGAAACAGAAGATCAGATATTTGAGCGGTTCGGGTTCGTACCGGTCCAACCAGAGAAAACAGGCCACCAGAACCGGGACCGGCAGGATCGCCGCGACCGTGCCGACCAGCAACGCCTCGACGCCGAAGTTGGTGCCGAGCGTGACGATCATGAAGATCGCTCCGGCCGCGATCAGCAGAATCACCCCGGCCAGCACCAGCGCCCGCCGCCAGTTGAGCCGGCGACGCGGGAGGCTGGGTAGGCCGTCGCCCGTCGACGCGACAGCGGGCATGGACGGCGACGGCGGCAAAGATCCGCCGGACGGGGTGTCGGCCATGCGGCCAGCGTAGTCATCCCCGGCCCGCCGCATCGGGCGCATCGAACGCACCCACCATGACCAGCGACTCAGCGGGACCGGCCCGGTCAACCCACGGGTGGCGCGGTAGGTGGCCGCGCCGCCGGTTCCGGCCCGGCCGGTGACCCGGGCCGGTCCAACTCACCGAAACACTTCCGCACCAGCCGATTCGCCTCCTCCTGGCTGATGCCCGAGGCCACCAGCAGATCGCTGGCGGTGGTACGCACCTGGGCCACCACGACGCTGCCGGAGAACCCGACCCCCTCGGCGTACGCCCGGCCCGCCTCCCGGACCGCGCGAAGTGCCGTCTCCCGGGAGTCCTCGGGCTCCTCACCCTGGGCGAACTCGTGCTTCAGCGTGCGTACCGACTCGGCGAGGTGCCCGATCGCCGTCGGCATCGGCTCCGGCACCGGTTCCGCGTCCTCGATCAGGGTCACCGCGCGTCGGATCAGGGTGCCGCTGTTACGCATCGCCCGGTCGATCGGATCGGCCGCGTCCGCGTAGTGGGTGAGTTCGCTGCGCCGGTGCCAACGCGCCGGGGAAAGCAACGCGGTCTCCTTGGCACCCTCGATCGCCTCGGTGAGCGTGGCCAACTCCTGCTTGTTGTTCCGCAACCGGTCCAGCGCCTCCTGGACCCGCCCCGCATCGCCGGTACGCAGCCCCTCGGCGGCGTTGTCGAGCTGCTCGGCCAGCAGGTCCAGGGCCGGCCGGGCGGCCCGGTTGAGCACCCGCAGCGGATTCAGTGGAAGCAGCACCGCGGTCACCAGCAACGCGATGGTGCCGCCGACGAGCGCGTCGAGGAACCGGGGAATCTCCAGCTGGTCGACCGACGGGCTGAGCGTCACGATCAACACCGCGGTGGCAGCGGCCTGGATGACGATCGCGACACTGCCCCCGGCGAAGATGGTCAACAGGATGGCGGAGGTGACGACCAGCCCGAGCTGCCACGGACCGGTGCCGAGGAAATAGATCAACAGGTCACCTATCGCCACCCCCACCGCGACCCCGACGATCAGCTCCACGGTCCGGCGGAATCGCTGGCCGACCGAGACAGCCAGGGTGCCGACGGCCGAGATCGGGGCGAAGACGGGCTGCGGGTTACCGAGCAGATCGTGCGCGGCCACCCAGGAGAGCCCGGCGGCGAGACCCGCCTGCCCGGCCAGGCCGAGCGTCATCCGCACCCGGTGCAGGCGGTCGTGCAGCGTCGCCCTGCCCCGGTGCCGCAGCTGGGCCACGGTCTCGGCAACCCGGGACGTGTCCACGTCAGGCAGGCTCTCGCGCATGCGGTCACGCCGCAGCGGCCAAAATCGCCGATCCCGGACCACCGACATGTCCGCGACTACCCACCACACCCGCGACAAACCCAAGGAGGGGCCCCCTATTAACG
>NZ_POTX01000420.1 GCF_003236305.1 Micromonospora endophytica | reverse complement strand
CACCCACTGCCGCACACGCTGCCCGAACACCTGCCGCCCCAGCTCGCTGCCCACCCACGCACCACCTGTCGATCAAGAGCTTCTGGTCGGAGAACGGCACTCAGACTGACACAAACTTCTTGGTCAACTCGGGTGGGGCGGTGAGGTTCAGGCCGGGACGGAGATGCCGATGCCGCCGCGGGTGTCGCCGCCGTAGCGGCGGATCTCGGCGGGCAGGTCGAGACGGCCGATCCTGGTGCGGGCGGCGAGGGCGGCGTCGTCCAGGCGGTCGGCCGGCACCAGCCAGACCACCTCGAACTCCAGCCCGTCCGGATCCCGGCCGTAGAGGCTCTTGGTGGTGCCGTGGTCGGAGCTGCCGACCAGGGCACCGGCCTGCGTCAGCCGCCCGGCGGTGGCGGCCAGCTCGTCGAGCGTGTCCACCTCCCAGGCCAGGTGGTACAGGCCGACGGTGGCGCGACCGGCGGTCGAGCGACCAGCGGCGGCGCCGATCTCGAACAGGCCCAGGTCGTGATCGTTCGTGGAATCGGGCGCCTGCAGGAAGGCGGCGCCACGGAAACCCTCAGGCGTCATCGGCACCGGACGGAAGCCCAGCACGTCGCGGTAGAACGCGACACTGCGGTCGAGGTCGCTGACGTAGAGGACGGCGTGGTTGAGGCGATGGATTCCCATGGCACCGACGCTAGCGCGTTTTGGTTGAGCGTTCAACTATTCTCGTTATGATGGTGGTCATGACCCGCTGGCTGGACCCGGACGAGCAGCGCACCTGGCGGGCGTTCCTGGCCGCCTCCCGGGCGTTGATGGAGACGCTCGACCGCGAACTGCAACGCGACGCCGGGATGCCGCACGCCTACTACGAGATCCTGGTTCGCCTCTCCGAGGCGCCCCAACGCCGGCTGCGGATGAGCGAGTTGGCCGAGGCGACCGGCTCGTCCCGCAGCCGGCTCTCCCACGCCGTGGCCCGCCTGGAGGCGGCCGGCTGGGTCCGCCGCGAGGACTGCCCGACCGACCGACGCGGCCAACTCGCCCTGCTCACCGAGGACGGCTTCGCCACCCTGGCCGCCGCCGCGCCCGGCCACGTCGAAGGGGTACGCCGACATCTGTTCGACGCGCTCAGCCCGGCCCAGGTCGACCAGTTGCGCCGGATCAGCGAGGCGCTCGCCGACCACCTGAATCGCCCGTGACCAGATCCTGACCGAACCACTCCGGCGCGGGTCTTGTACATCCTGTCGTCGGATGAGCACGATGGGGCGTGCCCTCCGGCTTCGGTGAACTGACTGATCAGGCGCACGACCTGGTCTCCGCTGGCGATCTTGCCGGCGCCCAACGGCTGCTCGCCGACGCGCTGACCGGCGCCGATCCGCGCCCGGCCAACGCGACCCCCGAGCTTGCCGAGGCGGCCAGCCTGCATGCGCGGGTGCTCGTCGCGCTCGGCGAGCCACACTCGGCGCGCGCCTGGGCGGCCTTCGCGTACAACGCCGCCACCCAACTGCACGGTCGCTCCGACCCGCGTACGGTCGGCGCCGCCGCCACCCTGGCGGCGGTGCTGCACCGGGTGGGCAGTTGGTCCCGGGCCGCCCGGCTGTACCAGGAGGTGATCATCGAGCTGACCGCGTCGGACGGGCCGGAATCGGTACGGGTGCTCGCCGCGCACGCCGACCTGGCCACCGTGGAGTACGCCCGCGGCCAGTGCCAGGTGGCGCGCGACCGCCTCCAGGACGCCTGGGAACTGCATCGCGAGGTCTACGGCAACGGGCATCCGAGCGGGATCAAGATGCTCGCCCGGCTCGGCTCGATGCAGCGCGACTGCGGACAGTTCGGCGCGGCGCACGACAACCTCTCCCTGGCCCGCGAGCTGTGTCGCCAGTATCTGGAGCCGGACGACCCACTTACCGCGCAGGTGGCGGCCCTGCCCAGGGCGGCGGCCAACCCGGACCATGTCTGCGCCGACACGCCACCGGTCGGCGCGCACGCCCCGGCCGTACCGGCCGCCCGCGTCCCGTCGAGCGACACGCCTGCCCACCAACCCGATCCGCCACCGCACCCCGACCAGCCGCCTGTCGCTCCGCCGTACCAGAGCGATCCGCCGCCGCAGGCCGACGAGTCGCGCTCGGACAGCGGCGAGATGACTCCTGCCGGGTCCGTCAGCGAGCCGGACCGGCAGCGCGAAACCCACGAAGGCTGGGCGAGCGCGGCCGCGGAGCAGTACCCGGCCGCGGAGCAGTACCCGGCCGCGGAGCAGCATCCCGGCGCGGAGCAGTACCCGGCCGCAGAGCAGTACCCGGCCGCGGAGCAGTATCCCGGCGCGGAGCAGTACCCGGCCGCAGAGCAGTACCCGGCCGCGGAGCAGTATCCCGGCGCGGAGCAGTATCCGGTCGCGGAGCAGCATCCCGCCGAGGGTTACCATCCCAGCCAGGGGTACTTCGCCACGGGGCAGGCGACGGGTGGCGTGGCGTCGCCGGTGCCCACCCCCCGGCAGCCGGTGGACGGCCCCGCCGGGCCACCGGAGGACTGGTGGACCGGGCCCGCCGCCGGCCAGCCCGACCTGTCGCCGTACCCCGATGCCTCAGACCCCGATCCGTACCCCTCGGCTCCCGGGCCGTACCCCTCGGTGGCGACGGCGTCCCCGCCGGACCCGGCTGCGGCCGTGCCGCCGAGCGTGGTCGATCTGGCCGGGTCGGCGCCGCAGCGCCCCGGCGTGTACCGGTTGCGCCGGGTCGACGAGCCGGACCGGCCGCAGGAATCGGCACGGTTGCTTCCGGTGCCCGTACCCCCGGCCCCGGTGCCACC
>NZ_POTX01000041.1 GCF_003236305.1 Micromonospora endophytica | reverse complement strand
GGGGTAGCCTAACGATCGTTCAGGTCGGTCGGGGTGGGGAGCTGCGGTGACCGTCGACGATGGGGCGTTGGAGCAACTCGGCAAGCGGGTCCGGGCCGGTGGTGCGGAGAAATACCACGCGGCGAACGCGGCGAAGGGCAAATTGTTCGCCCGGGAGCGGGTCGCGTTGCTCGTCGACGAGGGCAGCTTCGTCGAGGACGGGTTGTACGCGAACGCCCTGGCCGAGGGGTTGCCCGCCGACGGGGTGGTGACCGGCACCGCCACCATCGACGGCCGACAGGTCTGCCTGATGGCGAACGACTCCACGGTCAAGGCCGGCAGCTGGGGTGCGCGTACCGTCGAGAAGATCATTCGGATCATCGAGCGGGCGTACGACACCGGCGTGCCCATGGTCTACCTGGTCGACTCGGCCGGGGCCCGGATCACCGACCAGGTCGAACTCTTCCCCGGCCGGCGCGGCGCCGGGAAGATCTTCTGGAATCAGGTACGCGCCTCCGGCTCGATTCCGCAGGTCTGCGCGCTGTTCGGGCCGAGCGCCGCGGGCGGCGCGTACATCCCGGCGTTCTGCGACGTGGTGGCCATGGTCGACGGCAACGCCAGCATGTACCTCGGCTCCGACCGGATGGTCGAGATGGTCACCGGTGAGAAGACCACCCTGGAGGCGATGGGCGGGGCAAAGGTGCACTGCGCCGAGTCCGGCGTGGGGCACTTCCTCTGCAAGACCGAGGCCGAGGCGCTCGACGTGGTCAAGCGCTACCTGTCGTACCTGCCGGCGAACTGGACCCAGCGTCCGCCAGCCGTCGAGGCGGTCGACGCGCCCGCCAAGGCGGACCTGGCCGCACTGGTGCCGGCGAGCGAACGGCAGGCGTTCGACATGCGGCGGTACGTCAAGGGCCTGCTCGACGAGGGTTCCTTCTTTGAGATCCAGGCGCTCTGGGCCAAGGAGCTGACTGTCGGGTTCGGCCGGCTCAACGGCCAGGTCGTCGGCGTGGTCGGCAACAACTCGATGTTCAAGGGCGGGGTGCTCTTCGTCGACTCGGCCGACAAGGCGACCCGGTTCGTGCAGCTCTGCGACGCGTTCAACGTGCCGCTGCTGTTCCTGAGCGACGTGCCCGGCTTCATGGTCGGCAGCGCGGTGGAGAGGCAGGGCATCATCCGGCACGGGGCAAAGATGATCACCGCGATCTCCGAGGCGACCGTACCCAAGATCTGTGTGGTGGTCCGCAAGGCGTACGGCGCGGGTCTCTACGCGATGGCCGGGCCGGGGTTCGAGCCGGACGCCACGATCGCCCTGCCCACCGCGAAGATCGCGGTGATGGGCGCGGAGGCAGCTGTCAACGCGGTGTACGCGAACAAGATCGCCGCGATCGAGGACCCGGACGAGCGGGCCGCCTTCGTCGCCGCGAAGCGCGCGGAGTACGAGCAGGACATCGACATCGTCCGGCTCGCCAGCGAACTCGTGATCGACGCGATCGTCGAGCCGCAGGACCTGCGTACCGAACTGATCCGCCGGTTCGCCGCAGCCGGCACCAAGGAACGCCACTTCTCCCGCCGCCGGCACGGCGTCACCCCGGTCTGAACCAAGGAGAACCCCGATGGACTTTCGGCTCAACGAGGAGCACGAGGCGCTGCGCGACAGCGTGCGGGATTTCGCCCGCGAGGTGGTCGCGCCGGTCATCGCGGAGCACTACGAGCAGCACACCTTCCCGTACGAGATCGTCCGCCAGATGGGCAAGATGGGGCTGTTCGGCCTGCCCTTCAGCGAGGAACACGGCGGCATGGGCGGTGACTACTTCGCCCTCTGCCTGGCGTTGGAGGAGTTGGCCCGGGTCGACTCCAGCGTGGCGATCACCCTGGAGGCGGCGGTCTCGCTCGGCGCGATGCCGATCTACCGGTTCGGCACCGACGAGCAGAAGACGCGGTGGCTGCCGAAGCTGCTCAGCGGCGAGGCACTGGCCGGGTTCGGGCTGACCGAGCCGGGCTTCGGCTCGGACGCCGGTGGCACCGAGACGAGGGCGGTGCTGGACGAGTCGACCGGCGAGTGGGTGATCAACGGATCGAAGGCGTTCATCACGAACTCGGGCACCGACATCACCGCCCTGGTGACGGTGACCGCGGTCACCGGCACCCGGCCGGACGGCGCGAAGGAGCTGTCCACCATCATCGTGCCCAGCGGTACGCCCGGCTTCACCGTCGCGCCCGGCTACTCCAAGGTCGGCTGGACCGCCTCGGACACCCACGAGCTGACCTTCGACGACTGCCGGGTGCCGGCGGAGAACCTGCTCGGTGAGCGCGGCCGGGGCTTCGCCCAGTTCCTGCGCATCCTCGACGAGGGGCGGATCGCCATCGCGGCGCTGGCGGTCGGCCTGGCCCAGGGTTGCGTCGACGAGTCCATCAAGTACGCGCAGCAGCGCCACGCCTTCGGCCAGCCGATCGGGAACTACCAGGCGATCCAGTTCAAGGTCGCGGACATGGAGATGAAGGCGCACACCGCCCGGCTGGCGTACTACGACGCCGCGGCCCGGATGCTGGCCGGTGAGCCGTTCAAGCGCCAGGCGGCCATCGCGAAGCTGCACGCCAGCACGGTCGCGGTGGACAACGCCCGCGAGGCGACCCAGATCCACGGCGGGTACGGGTTCATGAACGAGTACCCGGTGGCCCGGTTCTGGCGGGACTCCAAGATCCTGGAGATCGGTGAGGGCACCTCCGAGGTGCAGCGCATGGTCATCGCGCGCGACCTCGGCATGTAGGCACAACCGCGCCGGGTCCGGAAGACCGGTCATTGTCGGGTTTCGGCATCGGCCGGTCGGGTGATAGACGATGACGTGTCGGCTGTCGGAGTCCGCCCGTAGTGTCCGTGACCATGACTTCGCGTCATGATCGTCCATCCGGGTCGGGCTCGCCCTCGACCTTGCCTGAATTGCTGCGACGGCACCGCCTGGCTGCCGGCCTCACCCAGGCCGAGCTGGCGACGCATGCCGGCATCGGCGTACGGACGGTCCGTGACCTGGAACGCGGGCGCTCATCGCGCCCGCAGCGCACCACTGTCGAGCTGCTCGCCGACGCGCTCGGACTGACCGGTGCCGACCGCGCGGCGTTCCTGGCCGCCGCCCGGCCCGCCGCCCCGGGAGCAGTCGCCGACGGGAAAGCCGGTGCGCCGGCAGCAGCACCCGTTTCGGGTACGCCGGCTCGCCTACCGCCGCCGCCCGAGCTGGTCGGACGGGAGCAGGATCTGATCGAACTGGTCACGACACTGCGCGAGCCACACGGTCCCCGGGTGGTGACTCTGGTGGGGCTGGCCGGGGCCGGCAAGACGGCACTCGCGTTGGCGGTGGTCCACGCCGTCCTCGCCGCCGATCCGGGTGGCCTCACCGGCGTGTTGGCCGGTGCCGGAGCGAACGCCGGCGCCGTGCTCGCCGCCGCGATCAAAGCGCTGGGTGCCACGCGGATGACCGAGTTGATCGCCGACCTCGGCGATCGGCGGGCGGTGCTGCTGGTGGACGCGGCCGAACAGGCACCCGGGCCGGTGGCCGGCGCGCTGCGACAACTCGTCGACGAGGTGCCGTCGCTGCGGATGCTTGTCACCAGCCGGCACCCGGTCGGGTTGCCGGACGAGCGGGTCCGTCCGGTGTCACCGTTGGACGTGCCACCGCCCGGCGACATCGATCCCGCGGCGCTGGCCGGATATCCGGCGGTGGCGCTCTTCACCGCGCGGCTCGCCCAGCTCCGGCCGGACCCACCGGCGGCGGCCGAACTGCCGGCGCTCGCCGCGCTGGTCCGGCGGTCGGGCGGACTGCCGTTGGCCATCGAACTGATGGCGGCGCGGGGCCGGTTGCTCGACCTGAACGAACTGCTGAACCGGTACGGCGACCGGGTGCTGGACCTGGACACCTCCGGTGGGGCCCGGACCGGCTGGGAGGCGGGCGGCACCTCTGGGGTGGTGCGGAAGACGCTGCGCGACGCGATGGCGACCAGCTACCGGCTGTTGACGACCGAGGAGCGACTGGCGCTGCGCCGGCTCGCCATGTTCCGCGGCCGATGGTCCGTCGAGCTGGCCGAGGAGATGCTCGTCGCCCCGGGCCTCGCCGTCGATCCGGTCTCGCTGCTGAATCGCTTCCTCGACCTGGGGCTGCTGAGCGTACGCGGAGGCGGGCCGTTTCGGTTCCGGCTGGTGGACATGGTCCGGGACTACGCGGTCGAGCAGGCCATCGAGGCGGGCGAGTCGAGCGAACTCCACCGCCGGCACGCCGAGGTGATCACCCGGTTGGTGGAGCGAACCGCGTCCGGGCCGGCCGGTGCCGGTGCCACCACCACCGCCGCACACCGTCTGGACGAGGTGAGCGCCGACATCAGCGCCGCGTTGACGTACGCGACAGCTGACGATCCGCTCACCGCGTTACGCCTGGCGACCAACCTGCCCTGGTGGTGGCGAGTACGCGGACGCGACGTGCCGGGGCGGCAGTGGCTGCTGCGGTTGCTCGCCGATCCGCGTACCGACGGCGCCGATCCGGCGCTGCGAGCCTGGGCGTCGCTCGGCGTCGCACTGCTCGCCGGCGAGCACGGCGCGGCCGGCGAGGAGATACGCACCGCCCGGGTGGCGCTTGACGCGTTCCGCCGCCTGGGTGACGTGTCCGGTGAGTTGGAGGCGCGCACGGTGTTGGCGGTCCTGTTGGCCGCCACCGGCCGACCGGAGCAGGCCCGGGAGCAGGCCGAGGTGGTGTTGGCGCTGGCCACCGAGGGTGGGTTGGTCCGCCAGATGGCGGTCGCACAGCATCACCTGGCGTGGCACGAGATCCGGATCGGAGATCTGACTGCCGCCCGACGTCGGCTCGCCGTCGTGGACCGGCTCGGTGGGCAGTGCGGCGAGCGGTGCCTGCGGGTGCTGGCCCGGAGCACGGTCGCGGAGGTGTTCCGGCTGGAGGGCCGGTACGCCGATGCGGCCGACGAAGCGCGGAAGGTGCTGGCGGACCTCACCGACCTGGGCGTGCCGCGGCAGCGACGTCGGGCGCTCGGCACGTTGGGGTTGGCGCTGGCCCAGGGCGGCCGGCCCGCCGAGGCGGCGGAGGTGCTTGCCGAACTGCGTCCGTTGGGTGCCACCGGTGCGCTTGTCGAGGGGCATCTCGCGCTGAGCCGGGGTGACCGGGAGGGCGCCGCGGAGTGGTACGCCGCCGCGGTGGAGGCGGTCGGGGCGAACTGGACCCGCCGGACCGTGGTGGAGGCGCTGGTGGGATTGGCCGTGAGCACCTCGGAGCCGATAGTGCTCGATCGGCTTGACCGGGTCTGCCGGGACAGCGGGATTCGACTGCTGCGACACGAGGCGGAACAGCTGCGTCCGCTGCACCCGACCCGGGGCGACACCCCGAGGTGAACGGGGTGGCGCGGGCGAGGAAGCCCCCTTGTCACCCCTCGCTCATCGCCCGCGCCGGCACCCCCCGATGCCCCCCGCTGTCGCGAGCGTAGTCAGGCGACGCCAGATCGCCTGCCGGTTTTGCGGAGCTATCGACCATTGGAACGGCGCTTCTGCCGCTCTTTCTGCCGATATCGTCACGCTCGGCTGGATGGCCCGACACCGACAGTTGCCCAGTGTGGGTTTTGGCGTCCGCGTACGGCAGGCTGCTCTGCCATGAACCTCAGCAGGCTTCCGCTTGGTCCTCGGTGCGTCCGCCGCTGCCGGCGGTGGCGCAGGGGTTGACGGCATCGCGTACCCGGCGCAGGCCGTCGAGCGTCGCGGCCAGCGCGGGCGGATCGAGTTGGCCCGTGAACCACTCCTCGATGAGCTGGAGATGGCCGGGCACTGTCTCGTCGAGCCGGCTCAGGCCGGTCGGTGTGACCACGGCGAACGAACTGCGCCGGTCGGTGGGGCAGGCGCGGCGGGTGATCAGGCCGTCGCGTTCCATCCGGTCCACCACTCGGGTGACCCCGCTGGTGGAGAGGGAGGTTTGGGCGGCGAGGTCGGTCATTCGGAGTTGGTTGCCCGGTGACCGGGCGAGGCGGGTCAGCACCTCGAACTCGACCGTTGACAGTCCGTGCTCGTCGAGTTGCGCGGCGAAGCGGGCGGACAGCCCGGCGTGGACCTCGAAGAGCAGGCCAACGGCGGTGATCCGAGGGTCGTCGAACACATTCGGGTTCACCAGCCCATCCTACCAGTCCTTGACACGGGGAATATTGTCGAGGATATAGTTGCTGAGGCAGCCGTTGGGCTAACAAACAATCTTTCCCGGAGGGCAGTTTCTCATGACCAGCAGCACCGAGTCGGTTACCCGCGACTGGAACGGCCTCACCATCCCGACGGCCGGCACCTACCTGCTGGACGTGGCGCACAAGCGGGTCGGCTTCGTCGCCCGGCACATGATGGTGAGCAAGGTGCGCGGTGAGTTCGCCGACGCCAGCGCGACCATCACCATCGCCGAGCAGCCTCTCGACTCCTCGGTCTCCGCCACCATCCAGGCCGCCAGCATCAACACCGCCCAGGCCGACCGGGACGCGCACCTGCGCAGCCCGGAGTTCCTCGACGCGGAGAAGTTCCCCACCCTGGAATACCGCAGCACCGGCGTGAAGTCCCACGAGGGCAACGAGTTCGTCCTCGCCGGTGAGCTGACCATCAAGGACGTGACCCGTCCGGTCGACCTGAAGGTCGAGTTCGAGGGCGTCGGTCGCAGCCCGTTCGGCCAGGACATCTTCGGGTTCTCCGCGAGCGCCGAGATCGACCGGGAGGACTTCGGTCTGACCTGGAACGTCGCCCTGGAGTCGGGCGGTGTTCTGGTCGGCAAGAAGGTGAAGATCGAGATCGAGGGCGAGGCCATCCGCCAGTCCTGACCTCCGTACACCCGACCGGCCCGCGCCACACCGCGCGGGCCGGTCGGTTGCGCTTTACCGCCCGCGGTAGCCCCGGCCGCGCCCGAATCGCGGCTGTCTGCTCGGCTGCCCCGCTTGGCCGGGTCGATGTCAATTGTCACAGAATGTTCGCCGGTCGATTCGCTGGCTCGCGCGCGCGACTGGGTAGAGATGCCGTCGGGGGCGTCTGGACTGGTGGATCGGGAAGTTCTCGGCTCCGCACCGCGAGTGGACTGCGGCAATGGACCGATCCTCGGGTCGACCGGTTCGGCACTTTCACCGAGTATGGTTCACCATGCGCTGCGGAGCGGGCACCGTTCCGTCGCGTCGCGCGCCGGGAGGAAACATGGGCAGGGACGTCGATCGAGCCGCCTTCTCCCGTGAGGATCGGGTCCGCTACCGGCAGAAGGTCCGCCGCTGCCTGGACGTCTTCGCGTTGATGCTTGACGACTTCGGGTTCGACGCCGACCGGCCGATGACCGGACTGGAGATCGAACTCAACCTGGTGGATCAGAGCGCCGAGCCCGCGATGCGCAACGACGAGATTCTCGCTGCCATCGCCGATCCGCTGTTCCAGACCGAGTTGGGGCGCTTCAACCTGGAACTGAACGCGAACCCGAGGCTGATCGAGGGCAAGGGCTTCGCCGACTACGAGCATGACTTGACCGCCAGCTTGAGTCGGGCGAACGACCGGGCCGCCCGCTCGGACACCCGGATCGTCCTGGTCGGCATCCTGCCCACGCTGACCGAGCGTCACCTGGTGGCGGACAACCTCTCGGCCAATGAGCGGTACCGGGTGCTCAACGACCAGATCGTGGGCGCCCGGGGTGAGGACATCGAACTCGACATCCGTGGAGTGGAGCGGCTGCGTACGCACACCGACTCGATCGCGCCGGAGGCGGCGTGCACCAGCCTCCAGTTTCACATCCAGGTCGCGCCGGACAGCTTCGCCGACTACTGGAACGCCTCACAGGCGATCGCCGCGGCACAGGTGGCGGTCGGTGCCAACTCGCCGTTCCTCTACGGTCGCCAGCTCTGGGCGGAGACCCGGATCGCCCTGTTCGAGCAGGCCACCGACACCCGGCCGGACGAACTGAAGGCCCAGGGGGTACGTCCCCGGGTGTGGTTCGGCGAACGCTGGATCACCTCGATCTTCGACCTCTTCGAGGAGAACGTCCGATACTTCCCGCCGCTGCTGCCGATCTGCGAGTCCGAGGACCCGGTCGAGGTGCTGCACGCCGGCGGCGTGCCCGAGTTGGCCGAGCTACGGCTGCACAACGGCACGGTCTACCGGTGGAACCGGCCGGTGTACGACATCATGGACGGCCGCCCGCACCTGCGGGTGGAGAACCGGGTGCTGCCCGCCGGGCCGACCGTCGTCGACATGCTGGCCAACGCCGCCTTCTACTTCGGCCTGGTCCGTGGCCTGGCCGAAGCCGACCGGCCCATCTGGAGCCAACTGACCTTCAGCTCGGCGGAGGAGAACTTCCACGCCGCCGCCCGGCGCGGCATGGACGCCATCCTGCACTGGCCACGGCTCGGCGAGGTGCCGGTGACCACCCTGGTGCTCGACGTGCTGTTGCCGATCGCCGCAGCGGGGCTCGACGCCTTCGGGGTCGTCTCGGCCGAGCGTGACCGCCTGCTCGGCATCATCGAGCAGCGGTGCCGCACCGGTCGCAACGGGGCTGCCTGGCAGACCGCCACCGTCTGGTCCGCCGAGCGGCACCGGAACCTGGATCGTCGTGCCGCGCTGCGGCACATGCTCCAGTGCTACGCGGAGTTGCAGCGCAGCAACGAGCCGGTGCACACCTGGCCGGTCGACTGAGCCCGGCAGCGTCCCGCCCGCCGCTACGACTCCGCCGGCTACCGGCCTGGGCACCTGCCGGTGCTTTCTCAGCGCGGCCGGCGCGGCGTCCGGGCCCGGCGGCCCGTGCCCCGGGACGCGCTCTCGGCACCCGCGTCCTCCTGCTGCGTGGTGCCGGTGTCCTGGTGCGTGGTGCTCGTGCCTTGGCCGGTGGCGTCGGTGCTGGTGTCCGGGCCGGTGCTGGTGCTGGTGTCGGGGTCCTGCGGCGTGGTGTCGGTGGCGTGAGGTGCGGTGTCGGTTCGAGGTGGTGCGGCAGGCACCGGCACGGTGGCGGGGCCGGTGTCGGCAGTGGTGCCGGTGCGTTGCCGGGGCACCGCTGCGGTGGGCACAGCGTCGACCGGCCGGTCGGTGGCCCGTCGGGCTGTCCGCTGGGCGAGCGCCGCGACCAGGACCGAGCCCCCGACGCCGACGATCGCCGCGTACGGGGCGATGAGGTGTGCGGACACCTGCTCCGGGCTGATCGCGGTAAGCCTCGGTACGGCCAGGAGGTACGCCACCGCCACCAGCAACGGACCGGCCGCGCCCGAGGCCGTGGCGCCGACCCGACGGTCGGCCTCCCGAACGCCCCGCCGGGCGGCCAGCACGCCGATCAGCAGCGCCGATCCGAGCGAGAGAACTGCACCGGGCCAGTAGAAGTAGTCCCGGACCCAGAACTGGTCGCTGTCCGAACTGAGCTGCCAGATGCCGAGCTGCGCGGTGGTCAGGCCGCGACCGGCGAGCACCGAGTCGACCACGGCGACCACGGCCAGCAGCCAGAGCCATCCGGCGGTGGCGACGACGTTGGCGGCCGCCGCCCGGCAGCGCAGCGCCCAGAGCGCGACAAGTGCACCGATCAACACACCGAGCGCCGCGTAGCTGGCGGCCATGTCCCGGGGCGACGCAGTGTCCGGCACCACCGCGACCCGGGCCGGCACGGCGACCAGCAGCACCGTTATCAGTGCGCCCAGCGCGGCAGCGCCGGAAAGCGCGGTCCACCACAGGCCGTCGCCTCGCCGGTCGGCATTCGCTGGCGGAGCATCAGTGCCCGGCACGGAGCTGCCCGATGGGGCGGCGAAGCGGCGATCGTGCAGCCGCTGGGCGCAGACCGCACCGACGATGGTCGAGGTGGCGGCGATCCAGGTGGCCCAGATCAGACTGGCGACCCAGGTTGCCGTGCTGGCGGTCGTGTCGGCCGGTGCCCAGTTGAGGATGCCGAGGCCGTACCCGAAGCCCAGTTGGGCCGCCCCGGCACCGGCGGCCACGCCGGCCGCGGTGGCGGTCGATCCTCCCCAGCCCACTCTGGCCATGCCGGGCAGCGTAACGTCCTGTGGTCGGTGCGGCGAGTCGTGCGGCGTACCAGGCGGTGAGCGGTGACGGACAGTGCTTGGCCCCGCCGGGTACGGTCGCCGGTGACAGGGCGGTGGACGATGACTGACGGAACCATGGACGGGCGGTCGGGGCGCGGTGACGCCGGGTCGGACCGGAGACTGATAGTCGGCGGTGGCCTGGCGGCCGCGCTGCTCGCGGTCATCGGTGCGGCCGGTGGTTGGGTGCTGGCCGGTGACCAGAAGCCGCCGGTGACCCCGCCTGTCGAAGCGGCCAGCAGCCCCACTCCCAGCGCCAGGCCCACCCCCTCACCCTCGCGCGGTCGACCGACTCCGGCCCCGGTGACGAGCAGCGCCGCGCCGAGCCCGACGAGCGGCTTCACCGTTCCTGACCTGGTCGGCATGGAATTCGAGGAAGCCCGGGAGGAACTGCGGGACCTCGGGCTGGGCTGGCAACTCGTCTTCGGCAGCAGCGGAAGCAGTTCGAGCGTGCGGAGCACCAGACCGGCGGCGGGCACCCCGGTGAAACGCGGCATCACCGTGGTGCTCAACGTGGCTGGCGCGGCACCGCCGAACGAGGTGCCGGACCTGATCGGGGACTCGTGCGAGGAGGCGCGCGCGGAACTCGTCGACGACGGGTTCACGCCTCGTTATCCGAGTGGGCGATCCGGAACGGTCACCGCCCAGGACCCCGAGGCCGACACCGTTGGACGGTGGAACGACGTCGTCTCGATCTGGTGCGGCGCCGCACCGAGCGACGACGAAAGTCCCTGATCCGACGCGCCGGAAAGGATCCCCACGTCAGGGCAATTGCGGCTGCTCTCGTACGTATCGGGCGCGGTGATGCGGGCCGATGGGCCGGAGAACCACTAGGTTGACCGGCAGGGGCCTCGATGCCCGCCCGACCGGCGGAAGGGGACGTGCGATGAGCGACGACCGCCAGGAGCCGCCCCACGACCAGACCCGCCCGCTGCCGCCGTCCGCCGCCGGGCATCCCGACGAGACGGCACCGCTCGGGCGTACGCCGGACAGGACCGCACCGACGGGGCGTACGCCGGACGAGACCGCACCGACGGCGGGAACCGCGCCGCTGCCACCGGCGCAGCGGTCTGGGCCGGCGGCCTGGTCCGGGCGTGCGGAGGTGCCGTCGGTCCGGCCCGGGGACGACCCGGAATCGGCCGGCGACGTCTGGTACGGCGACGAGCAGGCGGCCCGGCGCTGGTGGCTGCCGATCCTCTGGGGGATCATCCTGCTGCTCCTGCTCGGCCTGATCGGGGTGGGAGTGTGGCTGGCCAGCCAGGCTGCGGAGGACGACGGACCGGCACCGCAGCCGACCACCACAGCCACCGCAGAGTCGGCCTCGCCGACTCCGCGCTCGCCTTCACCGTCGCCGCCGACGACGAGCCCGGCACCTGCGCAACTGCCGATGCCGCCGCTGGTCGGCCGCTCGGAGGACGCGGCCCGGGCGCTGCTGGAGCAACTCGGTCTCGACCACCGAGTGGTGTACCGCGCATCGGAGCAGCCGCCCGGCACCGTGATCGCCACCGCCCCGGAGGCGGGCGAACTGGTGGAGACGGGCGAGGAGGTGACGCTCGTGGTCGCCCAGGCCCGGCCGAGCCCGTCGCCGACGACGGAAACGCCGACCACGGCGCCAACCACCGAACCGACCTCCGCGCCGACCGCCACGGCTACGCCCACCGGATGACGGCGTTCACCACCTGCGGCGTCTGGTGCCGACCAATCCCAGGCCGGCGAGCGAGATCGACAATCCGAAGACCCCCGACCAGAACAGCGACCGGCTGATTTCCGTGGAGGTGCGCTCACCTGTCGCGTGACCGGGGAGCGCCGGTTCGTCAGCGGACGGGGCGGAGCCGCCGTGACCTGGTAGCGGCTGCTCGGTGGATGCCTCGGCGGTGTCGGTGGCGAACTCGTCAGACGCGCCACCCGATCCGTCCGGGTCGAGTGGGTCGCCTTGCACCACCGTGATTTCGGGAGCCGGGACCGGCTCGGCCAGTCGGGTGGACGACAGGGCGGGATCGCGGACCAGCACCACCAGGATGGTGGCACCGAGCAGTGTCAGGAGTCCGAAGGCGTGGACGATGCGAGACCGGTGGGGCCACCGCGCGGACAGTTTGACCATGACCATCCCAGGTTCCAAGGTCCTGGACGCGCGGGGTGGAGAAGTGCCGGGGCGGGCACACCGATTCTATGGTGCCGGTATGCCCGCCGGTGGCTGTTCGGGAGGCTCAGGCCACCCGCATCGAGGCCTGCGTGGGTCGGCGGGCCGAGCGCACGGCGTGCGGACGCGGTTGGCCGGCGGCGTGCAACTGCCGCAGCCCAGCTCGCTGTACGAAGATCGAGCGCCGGTTGACCGCGTCCCCCGCCGCGTTCAACTCGTAGCCCTCAAGCCAGACCCAGCCGTCGTAGGTCGGCCGATCGAGCACCCGGATCACCCGGAACAGGATGGGCTTGCGGAACTGGACACTTGCCGCGCGTGTCACGTGCAGTACGTCACCGGAGCGGGGCAGCACATGGACTCCTGAAATGGTCGGCCGGCGGAGGGCCGGCAGGGGGCTGGCGGGGGATCAGGCTCCGGCGACGGGAACGTGTCTCGTGGACCGGTTCGTGCGGCTGGCCCGATCGGCTCCGGATCCGCTGGTGGCGGAGCGGGAGCCGGGGGTGTGGACCGTTCCGCCGCGGAGGTGATGATCACTCCGGGAAACAATGTCGGAACGGTGCGTAACCCAGGTCATACGGACAGAGTGCCCCAGGAGGGTGCTTCATGCAAGTTGCAGGTAGCCGTTTGCTGATACGTGAGCGGCTCGCGCGAAACGGCGCTTGAACGTGTGACCATCCGGACGGCACACTGAGGGCCGGTTTCGCCCGCCGCGGCCGGGCCGAGGGCCGGCTCCACCCCATGCCGCGAACGCCCGCCGTCCGATGGTCGCGCCCCAGGCGGTGGTGAGAGTGGCGCGTCGAGGCGGAGAGGTGACACCGTGAGCGAGCGGCGCAGCCCGACGATACGGCGGCGCCGGCTCGGTGCCGAACTGCGTCGCCAACGCGAGGCGGCCGGCATCACCATCGAGGCGGTCGCGGAGCAGTTGGAGTGCTCGGCGTCGAAGATCTCCCGGATCGAGACCGGTCACACCACCGCGACCCCCCGCGACGTGCGGGACATGCTCCGGATCTACGGCGTGGTGGGTCCGGAGAGCGACGAGCTGGTGCAGATCGCCCGCGAGGCGCGGCAGAAGGGCTGGTGGCATCCCTACAGCACGGTGCTGGTCGGTGCGTTCGTGGGCCTGGAGGCGGCGGCCAGCTCGATCCGCGCCTGGGAACAGCAGGTCGTTCCAGGGTTGCTGGAGACCGAGGAGTATGCCGGCGCGATGATCCGCGCCGCCCGCCCTGACTTCACCACCGACCAGGTACGCCAACGCGTGCGTGTCCGAATCGGCCGCCAGTCGTTGTTGACCCAGGACGATCCGGTCGATCTATGGGCGGTGCTCGATGAGGCGGTGATCTGCCGTCCGGTTGGCGGGGACACGGTGATGCGTGACCAGCTGCATCGGTTGGTGGAGATGGCCCAGTTGCCGAACGTGACGCTCCAGATCCTGCCCTTCGAGGTGGGAGCGCACGCCGGCATGGACGGCACCTTCACTATCCTCAGCTTCCCCGAGCCAGGTGATCCGGATGTCGTGTACGCGGAGAACGCCACGGGTGGGCTTTTTCTGGAGAAGAGCGACGAACTGCAGAAGTACAGCTTCATCTTCGATCACATTCGAGCAGCGGCCATGCGTCCGGAGGAGTCCGTCGGATACATCGCGAGACTGGCAGAGGAGCCGTTGTGGAAATGGCCGCGCAAGGATTCCCGGTCGACCTGACGCAGGCGAACTGGTTCAAGAGCTCGAAGAGTGGGCCGAACTGTGACAACTGCGTGGAGGTGGCGTACGTGACCGGAGCGATCGGGGTCCGGGACTCGAAAGACAAGACAGGCCCGGCTCTCGTCTTCGCTCCGGGTGACTGGCACGCCTTCGTCGCCAGCACTCGGAACGGCGTCTTCGGCCAGGGCTGACCCCCCGGTAACAGTGTTGACGGGTCCCCGTCCGGCGTGGCCGGGCGGGGATCCGCCATCTGCGTCCACGGGCGCGGGCGACTCCGTTCACTGCCGTCGCCACAGCGTCTCCGTCTCGTTGTACCTGGCGGTACGCGCTGGTCGACGACCCCCCGGAGCAGGGTGGGTAACCGAGCGAGGCAGGCGAGACGATGACGAGTATCGGGTCAGAGAACCTCACCAACGGGCCGGGTAAGCCGGAACGGTTCGGCGGCAAGTACCGCGGTGCCCGCCGCGACACGGTGTTGACCGAGGTGGTGTCGACGGAGAACGAGACGGTCGGGCGGGACAGCTCGATGGCGACCGAGCCGCCGTCGCCGCTCACCCTGCCGTCGCTGGATCCCAATCCGCTCACCGAACCGTCGTTCCCGGCCTCCGGTTGGTCGACCGGGGACGGCGGTTCCCTCGTGGACCACCCGCTGCTGCGGGGTCTGATGATGGAGTTGCCGCCGAAGGGCAGCGTGCCGCCGCCGGACTGGCTGGACCGCTGGTTCGAGGCGACGCGGGCGATCCTGGAACTGCTATACGTGCAGAGCGCCGGCCGAACGCGCTGAGGCCGTCGCCCGCTGGGGCATGGCCCGCTCGGCGAGCCGGTTGTGACGCAGCGCGTGGCGTACGCCGATGGCGGCGACGCCCAGCGCCCCGACCGTGACGGCGGGCCCGGCCGCCCCCGGCCCGAGGAGTTGACCGGCGCCGCTGGCCGCGATCACGGCCGGCACCAGCGCCAGCCCGGTCACCTGCAACGGCAGCCCGATCAGCGGGTGGGCGGCTGCGGCGCGCAATCCGTGCGGAGCCGGGGTCCGGGGCGCGACGGCCAGCGCAACCGCCCCAGCCCGGAGCCGTCGCAACCGGCGTACGGTGCAGACCGCTACCACCAGCGCGGGAACGGCGGCCAGCGCCAGTCCGCCGGCGGCCCGGTCCGCCACTGTCGCGCCGGCGGTGGCCAAGCCGGCGATCGGCAGAGCAACCGTCAGGCTGAGCCCGGCCAGGGTCAACGCGAGCAACCAGCCGGCGTGCCGGCGGAGCCCGCGGGCATGGGCCATCCGGGGCAATCCGTCGGCGAGATACCCGGCGACCCACCACACGGCGGCGACCGGAATCAGGAGGGCGAGGTGGCTCTGCATGTTGTTGAGCCTTTCCCGTTTTCACGTCTGTCGAATCCGGGCCCACCCCCGGTTCATCCCCGTACCGGTCCCGTAGGGGACACCATCCCGCCGGTGTTATGGGGAATTCGGCATGTTTAACTCTCCGCACGCACCCCATTACCCTCACCTTGATCGGCAGTTATCGATCAACCTGCCACGAGTAGGTGGACGATCGGCGCCGGTCAGAGGGAGGTAGGAAGATGGCTCTTCCACACAGGTCCGTACTCGTCGGACTGGCCGCGTTGGCGATGGTGGCGGCGGCGACGCCAGCCATGGCCGCGGAGCCGGTCGGCACCATCCGCAGTGCCGGCGGCACCACGGCCGTCGCAGACAGCTATATCGTCGTGTTCAAGGACAGCGAGGTCAGCCGCAGCGCGGTAGGTACCTCGGTGGACCGGCTGCTTCGGCGGCACGGGGGCACGACGGCCCGGACGTACAGTGCGGCCGTCCGCGGCGCCGAGCTGAGGGCCAGCGCCAAGGTCGCGGCCCGGATCGCCGCCGACCCGGCGGTGGCGTACGTCGAGCAGAACCACACCGTGTCGCTGAGCGGGACCCAGACGAACCCCCCGTCCTGGGGCCTGGACCGGATCGACCAGCGGAACCTGCCGCTGAACAGCTCCTACACGTATCCGAACACCGCCTCGAACGTCACGTCGTACGTGATCGACACCGGCATCCGGATCACCCACTCGGACTTCGAGGGTCGGGCGACCTGGGGCACGAACACCGTCGACACCAACAACACCGACTGCAACGGCCACGGCACCCACGTCGCCGGCACGGTTGGCGGTTCGGCGTACGGGGTGGCCAAGGCCACCCGGCTGGTGGCGGTGAAGGTGCTCAACTGTTCCGGCAGCGGCACCAATGCCGGGGTCATCGCCGGCATCGACTGGGTCACCGCGAACGCGGTGAAGCCCGCCGTCGCCAACATGAGCCTCGGCGGTGGGGCGAGCGCGGCCACCGACAACGCCGTGGTCAACTCGATCAACTCGGGTGTTACGTACGCCATCGCCGCAGGTAACGGCAATGCCTTCGGCCAGCGGCAGAACGCCTGCAACTACTCCCCGGCCCGCGCCGAGCCGGCGATCACCGTGGGCGCCACCCAGAACACCGACGTCGCCGCGAGCTTCTCCAACTTCGGCACCTGCGTGGACATCCTGGCGCCCGGGGTGAGCATCACGTCCGCGTGGCACACCAACGACACCGCGACGAACAGCATCAGCGGCACCTCGATGGCCTCACCGCACGTCGCCGGTGCGGCGGCGTTGGTGCTCTCGGCCAACCCGTCGTGGAGCCCGCAGCAGGTCCGGGACTACCTGGTCAACAACGCCACCCCGAACGTGATCACCGACGTCGGCACCGGCACCCCGAACCGGCTGCTCTACGTGGTCAACGGCGACACCCCACCGCCGACGAACGACTTCTCGGTGTCGGTGTCGCCGACCTCCGGCTCCGCCGCGCCGGGCGGTTCGGTGACCACCACCGTGGCCACCGCCACCACCAACGGCTCCGCCCAGTCGGTGAGCCTGTCGGCCAGCGGCCTGCCGTCCGGGGCGACCGCCTCGTTCAGCCCGGCCACTGTCACCTCGGGCGGATCGTCGACGCTCACCATCAGCACCTCCGCCGGCACCCCGTCCGGCACGTACGCCGTGACGGTGACCGGCAGCGCGGCCTCCGGCACGAAGACCGCGACCTACACGCTGACGGTGACCGGCGGCGGCAGCGGTGGCTGCTCCGGCAGCAACGGCACCGACGTGCCGATCCCGGACACCAACACCACGGTGACCAGCTCGATCACCATCTCCGGCTGCAACCGCAACGCCTCGTCGAGTTCGACGGTGGCGGTGAACATCGTGCACACCTACCGTGGTGACCTGGTCATCGACCTGCTCGCCCCGGACGGGTCGTCGTACCGGCTGAAGAACAGCAGCATCTTCGACGGCACGGACAACGTGAACGCCACCTACACGGTGAACCTGTCCAGCGAGGCGGCGAACGGCACCTGGCAGCTGGCGGTCCGCGACGTCTACAGCGGCGACACCGGCTACCTCAACACCTGGACGTTGACTCTCTGACGTCGGCGGCGGCCACGGGCTCCGGGAGCTTCCCGGGGCCCGTTGGCCGTACGCTCAGACCGCGAAGCCGGTCGGCCGTTCGGTGGCCGGTGCGGGTGGCCGCGCCTTCCACAGCCCGGTCTTCTGCGCGAACAACCGGGCCAGGTACGCCGGATTGAGGATCACGTAGCGCCGCCACAGCCGCTTCGGTTCCAGCCCGAGCCGCCAGAACCACTCCAGCCCGGCCCGCTGCATCCACGGCGGCGGCTGCCGCAGCAACCCCGCGTGGTAGTCGAAGGCAGCGCCGACCGCCATCATCGGCATGTCCAGCAGCGGACGCATCGCGTACGTGAAGACCTCCTGGCGGGGGCAGCCCAGCCCGACCAGCACGAGTCGGGCTCCGCTGGCCTTGATCCGGTCGGCGATCTCGACGTCCTCACCCGGCCGTACGGCGCGGAACTTGGACGACTCGACTCCGGCGATCTTCAGGGCCGGGAACATCCGCTCCAGGGCCGGGATGAGCCGCGCGAGCGTCTCGTCGGTGGAGCCGTACAGGTAGACCGGTAGTCCCTCGTCGGCGAAGCGGGAGAGCACGTGCAGGGTCAGCGTCGGCCCGTAGACCCGGTCGGTGAGCCCGGCACCGTGCAGCAGGTTCAACGCCCAGCGCACCGGCTGACCGTCCGGAGTCACCACGTCGAAGGAGTTGAGCCGGGCGTTGTGCGCCCGGTCCAGCACCCCGGTCATCACGCCGTGCACGGCGAGCGCGGTCAGCGCCAGCGGGCGGCGTTCCTGCGCCGCGGCCACCACCTGCTCGGTGGCTTCCGCGTAATCGGTGGCGTCCACCAGGACGCCGAGCACATTCCGCTTTCTCACGCCGCCGGCACCCACTTGTCCATGTTGGCCTCGTAGATCTCACGCATGATCATTGGTACGTCGTAGACCTGCTTCCAGTCCGGGTAGTCGGCCTGGAACGCCTCGTTGGAGCCGATCCACCACTTGTGGTCACCGATCCGGTTCGCCTCGACGTACTCGGTGACCATCTCCTCGCCGGTGATCTGCTCGGCCAGGGCGAACGCCTCCCGGTTCGAGGTGTTCGAGTGCCGGCCGCCGCCCAGGTTGTAGACGGCCGCCGAGCGCGGGTTGCGGAAGAACGCCTCGAACGCGGAGACCACGTCCGAGCTGTGGATCGCGTCCCGCACCTGCTTGCCCTGATATCCGAAGATCTTGTACGTCCGGCGTTCCATGTTGGCCCGCATCACATAGCCGAGGAAGCCGTGCAGCTCGGTCGCCGAGTGGGCCGGACCGGTGAGCGTCCCGCCCCGGAAGCAGGCGGTACGCATGTCGAAGTACCTGCCGTACTCCTGCACCATCACGTCCGCGGCGACCTTCGAGGCACCGAAGATCGAGTGCAGGCAGGCGTCGATCGACATGTCCTCGCGGATGCCCTGCTCGTACGGGTGGCCCGGCTCGATCTCCCACCGGGTTTCCAGCTCGACCAGGGGCAGGCTGTTCGGCCGGTCGCCGTAGACCTTGTTCGTCGAGCAGTGGATGACCGGCGCCTCGATGCAGTGCTCGCGGACGTTCTGGAGCACGTTCAGGGTGCCGGCGGCGTTCACGTCGAAGTCGGTGAACGGATCGCGTACGGCCCAGTCGTGCGAGGGTTGCGCGGCGGTGTGGATCACCACGGCCACGTCCCGGCCGTACCGCTTGAACAGCGCGCCCAGCGCGCCCCGGTCCCGGATGTCGATGCTGTGGTGCGAGTACGCCGCACCCAGCTCGTCGGTCAGCCGGCGGACGTTCCACGCGGTGGACGCCTCCTCGCCGAAGAACTCCTGCCGCATGTCGTTGTCGATGCCGACCACGTCCAGGCCGAGGCCGGCGAAGTGCCGGACCGCCTC
The DNA here is from genome assembly GCF_003236305.1 of Micromonospora endophytica. Taxonomy (GTDB): domain Bacteria; phylum Actinomycetota; class Actinomycetes; order Mycobacteriales; family Micromonosporaceae; genus Micromonospora; species Micromonospora endophytica. The sequence goes on along the minus strand of NZ_POTX01000041.1, from coordinate 13,443 downwards.
GGAGCCGATCAGCCCGCCCGACCCGGTCACGAACGCGACACTCACGAGCCACTCCTGGTGCGTCGGAGGCAGAAACCATCGGAGCATAGCGTGACGTCCGGAACGCCCCGATACGGAGCGAGGGCCCCGCGTCGCCGCGGAGCCCTCGTCTGTGGTGGGGAAGGGGGGAGTTGAACCCCCACGCCCTTTCGGGCACACGGACCTGAACCGTGCGCGTCTGCCATTCCGCCACTTCCCCGTGGCCCGACCGTCGGAAGCGTAATCCGTGCCGGTCCCGCTGTCCCCAGCGGGCCTCGGCCATATTACGCGGCCCTGGTCATCGCCGCGAATGGCATTCGCTGCGGACAGCGGTTACCGTTCGTGGCGGACGAAAGAGTAGCACGAGGATCGCCAAACCATCCGAACGGGCTGTGGCCTGCCAGCAGAGCGGCGTGTGAGCTGCGTGCGCCCTGGGCGGATACCATCATGTCCTCGGGACCCGAGGAGGAGCCGGTGAGCGTGCTGCAACGCTTCGAGAAGCGTCTAGAAGGCCTGGTCGAAGGGGCCTTCGCCAAGGTCTTCAAAGGGGTGGTGCACCCTGTGGAGATCCTCAACGCCATGCAGCGGGAGGCCGAGGCGCACAAGGCCATCCTGGCCGGGGGGCGCACGTTGGTGCCCAACCGCTACGTGATCGATCTCTCGCCCTACGACCACAGTCGGTTGGCGCCGTACGCCGCCGCGCTGGCCCAGGAACTGGCCCAGTCGCAGGCGGAGTTCATCGGCGAGCAGGCCTGGACGGTCTACGGCGACGTGATCGTCGAGATCGAGCGGGGAGAAGGGCTGGACACCGGCATGTTCCGGGTCACGGCCGAGGTCTACACCGGTGGTGACGTCGCCCCGGTCTCGGCACCCGGTTACGACGCCGGCCCGCCCGGATACGACGCCGGCCCGCCCGGTTACCCCTCGTACGACCAGGGTGGCGGCTACGGCCCGCCGCCGGGTCACGGTGGCGGACGCAACGTTCGGCTGATCTCCGGTGACGGCCGTACCTATCCCCTCCAGATGGGCTCGACCGTGATCGGTCGGGGCGACCAGGCCAACCTGCGCCTGCCGGACGTCGGCATCTCCCGCCGGCACGCCCGGCTGGACTTCGACGGCGGCCAGGTGGTGCTCACCGATCTGGGCTCGACCAACGGCACCATGGTGAACGGCCAGCGGGTCTCCGCCGTGGCGCTGAACCCCGGTGACATGATCCAGCTCGGCACCACCACCCTGACCTTCCGCGTGGACGGCTGAGTCGCCTTGCCGGAACTCGTCATCACCGTCGCCCGGTTCGGGTTTCTCGTCCTGCTGTGGATCTTCGTGTTCACCGTGGTCGGTGTGATCCGCCGGGACCTCTTCGCGGGGGCCCGTTCGGGTCGGTTGGTGGCCGCGCCCCGGGCAGTGGGCGCCTCGACCGGCCAGGCGACCGCGAAGCCGGCAAAAGTGAAGCGAGGTCGCGCGGCGCACCAGTTGGTGGTGACCGCAGGACAGCTCGCCGGCACCCGGATCACGCTGGGCGAAGCACAGATCACCATCGGTCGCGCCGAGGACTCGACGCTCGTCATCACCGACGACTACGCATCCGCACGACACGCCCGACTCGTCCCGCGCGACGGACAATGGTTCGTCGAGGACCTGGGTTCGACTAACGGGACGTACCTCGATCGCGCTAAGGTCACCGGACCAACCCCCGTCCCCCTCGGCGTGCCGATCCGGATCGGCCGCACCTCTCTCGAATTACGGCCATGACTCTGACCCTGCGCTATGCGGCCCACAGCGACCGCGGTCTGATCCGAGACGGTAACCAGGATTCCGTCTACGCCGGACCGCGGCTACTCGCCGTCGCCGACGGCATGGGCGGCATGGCCGCCGGTGACGTCGCGAGCAACATCGTTATCGGTGCCATGGCACCGCTGGACGAGGACGTCCCGGGTGACGCCCTGCTCGACGCCCTCCGCTCCGCGGTGGGCACCGCCAATCAGCAGCTCCGCGCGACAGTGGACGCCAACCCGCAGATGGAGGGGATGGGCACCACGCTGACCGCGGCTCTCTTCTCCGGCAGCAAGCTGGGGATGGTCCACATCGGCGACTCGCGGGCCTACCTGCTGCGTGAAGGCGAGTTCGCGCAGATCACCAAGGACGACACCTACGTCCAGATGCTCGTCGACGAAGGCCGGATCAGCCCGGAGGAGGCGAGCAGCCACCCCCAGCGCTCGCTGCTCACCCGGGCTCTCGACGGCCGCGACATCGACCCGGAATACTCCGTCCGTCAGGTGTTGCCCGGCGACCGCTATCTGATCTGTTCCGACGGCCTCTCCGGCGTGGTCAGCGCGGAGACCATCGGCGAGACCATGCGTGAGTACGCCGACCCGCAGCAGTGCGTCGAGCGGCTCGTCCAGCTCGCCCTGCGTGGCGGTGGCCCGGACAACATCACCGTGATCATCGCTGACGCGACCGACCGGGACATCGTCGAGGCCGCCCCGATCGTCGGCGGCGCTGCCGCGCGCGACCGCGGCATGGCGACCTCGGCCGACGACTCCACGCCCGCTGCCCGAGCCTCGGCGCTCTCCGCTCCCCGACCGCCCGCTCCCGAGGAGCCGGTCGGCAACGACGACGAGCCGGAGGCCCGCCGCCGTCCGCTGCGCGCGCTCGCCATGACCACCGCACTGATGGTGCTCGTCGGCGGCGGCGTGTTCGCGGGGTGGAGCTACACCCAGCGGCAGTACTACGTCGGCGCGACCGACGACGGCCAGGTCGCGGTGTTCCGTGGCATCCAGGGCCAGATCGCCGGCATGGACCTCTCCAGCGTGCACTCGAAGAGCAGCGCCCAGTTGGACGACCTCACTCTCGCCGCGCAGGAGCAGGTCAAGCAGGGCATCCCGGCCAAGAGCCAGCCGGACGCGGAACGGCGACTGGCGGAGCTGACGTCGGACACTCCGACGAACGTCAACCTCAAGCCGATCTGCCCGCCCACCCCGGCACCGACGCCGAGCCCGAGCCCCAGTCCCAGCCCGACGGGACGGGAGCCCTCGCGGGCACCGAGCGCTGCGGCGGGTTCGCCGACCGCGGTGGACAGTGCCGCACCAACGCCCAACGGCGGCTCGGTGGCGCCGCCGGCCAGTACGCCGGACGCCCCGCCCGTCGACACCTTCACGCCCACGGTCGATCCGGCGGCCTGCCGGTCGCCCGAGTAGGCCCCGGCTTCTCCCCAAGGACGATCGTGACCGCAGCGGCCACCCCGGCAACCTCGCCCGCAACCGCGGACGAGCGATCCGGCGTACGCCTGGCCCGATCCCGGCGCAACGCCGAACTGTCGTTGCTGTTGCTGGCGATGGCCATGGTCGCCGCGTACGGCGCGATGGTCGAGGCGAACGTGCTCGACACGATCACGCCCACCTTCTGGGTGCCGGCTGCGGCGATCACCGGGGTGTTCCTCGGCATCCACCTGGTGATCCGTTTCCTGGCACCGTTCGCCGACCCGGTGCTGCTGCCGGCGGTCGCCCTGCTCAACGGACTCGGGGTCGGCTTCCTGCATCGGCTGGATCTGGCCAAGGCCGCCCCCGAGGACCGGGCCGACCTGGCCACCTTCGCCGGCACCGGCGGCCGGCAACTGGCCTGGACTCTGGTCTCGGTGATCCTCGCGGGCGGGCTGCTGGCCCTGATGCGGGACCACCGGTCGATCTCGCGGTACGCGTACACCCTGGGCCTGGCCGGCATCATCCTGGTCATGCTCCCGGCGGTGCTGCCGGCCAGCATCTCCGAGATCAACGGTGCCAAGCTCTGGGTACGCATCGGCAGCTTCTCCATCCAGCCCGGTGAGTTCGCCAAGCTCGCCCTGCTCGTCTTCTTCGCCTACTACCTGGTCCGCAAGCGCGAGGTGCTGTCGCTGGCCAGCCACCGGTTCCTCGGCATCGACTTCCCGCGCGGCCGGGACCTCGGGCCGGTGCTGGTGGTCTGGGTGATCAGCCTGCTGGTCCTGGTCTTCGAGAAGGACCTGGGCACCTCGCTGCTCTACTTCGGCATGTTCGTGGCCACCGTCTACATCGCCACCGAACGGGTCAGCTGGCTGCTCATCGGCCTGGTCCTCTTCTTCGGCGGTGCCTACCTCGCCTACGTGCTCGGTAGGTCGGTCGGCGGGCCGTTCGCCAACTTCTACCTGCGGGCGGACATCTGGCTCGACCCGTTCGCCAAGCCGTACGACGAGGGCTACCAGTTGGTGCAGGGGTTGCTCGCGCTCGGCAGCGGCGGGTTGTTCGGGGCTGGTCCGGGCGCTGGCCAGCCGCTGCTGCTGCCCGAGGTGCAGAACGACTTCATCTTCGCCGGCATCGGCGAGGAGATCGGCCTCTTCGGTCTCTCCGCGCTGCTGGTGATCTACCTGCTGATCGTCGAGCGGGGGCTGCGAGCCGCCCTGGCGGTGCGCGACTCCTTCGGCAAGCTGCTCGCCGGCGGCCTGGCCTTCACCCTCGCGCTCCAGGTCTTCGTGATCGTCGGCGGGATCAGCAAGCTGATCCCGCTCACCGGTCAGACCACCCCGTTCCTCTCCGCCGGTGGCTCGTCGCTGATGGCGAACTGGCTGCTCATCGCGGTGTTGCTGCGGGTCTCCGACGCCGGGCGTCGCCCGGTCACCGGTACCGGCGGCAAGGTGAACCGCCCCGCCGGCGGGCCGCCCGAGCAACTGCACGGTGCCCCCACGGAGGTGATCAAGCCGTGAACGCACCCCTGCGCCGGGTCGGTGTCGTGGTCATGGTCCTGTTCGGCTTGCTCTTCGCCAATCTGAACTGGGTCCAGGGTTACAAAGCCGACGAATATCGCACCAGCGACTACAACGGCCGCGTCCAGGTCGCCAAGTACGACCGCAAGCGGGGCAACATCGAGGCGGGCGGCACCGCCCTGGCGGTGAGCAAGGAGACCGACGGGGAGCTGAAGTACCTACGCACCTATCCGGGTGGGGCGAAGTACGCGCACGTGCTCGGGTACGAGCCGGTCAACGGCGCCGCCACCGGCCTGGAACGTGCCGAGAACGACTTCCTCGCCGGCACCAGCGATCAGCTCATCGTCAACCGGCTGCGGGACATGGTCACCGGCGACCGGACCGCCGGTGGCAACGTGCTGCTCACCCTCTCCAAGCAGGCCCAGGACGTCGCGTACGACCAGCTGCGGAACAACAACCGGGGGGTGAACAAGGGCGCGGCTGTCGCCATCGACCCGCGTACCGGGGCGGTGCAGGCGCTGGTCTCCATCCCGAGCTTCGACCCGACGCCACTGTCCAGCCACAACACCAACGAGGCGGCGGCGGCGTACGGCAAGCTGGAGCAGGACCGCGATCGCCCACTGCGCAACCGGGCGCTGGGCGAGGTGCTGCCCCCCGGCTCCACCTTCAAGATCGTGGTGGCCGCCGCGGCGCTGGAGAACGGCATCGGCAAGGACACGAACATCTCGGCCGGTCCGAGCTACACCCCGCCGACCTCCGGTGAGTCGATCACCAACGCAGTGCCGTCGATCTGCCCGCAGTCGCAGGTGACCCTGATGAAGGCGGTCACCGACTCCTGCAACACCGGCTTCGCCAAGCTCGGCGTGCAGCTCGGCCCGGACGTGATCAAGGAGAAGGCCCGGGCGTTCGGGTTCGAGCAGGAGGATCTCACCGTCGGCCGGCTCGGTGAGGGCGGGCTCGCGGTGGAGGCCAGCCGCACCGGCAGCATGGAGAACCCGGACGGCGGGGCCGACCCGGCGGCGCTGGCCCAGTCCTCCATCGGGCAGCGGGATGTGCGGATGACCCCGCTGGAAGGGGCCATGATCGCCGCAGCGGTCGCCAACAACGGCAGCCAGATGCGTCCCTATCTGGTGCGGCAGTTGCTCGCGCCGGACCGCACCACCGTCTACGACACCGCGAACCCGCGCGAGCTGCGCCGGCCGGTCAGCGGCCAGGTCGCCGCTGACCTGCGGGACATGATGGTCAGCGTGGTGCAGAACGGCACCGGACGCAACGCACAGATCAACGGCTACACGGTGGGTGGCAAGACCGGCACCGCCGACGTTGCCCCCGGTGTTCCGCCACACTCCTGGTTCATCGGTTTCGCGCTGGACAAGGACGGTAATCCGGTCTCGGCCGTATGTGTCCTGTTGGAAAACGGCGGAGACGGCGGCAGCGCGGAAGCCGCCCGGATCGCCGGCCAGATCATGCGGGCGGCCATCGCCGAGCCCGGAGGGCGCTGACATGCTCAGTCCCGGAGTGCAGCTCGGCAACCGCTACCGCCTCGACGAGCGGATCGCCAGCGGTGGCATGGGCGACGTCTGGCGCGGCACCGACCAGGTGCTCGGCCGTACGGTGGCGGTCAAGAGCCTGCTCCCGGCGCTGCTCGACGAGCCGGGTTTCGCCGAGCGTTTCCGGGGCGAGGCCCGCACCATGGCGACGATCAACCACCCGGGCGTGGTCGACGTCTACGACTTCGGTAACGATCAGCACATCGCCTTCCTGATCATGGAGTACGTCGAGGGCGATCCGCTGTCGGCCACGCTTAGCCGGGTCGGCCGGCTCACCCCGGCCCGGACGATGGCGCTTGTCGCGCAGGCCGCCGACGCGTTGCACGCCGCCCACGTCAAGGGCATCGTGCACCGGGATGTGAAGCCCGGCAACCTGCTCGTCCGCCCCAACGGCACGCTCGTGCTCACCGACTTCGGCATCGCCCGCTCCGAACTCGTCGGGCAGCTCACCGCGGCCGGCTCGGTGCTCGGCACCGCCTCGTACATCTCGCCGGAACAGGCCACCGGCCAGGTCGCCACGCCCGCCTCCGACGTCTACGCGCTCGGTGTGGTCGCCTACCAGTGCCTCGCCGGGCGGCGGCCGTTCGAGGGCGACAACCCGCTCGACATCGCGATGCGGCACGTCCGGGAGAGCCCGCGGGCGTTGCCCTCGGACATCCCGCCCCAGGTCTGCGCGCTCGTCGAGCGGGCCATGGCCAAGGACCCGAAGGATCGCTGGCAGAGCGCCGCAGTGCTGGCCGGGGCGGCCCGGCAGTTGAAGACGGCGCTCTCCCGGCAGGCGCGCGGTGGTGGCCAGGCCGCACCGGTTTCGGCGGCCCCGGCCTCGCCGGCTCCCGGTCGGGTCGCACCGGTCTCGGCCGCGCCGGCATCACCGGCCCCTGGCCGGGCTCAGGTGCCACCCCGCACCGCACACCCGCAGTTCGGGGGCCCGGCCGCGCCGCACGCGCCGATGACGCCACACCGGCCGGCAGCGGCAGCCACACCGAACCGTCCACCGGTGGCGCAACCGCCGTACCCACCGGCGGCGCAACCACCGCGCCCGACCACGATCGCCCCGGCGGCGACCGGCTATCCGCGCGGCGCGGCCACCGTGCCGCCGGCGTACTCGTCGCCACCTGGCCCGTCACGGAACGTGCCCAGTCGGTCGCGTCCCGGAATGGTGTTCCTGGCCATCGTGCTGGGCGTACTGGTCGTGGTCTGCTCCGGCGTGGTTTCCTACAGACTGCGGAACAGCCTCAATGGCATGTCGGACGGGGACGCCGTGCCAGCGGTGAGCTTCGAGGCGCCGCGATCACACGGGCGAGACGATCCGGCGGGAACGGCGTACCGTCGACTGGATCAGTTTCGGCCGGACGGCGGCGAGACGACCACGAGCGAAGGACGACAGACGCGATGACAGCCCAGGCCCGCCTGCTCGGTGGCAGGTACCAGGTCGGCGAGCTGCTCGGGTACGGCGGCATGGCCGAGGTGCACCGCGGTCGCGACCTGCGGCTCGGCCGGGATGTCGCGATCAAGATGCTGCGGGCGGATCTCGCCCGGGACGCCACATTCCAGATGCGTTTCCGCCGCGAGGCGCAGAACGCCGCCTCGCTCAACCACCCCGCCATCGTCGCCGTCTACGACACCGGCGAGGAAACCGGCCCCACCGGCGAGACCCTCCCGTTCATCGTGATGGAGTTCGTGAACGGGCGCACCTTGAAGGAGGTGCTCGGCGCCGAGGGCCGGTTGCAGCCACGGCGGGCGCTGGAGATCTGCGCCGACATGTGCGCGGCGCTGGAGTTCAGCCACCGGCACGGCATCATCCACCGGGACATCAAGCCCGGCAACGTGATGCTCACCCAGACCGGCCAGGTCAAGGTGATGGACTTCGGCATCGCCCGGGCCCTGGCCAGCGGCGCCACCACGATGACGCAGACCAGCGCGGTCATCGGCACCGCGCAGTATCTCTCCCCCGAGCAGGCGCGCGGCGAGGCCGTGGACGCCCGCTCCGACGTGTACGCCGCCGGCTGTGTGCTGTTCGAGCTGCTCTGCGGCCACCCGCCGTTCGTCGGCGACTCGCCGGTGAGCGTCGCGTACCAGCACGTGCGTGAGGCACCACCCACGCCGAGTGACATCAACCCGGACGTCAACCCGGCGGTCGACGCGATCGTGCTCAAGGCACTGTCGAAGAACCCGCTCAACCGTTACCAGAGCGCCGGTGAGATGCGGGCGGACCTGCTCCGCGCGGCCGCCGGCCGGCCGGTGATGGCGACGCCGGTGATGCGTGAGGACGAGACCGTGGCGATGGCCGCGGCGGCACCGGGCTACCCGTCGGCAGGCGCGACCCAGACCCGGCAGATCCCGGCCCGGGTGGGTGACCCGCGCCAGCGCCGGGCGTCGTCGTGGCTGATCGCTGTCTTCGCCGCGCTCGGCGTGCTGGCGGTGATCGCCCTGATCGCCGCGGTGTTGCTCAACAACCGGGAGGCACCGGACGTCCCGGTGCCGACGCTCACCGGGATGACCCAGCAGGAGGCGGTCGCCCGCATCGAGCAGGACGGCTTCACCGCGGCGATCGGTGCGCCGGAGTTCACGTCGGACTGCAAGAAGGGCACGGTGACCAAACAGACCCCGACGGCCGGGGACCGGGTCGCCCCGAACAGCACGGTGACCTTGTCGATCTGCGGCGGCAAGCCCGAGGTGACCATCCCGCCTCTGGTCGGCAGCACCCGGGCCGCCGCCGAGGAGCGGCTCAAGGAACTCAACCTCAAATTCGATATCGAGGAGAAGGACGACGCGGCCACGAAGGGGCAGGTGTTGGCGGTCGACCCGGCCGAGGGCGAGAAGGTGGCGGAGGGGACCGAGGTCACCCTCACCGTCTCCAAGGGCAACGTGGTCCGGGTGCCGAACGTGGTGGGTCTCTCCGAGGCCGACGCGAAGCGGGAGCTGAGCAACGCCGGCTTCGAAGTCAACGTGGAGATCGGTCCCGAGGTGCCTGCCGCACAGGCCGGCCGGGTCACCGACCAGAACCCGAACGCCAACAGCCAGCGCACCAAGGGCACCCGGGTGACCATCTTCGTGTCGGTGGAGGAGCCGGAGGATCCGGATCCGCCGACCCCGGATCCGCCGACCAGTGGTACACCCAGCCCCACGACCACCCCGCCTGGTGATGACGACGACGGCGGCGGTAACGGAGGCGGCGGCCCGGTCCTGCCCACCTTCCCGCCGTTCCGCCTGTCCGGCGAGTGAACGCCCAGGACGGCGCAGGACACACTTCAGCGACCGACCCCTCGGGTCGGGTGAGCCGGTGGCGGCTGGTGAGCCGGTGGCGGCGGCCAGGCCGGGCGAAGCGGTGGCTGGCCCGGCTGGCGGTGCTGGGGCTGGCCGTACTGCTGCTGGTCAGCCTGCCCTGGCTCTGGACGACGATCGCCGCCCGAGGTCACCTCCACCCGGTGGACCAGGCACCGACCGCGGACGTGGTGCTGGTCCTCGGTACGGCGGTGACCGAGAACGGACAACAGCCGGGCATCCGCCTCGCGGGCCGGCTGGAGACCGCCGCCGAACTGGTGCACCGCCAGCGGGCCCGAGTGATCCTCGTGTCGGGCGACGGGGGTGGGGCGTCGGGGGACGAAACGGCGGCGATGACCGCCCACCTCACCGGGCCACTCGGCGTCGATCCCCGGCATGTCGTCGCCGACCCGCACGGCCTGGACACGTACGACAGTTGCCTGCGGGCGCGCGAGGTGTACGGCGTCGAACGCGCCCTGATCGTCACCCAGTCCTACCACCTGTCCCGGGCGGTGACCCTCTGCCGGGCACTCGGCATCGACGCCGACGGGGTGCCCGCCCGCTGCTCGGGCTGCGGCTCCGCGCTGCTGCGGGAGAAGGCGATCCGGGACTACTTCGCCAGCGGCAAGGCGGCCTGGGACATGATCAGCCGCCGGCCATCGGTGGTCGACTCACCCAGGCATTCCGGCGTCACGGACGCGCTCTCCGACTGAGCGCGCAACCGCAACTTCTCGACGGGGTGCGGGAGGATCGGTCCGGCCCAAGGTGCGCGGTCCCCGTTCGGCGCGGGACCGGCCTCAGGTGGTGGCGAAGGCGGCGCGGCGGCGGGCGTCGACCTCGGCGGCCAACTCGGGGGCACGCTCCAGCGCCTCCGGATGACCGCAGCCGGCGAGCCAGTTGGCGAGCATCAGGTGCCCGCCCTCGGTGAGCACCGACTCGGGATGGAACTGGACGCCCTCGATCGGCAGGGTGCGGTGCCGCATCGCCATCACGATCCCGCCGTCGGTCCAGCCCGTCACTTCCAGCTCGGCCGGCAGCGTCTCCCGCAGCACCGCGAGGGAGTGGTAGCGGGTCGCGGTGAACGGATCGGGCAGCCCGGCGAGAACCCCGGTGCCGTCGTGCCGGACCTGGGAGGTCTTGCCGTGCAGCAGCTCCGGGGCACGGGCGACGGTGGCACCGAACGCCTCACCGATCGCCTGATGGCCCAGGCAGACACCGAAGATCGGCAGCTGCCCGGCGTACGCCCGGATGAGGTCGAGGCAGATGCCGGCGCGGTCCGGACTGCCCGGACCGGGTGAGAGCAGTACGCCGGCCGCGCCGACCCGCCCCACCTCGGCCACCTCGATCTCGTCGTTGCGGCGTACCTCGCAGTCGACGCCGAGCTGGCCCAGATATTGCACCAGATTGAAGACGAACGAGTCGTAGTTGTCGATCACCAGGACGCGCATCGGTCTCACTCGTCCTCGTTCGGCGGCGGGCTGTTGTTCCGCTCGGTGTCGTACGGCAGGTCGTGCTCGTCGCCGGATGGTGCGTCGTCGGCCGGGCCGCCGCCGGGCGTCCCGTCACCGGGGGTCCCGTCGCCGGGCACTCCGGTATTCTCGGTGACCTGCACATCGCTGCCGGTGAAGGGCAGCAGTGGTTCGGCCCATGGGAACACCACGTACCAGAGCAGTGCCACCGCGGTGGTGGCGAGCAGCAGGCTGCCGGCGAGCTTGCCGGGCAACCCGAAGGGCAGCTTGCGCCAGATCCAGGCGTACATGGTCAGGCCCCCAGCTCCGCCGGACGTCCCTCGGACTTCGGCTGGGTACGTGTCAACTCGGCGTGGATGATCAACCGCTCGTAGTTGTCGAACTTGGGATTGCAGGTGGTCAGGGTCAGCATCCGTTTGGTCGGCTTCTGGCCCGGCTGCCCGGGGACCGGCGCGACCACCTCGACCTGCGACGGTTTGACGATCAGATTGTCGGTGACCTGGTAGACGTACCACTCGTCGCGGCCCTCGACGAGGATCGGGTCGCCCTTGCGCAACTCGTCCAACCGCCAGAAGGTGGCCCGGTTCCGGTGCCCGGCCACGGAGAAGTTGCCGACCTGGCCGGGCAGGGCGCTTTCCGGGTAATGCCCCGGGGCGTACCGGATGTCCTTCTGGGTGACGCCCTCGACCACGATCCATTCCTTGTCGAACTTCGGAATGTAGAGACCGGCGATCGGCTTGCCCTGCACCGGCGGCTTCGGCGTGCTGGACGGGCTCGCCGACGGGGCCACCGTGGGGTCACCTTCGGGCCCCCACGCCTGCGCCAGCTGCTCGCTCAACTCGCCCTGGTGGGCGTCGACGATCGCCGACTTGCCCCAGATCTCGTAACCGGCGAAGAGCAGCACCACCAAGCCGAAGGTGATCAGCAACTCGCCGCCGAAACGCAGGCTCGTCCGGACCCGGGACCAGACCGAGGGACGGGTCAGCTCCGAGTAGACGCTCTTGTAACCCTCATCGGTCTGCTGCGCACGTAGTTGGACCACCCGATCGCCCCGCCGCGGCTTGGGCTGCTCGGCCGGCTGGTCGGCCCCGTCCGCCGGCTCATCCTTCCGGGGTGGCCGAGGCACCGCCCCCATCAGGGCGGTCGAGTCCAGCGCCTGCTGGTTGGTCGGCCTCGCCCCGGTCACCGCCGGAATGAGCGCGGTGGCAGCCGGGTCCGCCGGGTCGGTCCGCCGTTCGGGCGTCGCCGGCCCGGCCTGCTGATTCGCCGCGTTCGGCCCGGCCTGCTGGCTCGGTGTACCCGGACTCGAAGGCTGGTTGGTGGCCGTCGGTTCGTCGCGCCGGTGGGCAAGCGACTCGGCCGGCCGGTGAGCAGGCGTCGGTGCGGCGGGGCCGAGACGGTTCGGCTCGCCGGGCCGGCCGGGGTCTGCCGACGCGGCGGTGGCGCGCTCCCCGACCTTCGGGATCAGCGCGGTCGGCCCCTCGATCGACCACCCGCCCTGGTCGGCTGGGCCGCCGGAAGCATGCCGCCCGGGGTCGGCGCTGCGGACACCACCACCCTCCGCCGGCCGCGCTGAGGTGGCCCACGGTTGCTGGGCCTGCGCCTGGCCCGCCTGGGCCTGCGGGCGTTGAGCCGGTGGCTCCTGCGCCTGGGGGCGCTGGGCCAGTGGCTCCTGCACCTGCGGGCGTTGAGTCGGCGGCTCCTGCGCCTGGGGGCGCTGGGCCGGTGGCTCCGGTGTCTGCGCTCGCTGGGCCCACAGCGGTGGGGCCTGCGGCTGCGGGGCCTGCGCGGGTGGAGTCTGCGGGTGCTGGGCCTGCGGGTGCTGGGCCGGTGGCTGCTGGGGTGATGGTTGCGGTGCTGGCGGGCGAGGGGCCTGCGGGTGCTGGTCGGCGGCGCCCGGTCCCGGCGGGGAGCCGTGCGGGTACGACTGTGGTTGCCCGTGGCCGGGCTGACCGGACGCCGGTGGCGTGCCCTGGGGCGCCCATCCAGGCTGCCGTGCGGGCCCGACGTACGGCGGCTGCTGCCCGTGACCGGTGCCATGCCCCGACGTGCCGTTCCCGTGCCCCGACGTGCCGTTCCCGTGCCCGGACGTGCCGTTCCCGTGCCCCGGCGGTGTGCCGTGTGCCGGCGCGGAGGTGCCTGGGGTGGCGGATCGGGTGTCGGTTGGCCTGCCTGCGGCGGGCTGGTGCGGCTGGAAGGCGTCCCGCCAGGGCGTCGGTTCTCCGGGTAGGCCGGGCTGACGGGTCGGCGAGGTGAGTCCGTTGCGCTGGTCACCGCCGTTGCTCGGGCGCTGGCCGTCGGGGTCGGAACCCTGGCCGGGTGGCCTGCCCCAGCGGTCCGCTATCGCGTGCTGCCGGGTGGGCGCGGTGTCCCAGTGGCCGGGGGGCGCCTGCTGCTCCCGCTGGGACTGGTTGCCCCAGGTGGCGGG
>NZ_POTX01000419.1 GCF_003236305.1 Micromonospora endophytica | reverse complement strand
GGGGAGGAGGGGGTGGCGGGTTACGTTTTCTTCGCGGCCGGGGCCTACGCCTACCACGCTGACCCGGGTGCTGCAGAGTTGTTCGATGCGGGCAATGTAGCGGCGGGCGTTCTCCGGCAACTCAGCCTCGGTTCTGGCCTTGGTGATGTCTTCCCACCAGCCGTCGTGCTCCTCGTAGATGGGCGTGGCGTGGTGGAAGTCGGTCTGGGTCATCGGCATGTCGTCGACGCGCTTGCCGTTGATCTCGTACCCGACGCAGATCGGCACCTTCGACAGGCCGGTGAGCACGTCCAGTTTCGTGATCACGAGGTCGGTGACGCCGTTGAGGCGGCAGGCGTACCGGGCCACCACCGCGTCGAACCAGCCGCACCGGCGTTCCCGGCCGGTCGTGGTGCCGTACTCGTGGCCGACCTTGCGCAGGTGCTGGCCGTTGTCGTCGAACAACTCGGTGGGGAACGGGCCCGAGCCGACCCGGGTGGTGTACGCCTTGCTCACCGCGATCACCTTCGTGATCGCGGTCGGCGGGATGCCCGCGCCCACACACGCCCCGCCGGCCGTCGGGTTCGACGAGGTGACGAAGGGGTATGTGCCGTGGTCCATGTCGAGCATGGTGGCCTGGGCGCCCTCCAGCAGCACGGTGTCGCCGCGGTCCAGGGCGTCCCAGAGCATCGCCCGGGTCTCCGCGATGTACGGCCGCAGCCGCTCGGCGTACTCCAGGTACTCCTCGATGGTGGCGTCGACGTCCATCGCCTTGCGGTTGTAGACCTTGAACAGCACCTGGTTCTTCTCGCGCAGCGCGAGTTCCAGCTTCTTGCGCAGGATGCCCGGGTCGAGCAGGTCCTGCACCCGGATCCCCATCCGGGCGACCTTGTCGCCGTACGCCGGGCCGATGCCCCGGCCGGTGGTGCCGATCCGCGAGCTGCCCAGGTAGCGCTCGACCACCCGGTCCAGCGCCCGGTGGTGCGGCATGATCAGGTGCGCGTCGCCGGAGATCCGCAGCCGGGAGACGTCGACCCCGCGCTCGGCGAGCCCGTCGATCTCGCTGAGCAGCACCTTCGGGTCGACCACCACACCGTTGCCGATGACGATCACCGCGTTCGGGGAGAGTGCGCCCGACGGCATCAGGTGCAGGGCGTACTTCTGCCCGTCGGGGGTGATCACCGTGTGGCCGGCGTTGTTGCCACCCGAGTAGCGGACGACGTAGTCGACCCGCTCACCCAGCTGGTCGGTAACCTTGCCCTTGCCCTCGTCGCCCCACTGAGCGCCGATGAGCACGATCGCTGGCATCTTCTCGCCTCCAGAAGGCTCGGGTGCCAGGCGGCGACCGGTCAGCGAGCCCGGGGTGTCAGGTTAACAAGTAGTGACGGCACGACCGGCAGGGGTCGCGCCGATAGGCAGGAGGAGCCCTACCCGTGTACGACGTGGTGCTGCTCACCCTCGGCTCGGATCGGGACGCCCCGGGGGCCGGGTGCGGCAGCGGCGGAGCCTGCTGCGGTGCTGCGACGGACGCTGCCCAGGCTCGGGAGGAACGCTGCGAGACGCCACGCGTACCCGTGTTGGCCTGCGCTGACGCCCTGACCGCACGGGGCGCGCGGGTCGAGATGGTGACCGCCCGGTCGGACGCCGAGATCGACGAGGTGTTGGCCCGGCTCGACGGCCCACCCCGGCCCGACGGCCTGACCTGGCCGGATCCGGACGCCAAGACCCGGCTCGTGGTCGCTATCGCCGGCGACGCACAGTTGCGCGCCGTGCTGCGCCGGCTGGTCCGGCGGTACGCGCCACCGCCCAGTCGTCGACCGGCGGACCTGGCCGGCAACCGGACCGTGCCGGACCTGCCGCCGGTGGGCGTACTGCCGCTCGATCCGGCGCGCAGCACCACGCACCGTGACCTCGCCGCGCAGCTCGGGCTGCCGCGTGACCCGACCGCGGTGGCCGCCGCGGTGCTCGACGGCACGGCCCGCCGGCTCGACCTGCTGCGCAACGACGGCGGTTCGGTGACGCTCGACGGCGCGCTGCTCGGTGCCGCCGCCGACGACGGGCGTCCGTTGCACTGGCGCGGCCGGGTGGAGGTCGACGACGCCGTGCTGTCCCACGGCGACGACCCGCTGCTGGCCTGCGCCATCGGCAACGCCGGCGGGTACGCCCGGCTCGATGACGTCGCGCTGCTCGCCGATGCCGACCCGACCGACGGGCTGGTCGAGGTGGCGGTGGCCGTGCCGGTGGTCACCCGGTCCCGGTGGGGCCGTCGCCGGGTACGCCTGGAGGTGCGGCGGACCCGTGGCCGGGCGGTGTCGGTGCTGCCCCGCGACGAGGTTCCGTTGCCGTACCTCGACGACGGGGTAGAAGGGCAGTTGACGCGCAAACGCTCCTGGTGGACCGAGCCGGGTGCCTGGGCGGTCTGGACGATCTGACCGCGACCGCCATCGACGGTCCGGATCGGCCGGTGGGCCTATCCTCGGCAGGAGGACTGGGGGAGGAACCGTGGTGGACGAGAACGGCGACCGGGCGCACGCGCCCGGTCAGCACGGGGTGCCGGAACGGGACATCGAACCACTCTGGCCACCCGATCAGATCGAAGGCTTCGGGGCACCGGCATGGGGTGCGCCGCCTGCGGCGCCACCCGTCGTGCCGCCCACACCCCACCATTCCGCGCCCGCACCGCACGGACAGCCCGGGTCGGGTCAGGTGGGACCGGGGACCGGCTACTCGGCCGTGCCGCCCTCGCCTTCCGACTATCCGTCACTGACCGGCGGTGGTCCGAGCGCCACCGGTTGGGGGCCACCCACGCCGCCCGTAC
>NZ_POTX01000418.1 GCF_003236305.1 Micromonospora endophytica | reverse complement strand
GGCTGGTGCTCTTCGTCGCGGCCGGCGTGGCTGTGGTGCTGCTCGGCACCGCCGCGGTCATCGCCGGAGTGTCCCGGGTCGACCGCGCCGGCAGTCCCGGTGACGCGCCGAGCGGATCAGCCACCCCGTCGGCCACCGGCGACGACCCGGCGCCCGCCTCCCCCGGCGCCCCACCCGCCGGACTCGACCTCAAGGACAATCGCGACAGCGTGACGTTGCGGTGGAAATATCCGGCCGGGAGCGAAGGACCGGTGATCGTCTCGGGTGGCCGTCGCGGACAGTCGCCCACGCCCTTCGCCGACCTGCCCGCCGGCACCGAGAGCTTCATCGTCTACAGCCTCGACCGTAGGCTCGACTACTGCTTCACGGTGGCGGTCGCGTGGTCCACGGACACGGTCGCCCGCTCGGACGAGATCTGCACGGAACGTCGCTGAGTGGGCTGACTCAAGCCCGACCGCGTGGTGGCCACCGCTCACCACGCGGTATCTTTGCCAGTTCAGGCACAAAAAAAGAACGGCGCTAAACGGCCGTTCTGATTTCGAATTCTACACCGGGGAGACGGATTGTCAAGGCACTCCGGCGGTTCGCCGTCCGACGACGAGATCGGCCGCGAGCAGGAGTACGTCTCGATGCTCTACCAGCGCTTGGACGGGTTGCGCGATCAGGCGTCCCGCCGGCTCACCGAACAGCTGCGCACCACCGGCGGGACACGGCAGGAACGCTCCCAGCGCGACAGCTCGGTGGGTATGTACGCCAGCCAGGTCGAACAGTTCTCGGCCGTGGAGAACGGCCTGTGTTTCGGCCGGCTGGACACCGACGACGGCGAGCGGCGGTACATCGGCCGGATCGGCATCTTCGACACCGACGGTGACTACGACCCGCTGCTGGTGGACTGGCGCGCCCCGGCCGCCCGCGCCTTCTACCTGGCCACCGCCGCCAACCCGCAGGGCGTACGCAGACGCCGGCACCTGCGTACCCGCCAGCGCAAGGTGATCGCCGTCAACGACGAGGTGCTGGACCTGGCGACCGCCTCCCCCACCGCACACGAGGAGCTGACCGGGGAGGCATCGCTGCTGGCCGCGCTGAACGCCGGTCGCACCGGCCGGATGCGGGACATCGTCGAGACCATCCAGGCCGAACAGGACCGGATCATCCGCTCCGAGTTGCCCGGGGTCATGGTGGTGCAGGGTGGACCGGGCACCGGCAAGACGGCGGTGGCGCTGCACCGCGCGGCGTACCTGCTCTACACGCATCGCCGGGAACTCTCCAGCCGCGGTGTGTTGCTCGTCGGTCCGAACGCCACATTCCTGCGCTACATCTCGCAGGTGCTGCCCGCGCTGGCCGAGACCGGCGTGCTGCTGCGTACCCAGGCTGATCTTTTTCCCGGGGTGCACGCCCGGCGCGCGGAGCCGGCCACTACCGCTGCCGTCAAGGGACGCCCGGTGATGGTCGAGGTGCTCGCCAACGCGGTACGCGACCGGCAGCCGGTGCTCGACGAGCCGGTGGAGATCGAGTTGCCGCAGCGGGAGATCCTGCTTCTCGACCCCGCCACCGTGCACGCGGCCCGGGAGCGGGCCCGGCACAGCGGTCGACCGCACAACCTGGCCCGGGCGGTGTTCGACATCGAGATCGTCCACGCGCTGGCCGACCAGGTGGCCGAGCGGATCGGCGCCGACCCGCTGGGTGGGGAGAACCTGCTGGAGGAGGCCGACCGCGCGGAGATCCGCCGGGAACTGCGTGAGGAGCCCGAGGTACGCGCCGCCCTGGACGAACTGTGGCCGGTGCTCACCCCGCAGCGGCTGCTGGCCGACCTGTACGCCTCGACCGAGCGGATCGCCACTGCCGCGCCGATGCTGACCGCCGACGAACGGGCCGCGCTGCACCGCGAACCGGGCGGCTGGACCCCGGCGGACGTGCCGCTGCTGGACGAGGCGGCGGAGCTGCTCGGTGAAGACGATCGGGCCGCGGCCGCCCGTCGGGAACGCATCCGCGCTCTGCAACGGGAGTACGCCGAGGGCGTCCTGGAGATCGCCAGGGGTTCCCAGTCGATCGACGTGGAGGACGAGGCCGACGGCGGCGAGATCCTCGGCGTGACCGACCTGATCGACGCCGACCGGCTGCTGGAGCGGCAGGAGGAGACGGAGCGGCTGACCACCGCACAGCGGGCGGCGGCGGATCGGTCCTGGGCGTTCGGGCATGTGATCGTCGACGAGGCGCAGGAACTGTCCCCGATGGCCTGGCGGCTGCTGATGCGCCGCTGCCCGAGCCGTTCGATGACGATCGTCGGTGACGTCGCGCAGACCGGCGCGTTGGCCGGCACGCCGTCGTGGGCGGAGGCGTTGGCCCCGTACGTGGCGGACCGGTGGCGGTTGACCGAGCTGACCGTGAGCTACCGTACGCCCGCCGAGATCATGGCGGTGGCGGCCGACGTACTGGCCGAGATCGACCCGTCACTACGGCCGCCCCGGGCCGTACGCTCCAGCGGTGTCGCTCCCCGCGCGCTCGCGGTGCCGACGCAGCGGCTGGCCGCGGAGCTGGTGGAGGTGACCACGGCGGAGGTGGCCGGGCTGGCCGACGGGCGGCTCGGTGTGATCGTGCCGGCCGGCCGGCTCGACGACCTCGGTGCCGCCGTGACCGCAGCGCTGCCCGAGGCAGCCATCGGCGAGCAGCCCGACCTGGAGAGCCGGGTCGTGGTGCTCACCGTCGCCGAGGCCAAGGGCTTGGAGTTCGACTCGGTCATCCTGGTCGACCCGGACCGCATCGTCGCCGAGTCCCCCCGAGGCCGCAACGACCTCTACGTCGCCCTCACCCGCGCCACCCAACACCTAACCAC
>NZ_POTX01000417.1 GCF_003236305.1 Micromonospora endophytica | reverse complement strand
CCGCCCCGACACCGCCCTGGTCATCGCCGAAACCCCGGCCAACCCCACCCTCGACCTGATCGACATCGCCGCCCTGGCACGTGCCGCCGGGAACGTGCCGCTGCTCGTCGACAACACCGTCGCCACCCCGGTGCTCCAACAACCCACCCGGCACGGCGCCCGACTCGTCCTGCACAGCGCCACCAAGAGCATCGGCGGCCACGGCGACGTCCTCGCCGGAGCGCTCGCCTGCGACACCGACTGGGCCGTCCAACTGCGCCAGGTCCGCGCCCTCACCGGCGCAATCCTGCACCCGCTCGGGGCATACCTGCTGCACCGCGGCCTGCAAACCCTGCCGGTACGGGTCCGCGCCCAACAGGCCGGCGCGGAGAAACTCGCCGCCTGGCTCAGCGACCACCCGGCCGTCACCCGGGTGCACCACCCCGGCCTCGACGACCCGGCCGGGCTCGTCGGCCGGCAGATGTCCGGCCCCGGCAGCCTGCTCGCCTTCGAGGTACGCGGCGGCGCAACCGCCGCGGCGACGGTCGCCGGCGCCTGCCGACTGATCACCCACGCCGTCTCCCTCGGCGGCGTCGACACCCTCATCCAGCACCCGGCGTCACTGACCCACCGCCCGGTCGAGCAGCACGCGAAACCCGACGGTGGGCTGCTGCGCCTCTCGGTCGGCCTGGAGGACCCGGAGGACCTGTGCGCCGACCTGGCCCAAGCGCTCGCCACGAGCTGACCACCCGAGCCCGGCGCGCTGCGTCCCGGCCGGCCACTCGGGCTCGTCGCGCTCTCGGAAGCCCTGGCCGGTCGGTTGTCGGCCGGTCAGGACTTCGGGCCGACGTGCCGGTCCAGCGCGGTGACCGCCTCCCGGCGGGCGACGGAGAGAGAGTTGGGGCGGTTCATCTTCCAGGCGATGCCGAGCAGGTCCAACGCCCACTGGCACAGCCCCATGATGTCGGCCGACTCGTTGACGAACATGTAGCGCGGGTAGACGTACGCCTTGCCGCGCACGGTGACCCGGTTCGACACCCGGCAGCCATCGGAGTGGAAAAGCCCCCGCAGGAAATCACCGGCTTGTGCTGTCAGGATCTCCCACTGCCACCCGGCCAGGATGATCGGCCGCTCGTGCTTCTTGCCCGGACCGTGCTGTGGTAGCAGGCAGGGCCAATGGGTGCCGTAGCTCTGCACTCCCACACAGCCCTGCTTCTGCACCCGCTGCACTGAATTGGCCAGCACCGCTCGCATGGCGTTCTCGCACAGGTCGATCAAGTTCGGCCACGCGTCCGAGCAGTAGATGCGGAGAACCGGCACCCGGGCGCTGGTGACGAGATGGCCGTCACCGAGGTAGAGGCCGAGGAGATAGGCGTACTCGGCGGGCTCTGTCGGATAGCCAATATCTGGTCGGCAGCGGAAGCAGCGAAGTGCGGTGGCCTCTTGCTTCGGCTCCGGTCGGTCCTTGCACCAATACCTGACCGTGGCGTAGGGAAGCGAGACGGCTCGGGCGACCTCCGACACGGTCGCACCAGCAAGGTAGAGACTCCTTGCTCTGGCCCGGATCTCAGGTGAATGCACGGGTGCATTTTCGAATGTCTGTACGACAGTTTGTGCCCCCGGTGGGACTCGAACCCACACTTTATGCAGTTTGAGTGCATTGCCTCATGCCAGTTGGGCTACGGGGGCTTCCGTGATCCCTGCGCCATAGACTACCCACTAGGCTAGGGGCGGCGACACCCGGTACCGCGGGTGTCGGGGCTCAGACTGGTGGGAGTGGCTCGTGGCCGAGACGCAGACGGATGTCGCGCGCAGGCGGGTGTTGATCGCCGAGGACGAGGCGCTGATCCGGCTGGACCTGGCCGAGATGCTGGCCGAGGAAGGCTACGAGGTGGTCGGCGAGGCCGGCGACGGCGAGACCGCCGTCCGGCTGGCCGAGGAGCTGAAGCCCGATCTGGTGATCCTCGACATCAAGATGCCGATCATGGACGGGCTGGCCGCCGCCGAGCGGATCGCCGGTGCCCGGATCGCTCCGGTGATCATTCTGACCGCGTTCAGCCAGCGGGACCTGGTGGAGCGGGCCCGGGCGGCGGGC
Organism: Micromonospora endophytica; assembly: GCF_003236305.1. Lineage (GTDB taxonomy): Bacteria > Actinomycetota > Actinomycetes > Mycobacteriales > Micromonosporaceae > Micromonospora > Micromonospora endophytica. Next base: position 879 of record NZ_POTX01000417.1, on the reverse strand, counting down.
GCGATGGCGTACCTCGTGAAGCCGTTCCAGAAGAGCGACCTGGTGCCGGCGGTGGAGATCGCGCTCTCCCGCTACTCGGAGATCGCCGCGCTGGAGGCCGAGGTCGCCGGGCTGAACGACCGGCTGGAGGTCCGCAAGACCGTGGAGCGGGCCAAGGGCGCGCTGATGACCACGTACAACATGACCGAGCCGCAGGCGTTCAAGTGGATCCAGCGCACCGCGATGGACCACCGGATGACCATGAAGGAGGTCTCCGAGCGGATCCTCGCCGAGACCGCCGGCGGTGAGGTGGAGCAGCCGGCGTCCTGAGCGGGTTCCGGGTCCCGCGGAAACGGCGGGCGTCGATAGTATCGACGCCGTGGTGATCCGCCGGCTGGTCGCGGTCGTCGCGGGCCTGGTGACGGTGCTGGCCGGTTGCGCGGGCCCGAGCGCCCCTGCGCTTGCGTCACCGCTGCGCCCGGCCTGGCAGTCAGCGGCGCTCCCCGTCCCACCGGGCAGCTCCGGCCGGTCCATGGTGCGCGACGCGGTGATCTGTGCCGGTCGGTGGTTCGCCGTCGGCGGGGTCGCCGACGCCGCCGGGCAGACCGTCCCGGCGGCGTGGAGCAGTTCGGATGGACGGGTCTGGTCGGCACTGCGGATCGCGCCGTCGAGTTTTTACGGTCGACGGCATGTGCTCTACGCGGTGGCCTGTCGGGACGGTCGGCTGGCGGCGTTGGGCGCGGCGAGCGGGGGCGCGCACGGCAATCCCCGTACCGCCACCTGGTGGTGGGAGCCGGAGGGCACGCTGCGGGAGGTGCCGGCGCCGGTCGGGTTGTACGGCGGTGAGCGGGCGGTGAGTGTGTCCCGGTTGGCGGCCGGGCCGGGCGGGTGGCTTGTGGT
>NZ_POTX01000416.1 GCF_003236305.1 Micromonospora endophytica | reverse complement strand
AGATGTGTATAAGAGACAGGCGCGGTTGAGAGGAGGCGGGACGCCGTGGCACTGGCGCTCTACCGCAAGTACCGGCCGCGTACCTTCGCCGAGGTCATCGGGCAGGAGCACGTCACCGAGCCGTTGTCGCAGGCGTTGCGCAGCGGGCGGCTGAACCACGCGTACCTTTTCTCCGGGCCGCGTGGCTGTGGCAAGACCTCCAGCGCCCGCATCCTGGCCCGCTCGCTCAACTGTGAGCATGGTCCCACCCCGGAGCCCTGCGGCACCTGTGACTCGTGTCGCTCGCTGAGCGGTGACGGGGCCGGCTCGATCGACGTCATCGAGATCGACGCGGCCAGTCACGGTGGTGTGGACGACGCTCGCGAGCTGCGGGAGAAGGCGTTCTTCGCACCAGCCAACAGCCGATTCAAGATCTATGTCATCGACGAGGCGCACATGGTCTCGTCGGCCGGCTTCAACGCCCTGCTCAAGCTGGTCGAGGAGCCCCCGGAGTACGTCAAGTTCATCTTCGCCACCACCGAGCCGGAGAAGGTCCTCGGCACGATCAAGTCGCGGACCCACCACTACCCGTTCCGGCTGATCCCGCCGAAGACCCTCCGGCCATATCTGGAGCAGCTCACCGAGGCCGAGGGCGTCCAGGTGGAGCCGGCGGTGTTCCCGCTGGTTGTCCGCGCCGGTGGGGGCAGCGCACGGGACAGCCTCTCGGTGCTCGATCAGCTCATCGCCGGTGCCGGTCCGGACGGGGTCACCTACGCGCGGGCCGCCGCGCTGCTCGGCGTCACCGACTCGGCGCTGATCGACGAGATGTGCGACGCGTTGGCCGCCGGGGACGGCGCCGCCGCGTACGCCACCGTCGACCGGGTGGCCGAAGCCGGGCACGACCCCCGCCGGTTCGCCGCCGACCTGCTGGAACGCCTGCGCGACCTGATCGTGCTCCAGCAGGTGCCGGACGCCGCCACCAAGGGTCTGATCGACGGACCGGCCGACCAGATCGAGCGGATGACCGCCCAGGCCGAACGCCTGGGGCCGGGCACCCTGTCCCGCTGCGCCGACATCGTGCATGACGGACTGGTGGAGATGCGCGGCACCACCGCGCCCCGGCTGCTGCTGGAGCTGATCTGCGCCCGGATGCTGCTGCCCGGCGTCGACGACTCCACCGGCGGACTGCTCCAGCGCCTCGAACGCATGGAACGTCGGCTCACCCTTACCGGCACCGACGCAGCATTGGCCGCCGCGCCCGCAGCGGGTCCGGGACGGGGCGAAAGCGAACCGGCGGTGCCCGGTGGCCAGTCGGGGGCGGCTGCCGCACGTGCCGCCGCGGCCAGCGCAGCCGCCCGGGGCGCGACCACGCCGACCAACGGCTCCCACGGCCCGGCTGACTCGACAGGCACCGGGTCTGGCCGGCCCGGCGGCCCGGTAGGTGGCGCTGGCACCGCTGGCGCGGACGGAGAGCGTGGCGGCAGCGCTGGTGCGGCTGGACAGCGTGGCGGCACCGCTGGCTCGGCGGGCCTGACGGACGTTCAGCGCGGCGGAGGGGCCGGTCCTGGCGGGCAGCGCGGCGAGGCGGACGGGAACGGCGCGGGCGGGCCGCGTGGCGCGGCTGATGCTGGCGGGCTGCGTGGCGAGGCTGGTCCGAATGACGCGGGTGGGCAGCGCGGTGACGGCGGGTCCGTGGCCGCGCGGCGGCAGGTGCCGCCCTCGGCCGTGATGCCTGATCCGGTCACCCCGGAGCCGCCCCGGCCCGGTGCGCCGACCCCCGGTGTGCTGGACGCGGTCGCGGTACGCCGGGTCTGGCCGGAGGTGGTCGGCAAGGTGAACCGCAGCCACAAGAAGATCGCCGCGCTGATGCGCGACGCGGTCGTGCGCGACCTCGACGGCGACACCCTCGTGCTGACCGTGAAGTCGGCGGTGCTGGCCCGGATGATGTCCGACCACGCCCAGGTGCTCACCGACGCGCTCTACGAGGAACTGGGCGGACGTTGGCAGATCCGGTGCGAGGTGGCCGGCGAGCGGGGCGGCATGTCGCCGGGCAATCCGCGTGGCGGCCCGGCGCCGTCGCGTACGGCAGCGGAGGCCCGGCCGAACGGCGCGGCTGGCGGCCGGCCAGGTGTGGCTCCTGGTCGCACCGGTGACGCGCCCGCAGCCCAGCGGGGTGCCTCCGGCCGCTCCGGCGCGCCGGCAGCGCCCGCAGCGTCTGCGGCTGAGGCGGCCGAGGATGACGAGAGTTGGCCGGAACCGGCCCGCCCCGGTGGCGCGGCACCCACCTCCGACGCTGTCGCGAGCGACGGGGATGAGGGGTGGCCGGAACCGGCTCGTCCGGGTGGCAACGGGGCGGGGCCGGACCGGCCCGCCGGGGGCGCGGACCATGGCGGCCCGGGTGCCTCCGCCGCACCAGCCGGGAGCAGGTCGCCCGAGGCGCGACCGACCCCGAGCGAGGCGCGACCGACTCCGGCCGAGGCGCGACCGGCCAACGGCGGTTCGGCCGCGGCGAACGGCGCGCCGGCCACCGCGAAGGTGTCCCGTCCGGGTGCGCCGAGCGGTGGCAACGGCAGGTCCGGGGGTGCCCCGGTGAGCAGCGCGATCGCGGCGGCTCGGGCGGCTGCGGCCGGACAGGGTGGACGGTCCACCGGGGCGGCCCGGCGGACGGCTGATGTCGAGTTCGCTGGCGAGCCGCCGTACGATCCGGACTTCGACGGCCCGGCGCGCGGCGGTGCGGGACGGTCCGGCGGCGCGCAGCCGGCGGCCACGCCTACCTACGAGGGGTTCGATCCCGGCGACGAGCCGCTGGACGAGATCATCGACGAGAAGACCGCCCGCGAGTCGAGCGAGGAGCAGGCCCTGCGCCTCCTCCGCACGGCATTCGCCACCACCGAGAAAATCAGCGACTAACCCCACCCACCCCGCGCGGTGACCATGAAGTTGTTGCCCCCGGCCTCGGCGTGTCATGGCGATAACT
>NZ_POTX01000415.1 GCF_003236305.1 Micromonospora endophytica | reverse complement strand
GGTCGAGGGAGAGCTGGAGCTGGCGCCGGGTGGGGACCGGGAGGAGACGGTGCGGCGGTTGCTGGCGATTCCGGGGATCGGGCCGTGGACGGCCGGTTACGTGGCGATGCGTGCCCTCGGTGACCCGGACGTCTTCCTCCCCACCGACCTCGCGGTCCGCCGGGGCGCCGCCGCCCTCGGCCTGCCCGACGACCCGAAGACCCTCGACGCGTACGCCGCCCGCTGGCGCCCCTGGCGCTCGTACGCGGTGATCCGCCTTTGGAGAGCAGCATGAGCACGACCGTGGGGAGCAGCATGAGCACGACCGTGGGGAGCAGCATGAGCACGACCGTGGAGAGCAGCATGAGTCCGACTGTGGAGACAGAGATGCCCAGCACGATCATCGACACCGCCACCATCGACACGCCCGCCGGGCCGTTCACCGTCCTCACCGGGCCGCAGGGCGCGGTACGGGCCGCCGGCTTCACTCCCGACCCGGCGCACCTGCTGCCGCTGATCCACCCGAGCCTGCGCGGTGATCTCCGCCAGCGGACCGAACTCGGGCCGGTCAGCGCGGCCGTCGCGGCGTACCTCGACGGTGAGCTGACCGCCATCGACACGGTGCCGGTGGAGCAGCACAGCGGCGGGGTGTTCCTGTCCCACGCCTGGCGGGTGCTGCGCGACGTGAAGCCGGGCGAGCCGGTCACCTACACCGGGTACGCGGCGCTGGCCGGCCGGCCGGCTGCGGTTCGGGCTGCGGCGGCGGCCTGCGCCCGCAACGCGGCAGCCCTCTTCGTTCCCTGCCACCGGGTGCTGCGTACCGACGGGACGCTCGGCGGCTACCGCTGGGGGCTGCCCGTCAAGGAATGGCTGCTCGCCCACGAACGCCGCGGATAGCACGAAGAAGCCGCGGACCGCGCCGGAGAAGACACGGAAAGCGCCGGAGCGACTACGGAAAGCAGCGAATGAAGGTGCCGACAGCGCCGGCGACATCGCAGCCATAGTGATCACGCGGGCACGATTCAGCCGTCCGGCTGAGGGCGGCCACCGGAAAGGCAAGACCACTGACAACAAGCCGACATCGGTACGACAGGCGTTTACCGATACCGTCGGATGGTGGCTGCGGGGAGTGACGGCGGCCCGGCCGGCCGGGGCGAGGTCGGGCGACATTCGCTGCGCAACCTCTGGCGGTTGCGACGTTATCTACGTCCGCATGCGGCGCAGTTCGCCTGGCTGATGCTGGCCGGGTTTGCCGCCACCGGGGCGGGCATCGCCGTGCCGCTGCTGGCGCAGCAGGTGGTCGACGGGCCGGTGGCCCGGCGGGATCTGGCCGGACTGTTCCAGTTGGCCGGGTTGGCGCTGCTCGTCGGCCTGGTCGAAGCTGTGCTGATCTTCATCCGACGGTGGGTGCAGTCGTCGTCCTCGCTCGAGATGGAGGCGGCCATCCGCGACGACGTGTACGCGCACCTCCAGCGGTTGCCGGCCAGCTTCCATGACCGTTGGCCCTCCGGCCAACTGCTCTCCCGGATCACCAGCGACCTGTCGGTGCTGCGCCGGTTCCTCTCCTTCGGCCTGCTCTTCCTCGTCCTGAACCTGGTCACCTACCTGGTCGTGGTGGTGCTGCTGATCCGGCTGCATCCGGCGCTGGGGCTGCTGGTGGCGGCGAGCGCGGTGCCGCTGTTCCTGATCGCCAGGCGGTTCGGCAGGCACTACCACGCCGCCTCCCGCCGGATGCAGGACCAGCAGGGCGACGTGGCCACCCTGGTCGAGGAGACCGCGCAGGGGTTGCGCACCATGAAGGCGTACGGGCGGGGGCCGCAGCTGACCGAGCGGTTCGTGGCCAGCACCCGGGCCCTGCACGACACCGGAGTGGACAAGGGGCGGCTGCTGGCCCGTACCTCCGCCAAGCTCGACCTGGTGCCGAACCTGACCCTGGGCATCGTGCTGGTGGCGGGCACCGCCGCGGTCGCCGGTGGCAGCCTCACCATCGGTGAGCTTGTCGCCTTCGTCAGCCTCCAGTTGATGCTGATCTGGCCGGTGCAGTCGCTGGGCTGGATCATCGCCAACGGGCAGGAGGCGGCCACCGCCGCCGACCGGATCCAGGAGGTCCTGGACACCTCACCATCCATTGTGGATGCTCCGGCGGCGGTCACCCTGCCGCGTTCGGCGGTACGCGGCCACCTCCGCTTCGAGGGGGTGACATTCCGCTATCCGGGCAGCGCCACACCGGTGCTGCGCGGCGTCGACCTGACCGTCGAGCCCGGCGAGACGCTCGCCGTGGTCGGCGCCACCGGCAGCGGCAAGAGCACCCTGCTCTCCCTGGTGTCCCGGCTGCACGACGTCGACACGGGCCGGATCACCCTGGACGGGCACGACCTGCGTGACCTGCGACTGGCCTCGCTGCGCCGGCTGGTCGCGGTGGCCTTCGAGGATCCGACGCTCTTCTCCATGTCGGTGTGGGAGAACCTCACCCTGGGCCGCCCCGACGCCGGCTCCGACGAGGTACGGGCGGCGCTCGCGCTGGCCCAGGCCGAGTTCGCGGACGACCTGCCGTGGGGGCTGCGGACCCGGCTGGGTGAGCAGGGCCTGTCGCTCTCCGGGGGCCAGCGGCAGCGGCTGGCCCTGGCTCGGGCGGTGCTCGTCCGGCCCGCCGTGCTGGTGCTCGACGACCCCCTCTCCGCGCTCGACGTGCACACCGAGGCGGCGGTGGAGGCCGCGTTGAAGCAGGTGCTGCGGAACATGACCGCGCTGCTGGTGGCGCACCGGCCGTCCACGATCGCCCTCGCCGACCGGGTCGCGCTGCTGCAGCACGGCCGGATCACCGCCGTCGGCACGCACCCGGAACTGCTGGCCACCGTGCCCGCGTACCGCGCCCTGCTCACCGCCGAGCCGGCCACCGCACCACCGGCCACCGCGTCCGCTGCCGCCCCGCCACCGGCCGGCACGCCGGCGCAGCGAGGCCAGTCGCAGGTCACGCAGGTCGTGCCCGTCCAGGGTGATCCGGCCCGTGTCGACGTCGTGCA
>NZ_POTX01000414.1 GCF_003236305.1 Micromonospora endophytica | reverse complement strand
CAGGTGAGGCGGGCGGCTTGGACGGCTTCGGCGGTCACCTCGGTGAGGCGGTCGGTGGGGAGGGCGCCGAGTTCGTCGCGGGCGAACCAGCGGGCCTCACAGGTGGAGCCGCCGACGTCGCCGACAGTGGGTGGGGCGGGCTGGTCGACCACGACCCGGTAGAAGGCGCGTACGCCGTGCCAGTCGATCGGGTACCCCTCCGGGCCGAGCGACGCCGCGTCCCGGTGGCTGGCCACGCCGAGCAACTCGACGAGACGTCCGGTCTGGCCGGTCTCCTCCACCAGCTCCCGGATCAGTGCCGCGCCCGGCTGCTCGCCGTAGTCGGTGCCGCCACCGGGCAGGTGCCAGCAGCCCGCGCCCGGGTAGCCGTCGGAGACCCGGGTCAGCAGCACCCGCCCGTCCGGGTCAGTCACCACGGCGTACGCGGCGAAGCGCTGCGCCCGGTGCAGCCCGTCAGGATTGGGCACCGCATAGAAGGAGGGAAACTCGGGTGGCTCGTCGGGCACGATGTCCGCCGAGGCGGCGGGCAGCCCGAGAGCACGTGCGGTGAACGAGCGCAGCGGCAACTGCCGCGCCTCGTCCAGGGTGAACCAGCGGGCCAGGTCGGTCGGCCGGTCGACCCGGTCGGTAAGCGAACCACCCCGCACCGAGACCCGGTAGAGCAGGCGGTCGGTGTGGATGGTGATGCCCCGCTCGGGCAGGGCCCGCATGTCGGCCAGCACGTCGTGCAGGCCGGCCACGGCCACCGACAGACCGGTCTCGGTGGCGGTCTCTCGGACAACTGTGTGTTGTGGATCCTCGCCGTGGTCAACCGCCCCGCCGGGCAGGGACCACGTACCGGGTGTGCCGGAGCGCTCCGACGCGCGGACCAGCAACACTCGGTCTACCGAATCAGTACAGACTGCGTATGCCGCGATCCTGCGCAGCGGCTCCAGCATGGTGGTCACGGGGCCAAATTCTCCTCGTGACGGGTTACCGACGCGGAAAAGAGTCGGATTCCTGACTGATCACTCCCCCCTGAGGAGCAGTTCAGGGTATGGATCCGGGCGGTCACCGAGGTCGATGCCGGCCGGAGCGCGGACCGTGGAGGCATGACTTCCACCGCACAGGCCCCGTACAAGCAACTACGCCGCCCGACCACCGATCGGATGGTGGCCGGTGTGGCCAGCGGGCTCGGCCGCTACTTCAGCGTCGACCCCACACTGGTCCGCGTCCTCTTCGCCGTCGCCACGCTGCTGACCGGCGGGATCGCCGCGCTCGCGTACCCGATCATGTGGTTCCTGATGCCCGAGGAGCCGTCCGGCGCGCCCGCCTGGCCGCACCCGTCGGGCCACGCGCCGTACGCCCCACCGGCCGGCCCTCCGCCGCAGCCGGCCCCGCAGACCGCGCCGCAGCCGGCCCCCCAGACCATGCCTCAGCCGCCGGTCGACCCGGCCGGCTGAGGCGTCACTCCCACTCGATGGTGCCCGGCGGCTTGCTCGTCACGTCCAGGACCACCCGGTTCACCTCGGCGACCTCGTTGGTGATCCGGGTGGAGATCCGGGCGATCACGTCGTAGGGCAGCCGGGACCAGTCGGCGGTCATCGCGTCTTCGCTGGAGACCGGGCGCAGCACCACGGGATGCCCGTAGCTGCGCCCGTCGCCCTGCACGCCGACGCTGCGTACGTCGGCGAGCAGCACCACCGGGAACTGCCAGACGTCGCGGTCCAGCCCGGCGGCGGTCAACTCCTGGCGGGCGATGAAGTCGGCCCGGCGCAGCACGTCGAGACGCTCCCGGTCAACCGCGCCGATGATCCGGATGGCCAGGCCGGGTCCGGGGAACGGGTGCCGCCAGACCATCGCCTCGGGCAGGCCGAGTTGCAGGCCGAGCGTACGGACCTCGTCCTTGAACAGCGTGCGCAGCGGCTCGACCAGGGCGAACTTCAGATCCTCGGGCAGCCCGCCGACGTTGTGGTGACTCTTGATGTTGGCGGTGCCGGTGCCGCCGCCGGACTCGACCACGTCCGGATAGAGGGTGCCCTGGACCAGGAACTCGACGTCGCCGTGCGCAGCGATCTCCCGGGCGGCGGCCTCGAAGACCCGGATGAACTCCCGACCGATGATCTTGCGCTTCTGCTCCGGGTCGGTCACCCCGGCCAGCGCGCCGAGGAACCGGTCGGCGGCGTCGACCACCTTCAGCTTGATGCCGGTGGCGGCGACGTAGTCCTTCTCCACCTGCTCGGCCTCACCGGCGCGCAGCAGGCCGTGGTCGACGAAGACGCAGGTCAACTGGTCGCCGACGGCCTTGTGCACGAGCGCGGCGGCGACCGCGGAGTCCACCCCACCGCTCAGGCCACAGATGACCTCCTTGTCGCCGACCTGCGCCCGGATCCGGGCCACCTGCTCGTCGATGATGTTCTCGGGCGTCCAGGTCGGCTCGATTCCGGCGATCTCGTACAGGAAGCGGGTGAGCATCTCCTGCCCGTACGCGGTGTGCCCCACCTCGGGGTGGAACTGCACACCGGCCCGCCGACCGGCCAGGTCCTCGAAGGCGGCGACCGGCGCACCCGCCGACTCGGCGGTCACCGTGAAGCCCTCCGGCGCCTCCGTCACGCAGTCGCCGTGACTCATCCAGACCGGCAGGTCGGCCGGCAGGTCCCGGAGCAGCACACCCGGTTCGAGCAGGCGGGGCCGCAGTGGGGTGCCGCCGTACTCGCGGTTGCCGGTGTGCGCCACCGTGCCGCCCAGCGACCGGGCCATCGCCTGGAAGCCGTAGCAGATGCCGAAGACCGGCACGCCGGTCCGGAACAACCCGTCGTCGACCTGCGGCGCACCCGGCTCGTAGACGCTCGACGGTCCGCCGGAGAGGATGATCGCGGCCGGCTCCTTGGCCAGCATCTCGGCCACGGGCATGGTGTGCGGGACGATCTCGGAGTACACCTTCGCCTCGCGTACCCGGCGGGCGATCAGCTGGGCGTACTGGGCACCGAAGTCGACCACGAGGACAGGGCGCGGCAGGCTCATGTGCAGAAAGCCTACCCACCGTCACCCCCCACCCC
>NZ_POTX01000413.1 GCF_003236305.1 Micromonospora endophytica | reverse complement strand
GGTCGACGGTGCCGGAGGGGGTCGGCGTGGGGGCGATCGAGACGGCTATCCGCACCGCACCGCCGTGGTCGAGTGGGGGCGCGGAGGCGGCCACCCCCCGGTCGGACGAGCGCACCGCCCGCTCGGCCAGGGCCGGCCCGCCCACGGTCGGCGCGACCGCGGCGTGCGCGCCCGCCGCCCAGAGAACTGCCGTCGCGGCGGCCAGCGGGACCACCACCGCCACGCGAGGGCGGATCCGCCTCCTGGCCACCACGTACCTTCTCTCGCCGCGACAAGCGTTCATGAAGATCAACGGGCCATCACCGTACCGTCGATCTTCGAGTCGCGCGATGGGCGGACCGTACCTAATCCCACACCTGGTGGGGCGCTGACCTGGCCGTCAGGTCGGCGCGATCCGCCCTGTGGATCAGGCCCAGACCTGCTGCGGGTCGGCGCGGCGCTCCGCCAGGCGAGGCGCGGCATCGTACTCGCGGACGACCTCGTAGCGGGTGTTCCGCTCGACCGGGCGGAAGCCGGCGTCCCAGATCAGGTGCAGCAGGTCGTCGCGGTGCATGGTGTTCGGCGTGCCGTACGAATCGGCGTCGTGGGTGATCTTGTATTCCACCACCGAGCCGTCCAGGTCGTCCACGCCGAAGTTGAGCGACAACTGGGCCACCGAGAGCCCGTGCATCACCCAGAAGCACTTGACGTGCGGCACGTTGTCGAACAGCAGCCGGGAGACCGCGAAGGTCTTCAACGACTCGGCCGGCGAGGCCATCGTCGTCCGGGCCTGGATCCGGTTACGGACCTTGCCGTCCGCCGAGTCGACGAAGTCGTGCTGGTAACGCAGCGGGATGAAGACCACGAAGCCGCCGGTCTCGTCCTGCAACTCACGCAGCCGCAACACGTGGTCGACCCGGTGCCGGGGCTCCTCGATGTGGCCGTAGAGCATCGTCGACGGCGTCTTCATGCCCTTGCTGTGCGCCAGCCGGTGGATCCGCGACCAGTCCTCCCAGTGGCAGGCGTGGTCGACGATGTGCTGGCGCACCTCCCAGTCGAAGATCTCCGCGCCGCCGCCGGTCAGCGACTCCAGACCGGCGTCCATCAGCTCGTCGAGGATCTCGTCGGCGCTCAGGCCGCTGATCTTCTCGAACCACTGCACCTCGGTCGCGGTGAACGCCTTCAGCTTGACCTTCGGCAGCGCCGCCTTCAGCTCGCGCAGCACCTTGGGGTAGTAACGCCAGGGCAGGGTGGGGTGCAGACCGTTGACGATGTGCAGCTCGGTGAGCTGCTCGTCCTCCATCTCCTTGGCCTTGCGGACCGCCTCGTCGATGCGCATCGTGTACGCGTCCTTCTCGCCCGGCTTGCGCTGGAACGAGCAGTACGCGCAGCTCGCGCTGCACACGTTGGTGAGGTTGAGGTGCCGGTTGACGTTGAACATCACCCGGTCGCCGTTGTCCTCGGTGCGCTTGTGGTGGGCCAGCCGGCCGAGCCAGGTCAGGTCGTCGCTGGCGTAGAGGGCGATCCCGTCCTCACGGGTCAACCGCTCCCCCGCGTACACCTTCGCTTCGAGCTCGCGCTTGAGTCCGGCGTCCATCGAAAGCCCCGTCCCTTCCCACTGCGGTCGCGACCGGAGTGCGGTCACCACCCGAGCCTACGTCGGTCGCCGTACCGGACCACATCGCGGTCCACGACCGTGAGCACGGTCAACCCGCTCTCAGCTTCTTGTTACCCCTTCGGACATCGACAGCGCTGGCCCCGGTGAGGTAAGACAGAGTGGGGCGTGACACATACTCGTCTCCCAAACTGCCGCGTTTCACCACAACGCGGCGCAACGCGCCGGACGGGGAGCGGAATGGTCGACAGCGGACAGCGGCAACGACGGCGACGGAGTCCGGTGATTTCGCCGGTGCTGCGACCGATGCTCTGGTCCGCACTGATGAGCGCCGTCGCCAGCGCCGTTCTCGCTGCTCCGGCGTACGCCGAGCCCGGCGTGCCCGTCACCGTGCCCGACACCGGCTCCCGCCCGGCGCTCACCGCTCCGCTCCAGTTGCCCGGCGGCGCACCGCCCGCGGCCGCCCCTGGTTCGGTGGGCGTCACCGCCACTACCGGTGCCAGCGCGCTCGAGACCCAGATCCTCGCCGCCGAGGCGCGGGTCGGCGAACTCGGCACCCGCCTGCTCGAGTTGGAACAGCAACGCGTCGAGGCCGAGGCCCAGCTTCGCACCGCCGAGCGTGACCTGGAGTTCGCCCGGGCGGCGCTGACCCAGGCCCAGCAGCACGCCGACCAGGCCGCCGCCGAGGCGATCAAGGTCGACGCCGCCCTGCCACCGGGCGGCTTCGCAGCCGACCTGCGGCATCTGGACATGCTCCGCCGGGTCAACCTGGGTGAGCGGGTCGAGGGCGCCACCGGACCGGCCGCCGGCGGGCTGGCCCGGGCCCGGACCGACGAGCAGGTGTCCGCCCAGGCGCACCTGGCGGCCGAGTCCCGCCTCAAGGGCGTCCAGGAGCAGTACGCCGCCACCCAGAAGGCGCTGCGGGACGAAGAGGCGAAGCTGCTCAAGCTGCGCGAGGAGAACGCCGCGCAACTGGTCGAGCTGGCCCGCCAACAGGAGCGCGCCGAGCAGCAGCTCGGCATCGGCTCCGGCGAGTCGGCGAACGGGATGACCGCCCATCCCACCGCATTGGCCGCAGTCGAGTACGCCCGTAAGCAGCTCGGCGACAAGTATGTCTGGGCCACCGAAGGCCCGGACACCTTCGACTGCTCGGGGCTGATGTGGGCGGCGTACCGTTCGGCGGGCTACTACCAGCTTCCGCGCATCTCCCGCGACCAGTACCGGGCCACCCAGTCCCGGACCGTGCCCCGGAGCGCTCTGCTCCCCGGTGACCTGCTCTTCTTCGCCTCCGGCAGCAGTTGGACGAGCATCCACCACGTCGGCATGTACATCGGTGGCGGCAAGATGATCCACGCCCCGAACAGCAGGGAAGTGGTGAAGATTTCGACCCCCAGTTGGTCCCGGCTCTACGCCGCGACCCGGGTGGTCGGTGCGGTGCCCGCCCCGTCGGCCTCGCCC
>NZ_POTX01000412.1 GCF_003236305.1 Micromonospora endophytica | reverse complement strand
CGCATGGCGGCCAGCGAGGCGGCGTCCGGCACCAACCTGTGGGGCGCGTTCGGGCTGATCGCCGAGCTGCTGGCCGCCGGCCGGACCGGCTCGGTGGTCACCCTGATCTGCGACGCGGGCGACCGCTACGCCGACACCTACTACGCCGACGACTGGGTCGCCGCCCAAGCCCTCGACCTGACCCCCCACCTGACCACCATCGACCGCTTCCTCACCAACGGCACCTGGCCGTCCTAACCCCCCGTCGATCTAGGGCCTATCGTCGTCGTTGGAGATCAACGAGCGACGATAGGCCCTAGATCGCGGCGGAGGTGGGCGGTCGGGTGGCCAGGCCGGGGTAGTGGAGGACGTAGGCGTCGGCGTCCACGTCGATCTCGGCGGTGAAGGTGCCGGTGGCGTACCGGAAACGGGTCGGGCCGAGGGCGGTGTAGGTCTGCTCGGTGGGAAGCACGGTCAGGCTCGGCAGCAACACCCAGGCCACGTCGAGCCGGTGGCTGGTGTCGGCCGGGCCGGTGGTCAGGCCGAGGCGGCGCAGCGGCAGCGTGTTGAACAGCGGCGACCCGCCCAGGTCCACGTCGAGGGCGTCCGCCAGCCGGTCGGGATCCTCGACGCCGGGCAGCCCGGCCGGGGCGTGCCCGGCCGCCGCCAGAGCCGCGTCCAGGTCACCCTGCTCGGCGGCGGTCACCCGCCACCGCTGCGTCGCCCTTTCCAGGCGTACGCTGCGCCGCCACCCGGCCCCCTCGACCTCCACCTCCAGCCGGACACTGACCCACTGGGGATCGGTGGCCAGCTGGTAGCGGCAGGTGTAGGGGATCGGGTCGGCGGCGAGTTGGGTACCGTGCCCCACGAGCCCCTGGCCGTCGTCGACCAGAGCGTGTTCGGCGCCAGCGGTGTCGATCCGGGTCCACAGCAGCGACTTCGGCATGTGCCGGACGTTACGCCACCCGTCCGGCACCGGCGGTGCGTGCGGCCCGGACCTGCACCTAACGGGTCTCAGTGGGTACGCGCACGCGGTCGTCCCGCCGCGCCCCGCCAGTCGTCACGGGACCGGTCCGGCGTGCCCCGGCCATCCGACCACTCCGGGCGATCGCTGTAGCGACGCTCACCGCGCGCCTGGTCACCGAAGCGCCGCTCGCCGCCGGAGCGGTCACCGGGCCACCGTTCTCCGCTGGGCCGGTCGCCGTAGCGCCGTTCGCCGGTCGGCCGGTCACCGTAGCGTCGTTCCCCGGTGGGCCGGTCACCGAAGCGGCGGGGTCCGGCCGGTCGGCCGGTGCGACGCGGCGACTCGGGCTCCTCGCGTACCGGCACGCCACTCGGCTCCCGCGCCCCGATCAGCTCGGCCAGGGCGGGGTCGCCGGCGCTTACCCGGCTCTCCGCCGGCTGCACGCCGGCCTTCTCCATCATCGCCAAAGTGGTGCGGCGCTGCTTCGGCAACACCAGGGTGGCGACCGCACCCGTCTCACCGGCACGGGCGGTGCGGCCCGCCCGGTGCAGGTAGTCCTTCGGGTCCTTCGGCGGGTCGACGTGCAGCACCAGCGAGACCCCGTCGACGTGGATGCCCCGGGCCGCCACGTCGGTGGCGATCAGCACGTTCGTCCGTCCCTCACGGAACTCCGCGAGGGTACGGGTACGCATCCGCTGGGTCTTGCCACCGTGCAGCCCACCGGCGCGTACGCCGACGGCCGCGAGCTGCGTGACGAGCCGGTCCACACCGAGCTGCGTACGGGCGAAGACGATGGTCCGGCCGGCTCGCGCGGCGATGGCCGCGGTGACCGGGAACTTGTCCCGTGGCGGGATCAGCAGCAGGTGGTGGTCCATCGTGGAGACGGCAGCGGTCGGCGGCGCGGTGGAGTGCGTGACCGGGTCGGTCATGAACCGCTTGACCAGCGCGTCCACGTCGCCGTCCAGGGTGGCCGAGAAGAGCAGCCGCTGCGCGTCCGCCGGAGTCTTGGCCAGCAGTTCGGTGACCTCGGGAAGGAAACCCATGTCGGCCATCTGGTCCGCCTCGTCGAGCACGGTGATGGCGACGTCGTCGAGGCGGCACACGCCGCGGGCGATCAGGTCGGCGAGCCGTCCCGGCGTCGCCACCACGATCTCCACCCCGCGGCGCAGGGCGTCGATCTGACGGTCGTAGGGCACCCCGCCGACGGCGGTCTTCAGGAAGACGCCGACGGCCTTGCCCAGCGGCAGCAGCGCGTCGTTCACCTGCATGGCGAGTTCCCGGGTGGGCACCAGCACGAGGGCCCGCGGGTGCATCGGCCGGGCCCGCCCGGCGTCGGCGACCCGGGCCAGCAGCGGCAGCCCGAAGGCGAGCGTCTTGCCGGAGCCGGTCTGGCCACGGCCCAGCACGTCCCGCCCGGCGAGGGCGTCCGGTACGGTCGCGCGCTGAATCTCGAACGGGGCGGTGATGCCCTGTCGGGCGAGTGCGCGGACCAGCGGCTGGGGAAGCCCGAGCGTGTCGAAGGTGACCGAGTCGTCGGCAGCGGTGGCCGGTTGCGGATCGGCGGGGAGGTCGAGGGAGTACGAGGACGTGCGGGATACAGCGGAGATGGTCAAGAAATGCCTTTCAAGCGGGGCGCATCTTCGCGATGCCCGCCACGGCACGATGCCGCCGGATCTTCCGCAAGAACGCCCAAGAGCACGCCAACGCGCGCCAGGTCAGTGATCAGCGTCAAGTGTACGTCGATCTCCTCGTACCCACAGGCGTCGCCCGGGGGTAGTGGGCGGACTCACCCGGATCGGTGGCCCGCTGTCATCCGGTCACGCTGCTCAGCGCGTCGTTGGCCAGCAGTACGACGAGCACACTGATCGTCACCAACACAATCAGTGCGATGACCATCACGATCACCACCCGGACGGTGCTGGTGGACCGTTCACGGGCGGTCTCCGTCCAGCCCTGGGCCAGGATGTGCCCGGTCAGCGAGCCGGAATTCTCCTCAGCCACCGGAAAGGCGACGGTGCTGGAGCCGGCCATGTCGCCGTAGTACGCGCTCAGCCCGGCACCGCCAGGAGGGGTGGTCTCCGGGGTGGCCCCACCGCCCGGTGACTGCCACCGGTCGCCCGAATCCGGGGTGGTCGGGGCTACTTCGTGGGGGCT
>NZ_POTX01000411.1 GCF_003236305.1 Micromonospora endophytica | reverse complement strand
GGAGATGTGTATAAGAGGCAGGATGTCGGCGAGTCGCTGTCGCAGATCCGCGGCCCGGCGGCGGGCGTCGCGTACGGACAGCGGCAGGGGTGTCCAGCCGGCGGCGCGGCCCAGCTCGACAAGGGGTGGCACGAGGTCGATGTCGGCGAGCACGGCGGCCGGTTCGCCGTCGATGACGGTGCCGTCACCGGGCAGGTAGAGCAGCCGGTCGGCGTACTGCACCACGCGTTCGAGGCGGTGTTCCGCGACCACGACGGTGACCCCGAGGTCGTGGACCAGCCGGGTCACGGTGGCCAGGACGTCCTCGGCGGCGGTGGGGTCCAGGGCGGAGGTCGGTTCGTCGAGGACCAGCACCTGGGGATGGCTGGTGAGCACGGCACCGATGGCGACCCGCTGCTGCTGGCCGCCGGAGAGGGTCCGCAGCGGGCGGTCCCGCAGCTCGGCGATACCGAGCAGGTCGAGGGTCTCCTCGACGCGTTTGCGCATCACCGCCGAGGGCAGGGCCAGTTGTTCCATGCCGTACGCGAGTTCCTCCTCGACGGTGTCGGTGACGAAGCCGGCGAGCGGGTCCTGGCCGACGACGCCGACGACGTCGGCCAGGTCACGCGGTGGGTGGGTGCGGGTGTCGCGGCCCTGCACGGTGACGGTGCCGTACAGGGTGCCGCCGGTGAAGTGCGGCACCAGTCCGTTGATGGCCCGCAGCACTGTCGACTTACCGGCGCCGGTACGGCCGGCGACCAGGCACAGCTCACCTTCGGGAATGCGTAGGCACACCTCCCGCAGCGCCGGCTCGCGGGCCTCGGCGTACCGGACGGTGACCCGGTCGAACTTGATCATCTCGGTGTCTCCGGCTTCGGTGGGGCGGTGAGCTTCGACGGGGCGGTGAGCTTCGGTGGCGGTGCCAGCCAGGCCGGCGCCACCGCGACCACCACGGCGAGCAGCGTCAACGGAGTCAGCTCGGGCCAGGTGAGCGGGCTGACCGGCGGATAGAGCCGGGCCGGCTCCAGCGCGCCGGCCGCCATCAGCAACGCGGCGGCGGACACCCCGCTGGCGGCGACGGCGAACTCCGGGCCCCGCCAGCGGTCCGGCCGGTACCGGCTGCGCCGGACCCGGCGGCCCGCCAGCAGCATCCCGACCACTGCCGTCGCCAGCCCGGCGAGCAGCATCGGCAGGCCGAGGTAACCGGGCACGGTGGCGTCGAGCAGCCCGTACGTGCCGACACAGACACCTGTCAGCCCGGCGAGCACCAGCCCACCGGTGAGGACGCGGGCACCGCCCGGAACCGCCGCGCTGCGGCCGTACCCGCGCGAGTCCATCGCCGCCGCGAGCGCGAGGGACCGGTCCAGGGCGTCGGCCAGCACCGGCAGGGCGATGCCCCGCAGGGCCCGCAGGCCCTGACCGGCGGCTCCCCGCAGCCGGCGGGCCCGGCGTACCCGCAACACGCTCTCCACCAACTGCGGCGCGACCGACAACGCGACCACCACTGCCGTGCTCACCGCGTACAGGGCACCGGGGACGGCCTTGAGCAGGCGTTTCGGGTTGGCCAGGGCGTTGGCGGCACCGAGGCAGATCAGCATCGTCGCCAGCCGCAGCCCGTCGTAGCAGCCACCGAGAAGCTGCTCGGCGGCGACCGGCCCGAACAGCCGGATGCCGGCCGCCCACTGCGGCAACGGCACCTCCGGCAGATCGATCAGGACGGTGTCCCCCTGGCCACCGCCGAAGACGAGGCGGAACACCACCCGCATGGCCACGATCACCGCGCCGAGCACCAGGTACATCCGGAACGCCAACGCCCAGGGCGCGTCACCACGACGGCGTACGACCACGAGCGCGGCAGCCGCGACGATCATCGCCAGGGGTAGCGGGTTCGTGGTGTGACTGGCCGCGGTCGCCAGCCCGAGCGCCCACAGCCACCAGGCACCCGGATGCAGCAGCCGCGGCAGCCGCCCGCGTCCCGGCGTGACGGGCCGCGCGACAGGTGGCGCCGGCCGGGCCGGTGGGCTGTCGGCGGTGGCCTGGTCAGTCATCAGGTGTGGCGCTGCGCCGACGACGCGCCGCGACGATCCCACCACCGGCCAACGCCACCAGCAGAATCAGCCCGGCCAGGGTGCCGAACGGCGGTCCGTCGGTGTCGCGGGCCGCGGTGACCTCGGTCGGCGGGAACGGGTCCGTGGCATCGACAGCGGGCGTGGCGGAGGCGGCCCCGAGCGGTGCGGCACCGGCGGTCGTGGTTGTCGGCGGCGTCGCGGGGGACGGCGGGACGGCGGTCACTGTCGCGCCGGCGGGGCCGGTGGGTGTGGTGCCGCCCGGCCCCGCCGGTACGACAGGTCCACCGGCGACCGGCGGTGGGGCGGCCGCGGAACCGGGTGGAGACGCCGGGGTCGGCGCAGGCGGCGGTGCCGGCGCGGTGGTGCGCGGCGGCGGCGCCGGTGGCGTGGTGCGCGGCGGCGGCGCCGGTGGCGTGGTGCGCGGCGGCGGTGCCGGCCGGACGGGAGCCACCGCAGGCCGGGGAGGGTTGTCGGTGCCACGGTTCAGGGAGAAGGACCAGCCTTCGAAGCTGCCCGCCGGTGGCGTGCGGTTCAGCACACCCTTGTCGCTGTACGTCCAACTGCCGCCGTTCGGCGCGTGCCAGTACGACCAGTAGGCACTGGCCGGCGGGGTGTCGACGCACTTCTCCGTACCGGCCGTGGGTTTGCCCTCGATCCGGCAGATGAATCCCTCGCCCCAGCGCAGCGTGCCGGCGACCTGGAAGCCGGCGTTCTTCAACGCCGCCAGGCCGGTGTCCTGGTCACCGCTGGCGCACCGGACGATCGTGCCGCCGCCGAGTTCCTTGAAGTCCACCACCACCGTGACGCCACCACTGTCCGGGCAGTACCCGGCGCTGCCGGCAGCCACGGCCGGCCCCGGTGCGGCGAGTGCGCCGGCGGCGACCAGGGCGAGGACGAGTGCGGCGTGGATCGTCCGGGCGCTCATGCCTTCCGCCGGCGGCCGAGCACCAGCAGCACCGCTCCGCCACCGAGCAGCAGCAGCGCGGTCAGCAGGTACGTGCCGATCGCCGCGCCGGTGGTGGGCAGCCGGCCACCGCCGCCCGGGGCGGGACTGGTGGCGGAGGCGATCGGCGT
>NZ_POTX01000410.1 GCF_003236305.1 Micromonospora endophytica | reverse complement strand
CACCCCCACCATGCGGAATGCAGAACGTCTTGTGCAGGTTCAGATGCGACACGTCCGCGCCGAACCGGCCCGGCTTGGCGAACCCGACAAGCGCGTTGAGATTCGCCCCGTCGACGTACACCTGCCCCCCGGCGTCGTGCACCTTCGCGCACAGCGACGCGATACCCGTCTCGTACACCCCGTGCGTCGACGGATACGTCACCATGATCGCCGCGAGGGCGTCCCGATGCTTCTCGATCTTCGCGTCCAGATCGACCAGGTCGACGTTGCCGTCGGCGTCACAACCGACCACCACCACCCGCATCCCCGCCATCACCGCGCTGGCGGCGTTGGTGCCGTGCGCCGACGACGGGATCAGACACACGTCCCGATGCCCCTCACCCCGACCGCGGTGGTACGCCCGGATCGCCAGCAACCCCGCCAACTCACCCTGCGAACCGGCGTTGGGCTGCACACTGACCGCGTCGTAACCGGTCACCTCCGCCAGCCACCCCTCCAACTGGCCGATCAACTCCCGGTAACCGACGGTCTGCTCCGCCGGCGCGAACGGATGCACGTCGGCGAACTCGGGCCAGCTCACCGGCTCCATCTCGGCGGTGGCGTTCAGCTTCATCGTGCACGACCCGAGCGGAATCATGCCCCGGTCCAGGGCGTAGTCGGCATCGGCCAACCGCCGCAGGTAACGCAGCATCGCCGTCTCCGACCGGTGCCGGTGAAACACCGGGTGGGTCAGGAAATCAGACGTCCGCGCCAACGCCGCCGGCAACGCGCATCTGACCTCGCCGTCGAACGGCGCCACGTCGAACGCCGCCCACACCGCCACCAGATGCGCGTCGGTGGTGGTCTCGTCACAGCTGATCCCGACCCGGTCGGCGTCGACCAGCCGCAGGTTCACCCCGCGGGCCGCCGCAGCCGCCACCACCTGCCCGGCCCGACCCGGCACCGTGGCGCACACCGTGTCGAAGAACGGCCCGTCGGCCACCTCGACGCCACCGGCCCGCAGCCCGGCGGCCAGCCGCACCGCCGCCTCATGGGTACGCGTCGCGATCGCCCGCAACCCGTCCGGGCCGTGATACACCGCGTACATGCCGGCCATCACCGCCAACAGCACCTGCGCGGTGCAGATGTTGCTCGTCGCCTTCTCCCGCCGGATGTGCTGCTCACGGGTCTGCAACGCCAACCGGTATGCCGCGTCACCAGCCGCGTCCCGCGACACCCCCACCAACCGGCCCGGCAACATCCGCTCCAGGCCCGCCCGCACCGCCAGATAACCGGCGTGCGGCCCACCGAAGCCCATCGGCACCCCGAACCGCTGCGTGGTGCCGGCGGCGATGTCGGCACCCACCTCACCCGGCGGCCGCAGCACCGTCAACGCCAACAGGTCCGCCGCCACCGTGACCAACGCACCGACCCCGTGCGCCGCCACCACCAACGGCGCATGATCACGTACCGTGCCGGCCGCCCCCGGATACTGCAGGTGCAACCCGAAGAACTGCTCCGGCAACTGCTCCCCGTCCACGTCGAGCACCCGCACCTCGATGCCCAGCGGCTCGGCCCGACCACGGATCACCGCGATGGTCTGCGGCAACGTGTCCGCGTCGACCACGTACACCCGGCTGCTGCTCTTCGACGCCCGCCGCGCCAACGTCATCGCCTCCGCCGCCGCGGTGGCCTCGTCCAGCATCGACGCGTTCGCCGTGGCCAGACCGGTCAGGTCCGACACCATCGTCTGGAAGTTCAGCAGCGCCTCCAGCCGCCCCTGACTGATCTCCGGCTGATACGGCGTGTACGCCGTGTACCAGGCCGGATTCTCCAGCACGTTACGGCGGATCACCGCCGGGGTGTGCGTACCGTGATACCCCAACCCGACCATCGACACGGCGACGGTGTTCCGCGCCGCCAAGGCCCGCAACTCGGCCAGGGCCTCCTGCTCACCGGCCGGCGCCGGCAGATCCAACCGGCCGTGCCAGCGGATCACCTCGGGAATCGCCGCGTCCATCAACTCGTCGATCGAGGCGTACCCGACGGTGTCCAACATCCGTCGTTCCTCGTCGGGTCCGGGCCCGATGTGACGGTCGGCGAACTGCTCAGCGGTGGTCATGGGCGACGCTCCTGCGGGGGCGGGTCGACAGGTCGGCCCTCCCCCTCTGTCACACCCGCGGGCGCTCCACAGTGCCTGCCCCGACGCGGTCCTTTTGCCTGAGAGGTTCCGGGGAGGATTTGCCCCTTCGGCGCCGACCCGGATGGTTCCGGGCGGTCTCTCCCACGTGGGTGATACCGGCATGGTCAACGCTACCAGCGTGCCTGTTTCCCACGCGTGTCATCCCCCAGGCTCAGCCCACCACCGGCTGCGGCGACCCCGCACCCAGCGGGCACAACCGGTCCGCCAAGGTCGGCAGCAGCACCCCCAACGGCGCGTCCACCGTCACAGCCGCGTACGCGTCACCGCGGGTCGGACCCTGGTTGACGATCGCCACCGCGACACCGTCGCGGGCCGCCCGCAGCACGAACCGCCGCCCCGACATCACCGTCAACGACGACCCCAGCACCAGCAGCAGCCGAGCCGCCGCCACCATCGAGAAACACCGCGCCACCCGGTCCACCGGAACCGTCTCACCGAAGAACACCACGTCCGGTTTGAGCATCCCTGTGCCACACGCCGCGCAATCCACCACCCGGAACCCGGCCACCACCTCGTCGTCCAGGTCGACGTCACCGTCGGGGTTGACCGCCACCGCCCGCGCGTCGAAACCCGGGTTGGCCTCGGTCAACCGCCGATGCAGCTGCTCCCGCGACGTGCCGACACCGCAGTCCAGGCACCGCACCTCATCGAGGCGGCCATGCAACTCCACCACCTGCCCGGCGCCGGCGACCGTGTGCAGACCGTCGACGTTCTGCGTGATGATCCCGTCGACCAGGCCGGCACGTTGCAGCCGGGTCACCGCACGATGCCCGTCGTTGGGGGCCGCCCGCGCGATCGTGCGCCACCCCACATGACTACGCGCCCAGTACCGCCGCCGCGCCGCCGCGTCCCCGACAAAGGTTTGGTACGTCATCGGCGTGTGCCGACGCGCCACCCCGTTCGGTCCCCGATAGTCCGGAATGCCCGACTCGGTGGACAGGCCCGCGCCACTGAGCACCACCACCCCGCCGCCGGACACCAACTCCGCCAGCCTCCGCACCCGCTCACTCACCCACCCATGC
>NZ_POTX01000040.1 GCF_003236305.1 Micromonospora endophytica | reverse complement strand
CCTGTGACCGGGGCAACCCCGGCACCGACGACCGAAGCGCGGCTGCCGGACGCCATCCTGGCCGACGTTCCCGTGGTCGACACCGCCGCGCTCGACGAGCCCACCACCGACCTGCCCGGCACCGCCGCCGCCGTACCCGACGAGGTGCTGATCGACGAGGTCAACACCCGGCCGCTGGACGAGCTGCTCGATGAGCTCTACCACGGACAGGAGCGGATCAGTCAGGTCGACATCTACCGCCGGGCGGTCGCCGCGGAACTGCCCGCGCAACTGCTCTCCCGGCTCAACGCGCTACCGCAGGGCGAGTACGCGGTCGACGAACTGGCCGACCTGCTGGGCGGCTCGGCGGGCTGACCCACCCCCGCAGCGCCGAGGAGAGGAACGCGATGTCGCGACCCGACGAAGAGCAGCACGAGCGAGTGCCCGCACTCGGCCAGCCACCGGAGGGCACGGACACCCTCCCCGAACCGGACTTCGCCAACGAACACGAACGCACCGCCGTCGACCGCGACATCATCACCGGCGCGGACGAGGAGGAACGCGAGCCTGAGTCGCCGCGCGGCTGGTCCGGAATGCAACGCTGAGCGGGCCGAACCGGCCAGAACGCCGAGGCGGGCGCAACTGGGCCCCGCACGCCGAGACGGACAGCCGATGCCGCCGGTGGGAAACCCTCCCACCGGCGGCATCGTCGACTCCCGGGTCAGTCGTCTCAGTCGTCGTGGTGTCCCTCGGCGCGCTGCTGGGCCGTCGCGTACGCCATCTGCAGGAAGTCCGAGGCGGCCACGGCGGTCAGCGCGGTGGCGACCAGGCGGGTCAGTCGCGGCGCGAGCACCAGACCGCCGGTGAATCCGGTGGCCACCCAGACCGCCAGACAGAACGGGCAGCTGAGCAACTCGCCGATGGCGTGTCGGGTGGAACTGCCCGAGTCGCGGACCTGCTCCATCACCTCGCCGCTGCCGATCGGCCTGTCGTACCGGGTGAAGGGGGCGCGCAGCGGGCTGGTGATCGCATCCTTGGACAGCAACCGGCTGAGCTTGTGGGTGGCGATGGAGAGCAGCACCACGTCTGCGGTGCTGGGCCGTTCCGGCACGGTCCGCCCGGTCACCTTGACCAGGGTGGCGATGGCGCCCGTCACCCCGGCGTAGGTGCCCATGGCGGCCAGGTAGCCGCCGAGCGGGCGATGTTCGTGCGGGGCGTACGCCTGGCGCAGCCGCGTCACCTTCTGCTTCAGTTCACTCACCCGGCCTCCTTCGGGTCCTCATGATCTTTTGGTCCGGCCGGGTCAGCCGGCCTGCAGGTTGTCGGCCACCTCGCGGGCGAGGTTGGTGAGGGCCTTCTCGGCCAGCCGGTCGGTCTCCTGGTCGCCGCCGGTCAGTTCGAGCCGGAGCCGGGCGCCGCCGGCGTCGCCGGCTTCCACGGTGAGGTCGGCCGCCCACTGCGTCTCCGGCGCGTCCCAACGGGCCTGCAATCGTTCGGCGTCACCGTCCCGCGACGCGGACAACAGCGGTTCGGGCAGCCAGGCGTTGGCCCGGTCCGGGTCGGTCGCCGTGTTGAAGACGACCTCCGGCGGGGCCGACATCCCACGCTCCGCGTACGCCATCACGCGTCCCGCAGCCGGCTCGGATCGATCTCCCGCCCGGGATGCCGGGCGAGGTACTCGGTCTCCAGGTCGGCGGTCCGCCGCAGGTGGTTGGCGAGGGCCGAGTCGGTCGCGTGCCGCAGCGTGTCCAGCCGGGTGCGGTGCAGGCTCTGCATCTCCCGGATGAGATCGTCGTCGGACAGTTCGACCGGGTCGATGCCGGGCAGGTCAGCGTCGAGCGACGGGGCTGCCACCCGGTCCTCGCTCCATTCGGGGATCCGCTGCTCGGGGCTGACCTCCGTGCCACCGGCGGGAAATCCGTCCTGATGTCCCGATGCCGTCATATCGCGCCCCCTCATGCGTTGTGGGCTGGCGTCTGTACGGTTGCCCACGCCGGCTACGGCCAAACCAGCGCCCGCCACTACGACACCGCGTCGGAGAGGGCCACCGGTCCCGGTACCCTCGTGGCATGAAGCGGCTCTGGACCCCGGCGTGGATAGCCCGCCACGTGGCCATGGTCGTACTGGTGACGTCCTTTCTCGGCCTTGGTTGGTGGCAGGTCAGCCGGGCCGCCGCGGGCAACGCCATCAGTTGGGGCTACGCCGTGGAGTGGCCGATCTTCGCCGGGTTCGTGGTCTTCGTCTGGTGGCGTGAGGTCCGGCACACGGTGCGCGAGGGACCGGCGGCCGACGCCGATCGGGGCACGAATCCACAGGCCACCGCCGCCGGCGAGCCGAGCACCGTCGCGCCGGCCGGCGCCCGCACCGGGCAGGGCGGCACCGATGAGGTACGACCACGCACCGCGATCCGCCGGCCGGTACGGGTCACCCGCGTCGCCGTCGACGACGGCGGCGACGATGCCGACCTGGCTGCCTACAACCGCTACCTGTCATGGTTGAACGCCAATCCGGGCGCGAAGCCCGGCGACTACCCCGGCTGAGCCGGGCCCGGAAGGACTGACGAGACGTGCGCGCTGCTCTCACCCGCTACCGCGTGATCGCCTGGATCGTCGGCGTGGTGCTGATCCTCCTGGTCGTGATCGGCATGCCGCTGAAGTACGGCTTCGACGAGCCGATCGTCGTGGAGACCGTGGGGCAGGCGCACGGCTTCCTCTACATGGTCTATCTGGTCGCCGCGTGGGACCTGTCCCGGCGGGCCAACTGGCCGCTCAAGCGCATGATCCTGGTGATGCTCGCCGGTACCGTGCCGTTCCTGTCGTTCTGGGCCGAGCGCCGGGTGAGTTCCCTGGTCGCGGTGGAGCAGCGGGAGCGCGAGCAGGCACCGGCGCCGGTGGCCGGCTGACCGACGCCCACTCGCGGCGGCTGGCGGCCACGGCGGCGGGCCGGCGGGGCCGGTCAGCGTCGCGGCCGCCACGGCTGCACGGTGGCGAGCGGGTCGTCCCAGCCGCCGTAGCTGTTCATCTCCCGAGCCCGGCGCAACGCCCGGGTCACCTGACCGAACTGCTGCTCGTCGTCGCTGCTGAAGAGCAGTTCCTCGGTGTCTCCGCGGCGCCCCCAGAGTTCGTGGGCGGGCGGACGCCAGCGGTCGCCGGCGGCGGCGAGCAGCACCGGCACCAGGAAGACCGCCCCGAGCAGGAGGTACGCCCCAGCGGTGAGCCGGTGCAGCCCGCCGGTGAAGCCGAGCACCAGGCCGGCACCGACGATCATCGAGGCGGAGATCAGGACGGCACGGGTCGCCACCCGGTCGTGTGGCCCCCGGGTGGTGTGCACATGGGTCAGCTCGGCAACCCGCCAACTGCTGCTGCCGACGGTGAACCGGTCGGCGGTGACGATGATCCCGGGTCGGGCGTAGAGCAGTGTCGGCGGCGGTGCCGCGCCGCCGTGTGGGGACCGGGGCGGTCGTGTCGTCGCATGCTCAGGGTTCACGGCCCCTCCCTTCACTGTTGGTGAGGCCGGGCCGATCCCGCCGCTGCCCTCGATGTCCGTACGGCGGGAATTGCGGCTGTGCGATTCATTGTCCGCCGGGTCCGCCACCGACCGCGCGCTTGTTTCCGGTGGTCAGCGGGACTTCCGGGCGGCCGCCGGTCAGGACTCGGCCGGCAAGTCCGACTTGTCGGTCATAGTGCGCGGCCGTCCGGACGCGATGCGTCGAAATCGACATTCCGGGCAGAGAGCGGTCGGCTCCGCGCCCACGTCACAGCCGAATGAGTTTCGTCTCAGCGGCACCACAGGTCCCGCCTTTGCCTGCGCGCCACACCAGCCCCGTACTACGTTGGGCGATGCCGGCCCGGTCGGCCGCCGTCCACCCGGACGGCACCGGGCCAGTGCCGTCACCGCGCCTCAGCAGCGCGCGACGGTTCTGGGAGAGGAGCACTTGAGCTCTTGTCGTCCCTGACACACACGCTGCGCGCCCTGACGGTGGCCGCCTTCTCGCTGGCGCTTGTCGCGCCGGCCACGGTGGCCCGGGCCGAGCCCTCCCCCGCCGAACTCACCAAGCGGATCGAGAAGTCCTCCGCCGAGTTGGAGCGGGTGGTGGAGTCCCACAACGAACTACGCGAAAAGATCAAGGAGAACCGGGCCGCAGTGAGCCGGCTCCGGGACCGGATCGGCCCCTTGGAGCAGCAGGCGGCGCAGAGCCGCGCCGACGTGAGCGAGATGGCCACCACCGCGTACAAGACCGGCAACCTGGCTGCCGTCGACGCCCTGCTGTACGACGGCGACCCGGCGTCGGTGCTCGACCGGCTCGGCACGCTGGACCACCTCACCCGGCAGCGGCAGGCGCGTATCGCCGGCTACACCGCCGATCAGCAGCGGCTGCTGGATGAGAAAACCCAGCTCGACGTGACGCTCAGCCAGCAGGCTGCCCGGTCCAAGGAACTCAGCGGGGCCAAACGGCGGATCGAGCGTGACCTGGCCAAGCTGTACGAGATGCGCCGGCAGGCGTACGGCCGGGCCACCGAGCGCCCGGCCAACCGCTCGGACAGCGTCCGCGACGCGCCCTCGGTCTCCGGCAAGGCCGGCACTGCCGTCCGGTACGCCTACGGCGCGCTGGGCAAGCCGTACGCCTGGGGCCAGGACGGGCCCAACGGCTATGACTGCTCCGGGCTGACCTCGGCCGCCTGGCGGGCGGCGGGCAAGCAACTGCCGCACAACACCCGGATGCAGTGGGGCGTGGTGGCGCACATCAGTCGCGGCGAGCTACGCCCCGGCGACCTCGTCTTCTACAACAGCCTGGGCCACGTGGCCATCTATGTGGGCGACGGGCAGGTCATCCACGCGCCGACCTTCGGTCGCAACGTGGAGAAACGCAGCGTGGATCTACTCCCGCCGTACGGCTACGGCCGGGTGCGCTGAGCCGACCCGCGCGAACAACGACGAACGGCCGGCGTCGCGGACGCCGGCCGTTCGTTCGTGATGGTGGTCAGGTCAGGCCGCCTGGAGTCCTTCCGCCCGCGCCAGCTCCCGGAGCCGGCCGAGTGCCTGGATCTCCAGCTGCCGGATCCGCTCGCGGGAGAGCGAGAACCGGGAAGCGACCTCGGTCAGCGAGTGCTCCCGCCCGTCCTCCAGCCCGTAGCGGGCCCGCATGATGCCGGCGGACCTGTCGTCCAGGTGGTTGAGCAGCCCCTCGATGCGCTGCCGCTCCAGCCCGGTCAGGACGATCTCCTCCGGCGACGGCGCGTCACTGTCGGCGACCAGGTCACCGAGGTTGGTGTCGCCGTCGTCGCCGACCGGCGTGTCCAGCGACACGGTGTCCTGCGACCAACGGACCAGCTCGTTGACCCGCTCGACGGTCACCCCGAGCGCCGCCGCGATCTGCTCCGGCTCCGGGTCGCCGCCCAGCTCGCGGGTGAGCTGACGGGCCACGTTACGCATCCGGTTGACGTCCTCCACCAGGTGCACCGGCAGCCGCACGGTGCGCTCCTGCTGGGCGATGGCCCGGCTGATCGCCTGCCGGATCCACCAGGTCGCGTAGGTGGAGAACTTGTAGCCACGCTCGTAGTCGAACTTCTCCACCGCCCGCACCAGGCCGGTGTTGCCCTCCTGGATCAGGTCCAGCATGGGCATGCCCGAGCGGACGTAGCGCCGGGCGATCGACACGACCAGCCGCAGGTTGGCCCGGATGAACAGGTCCTTGGCCCGTTCGCCCTCGGCCACCACCAGGCCCAGTTCCTCCCGGGTGGCGCCGGCGGGGACGCGGTCCGCACCGAGCAGGTGCTCGGCGTAGAGGCCCGCCTCGATGGCCTTGGAGAGGTCGACCTCCTTGGCGGCATCCAGCAGCGGCGTCCGGGAGATCTCGTGCAGGTAGACTCCGACCAGGTCGCGCTCCTCGGCTACCTCGTCGGTTCGCATTCCGATGTTCTTGTCCACGTTGCCCACGGTCCCCTCGCTCGCGCCGGTTGCCCGGTTCCTTGCCGTCTCCACGCTCATCAGTCAGCCCTCCCCGTAACCTCCGCTGTGCCCACCGGTGCTGACACCTACACAACAGATGAGACGTGTCGGGGATTCCAGGTCATGGGTCGAAAGTGTCACGAATGCCTGATAATCAGCTGAGAGCCCGGTCCATGTTTGCTGTCAGCACCCTGCCGGCCGCTGGCTGACAGGCACCTCGTGAGTGAATGGTTCGACGGATCGCCGACCGTACCGGTCCAAGGCAACACTGCCTGGCCCACGAGGCACAGCGACCCGGGTCACCACCGTGCTGCGATCCTGGTCACTGGCATGTACGCGTACGTGGACCGGTTGGTTCATCCACGCCTGTGGTAATACCCCACGCCCTGGTGAACAATCGGCTTCCCGGGTCTATGCCCGGTGCCGCCGGCGGGCGTACTAACGTGTGGGCCCATGGCGGATCGCAGTGTGCTGGTCACCGGGGGCACGGGCGGGCTCGGCGCGGCGGTCACCGCCGTGTTCGTCGAGGCGGGCTGGCGGGTGGTCGCGCCGCAGCGCCACACGCCGACGCCAGCCGCCGATCCGGGCGACAACGCACCCGTCCGGCTCGTCGCGGACCTCACCGACGCGGCCGACGCGGCCCGGGTGGCCGAGGTCGCCGCCGGTGACCCGGCGGCACCGTTGCGGGCCGTGGTCAACCTGGTCGGCGGGTACGCCAGCGCCGGCCTGGTGCACGAGACCCCGGTCGAGGAGTTCGACCGGATGCTCGCACTCAACCTGCGGCCGACCCACCTGGTCACCCGGGCGACCTTGCCGCACCTGGTCTCCGCCGGCGGTGGCGCGGTGGTCTGTGTGGCGGCCCGTGCCGCGCTCAGCCCCTTTCCGGGTGTCGCCGGTTATGTGACAGCGAAGGCCGCGGTGCTCGCCTTCGCCGCCGCCGTGGCGGTGGAGTACAAGGCGAGCGGTGTGCGCTGCAACACGGTGCTGCCCAGCGTGATCGACACCCCGACCAACCGGGCCGCCATGCCGGACGCCGACCATTCCCGCTGGGTGGCGCCCACCGAGATCGCGTCGGTGATCCGCTTCCTGGCCTCGGACGAGTCCGCGCCGACGAGCGGTGCCGCCGTGCCGGTCTACGGCCGGGCCTGAGCCGGGATCAGTCCCGGCGCCGGGGCGGCGGCCCGAGGCTCGCCGCGTGCCGTGCGCTGATCGGCCGGCCCGTCGCCGGCGGCCAACCAGCCGGCCAGGTGTCCCTCGATCTCCCGCGCCACGTCCTCCGCCGGCCGATCCGCGTCGACAGGCACGAAGGTGGGGTGCTCGGGCAGGGTGCGGTAGGCGAGGTCGGCGGCGGTCAGGTAACGCAGACTCTCGTGGTCGGTGCCCCGCCGCTCGATGCGCCGGTACGCCTCCGCCGGGTCCACCGCGAGCAGGAACGTCACCTGCGGCGGTGGGAAGATCCGGTACGCGGCCCGGACCAGCCGTTCCCAGCCCTGCCCGCCGTGCGCCCGCAGGCTGGCGTACTGGCAGGCGGCGTAGCGGTCCATCACCGCGACCCGGCCGGTCAGCACGCTTGTGAGCAGCGCCAGCGCGATGGCCAGCCACCGCAGCACGGACTCCAGCATCAGCATGGCGTCCCGCCCGAGCAGCGCCTGGGCGTCCGACCGGCCCAACCGGTGCGCCGCTCGGCCCAGCCAGCGCCGCCCTCCGGCGTTGCGGTGATAGGTGGCGGGGTGCCCGGCCCTGGTGAGGGTCTCGGCGAGGAGGTGCGCCTGGGTGGTCTTGCCCGACCCGTCGATGCCGATCAGAGCCACCGTGCGGAGTCGGGGCCTGCTGCCCTCCGCGGGTGCTCGGGGCGGCCTTGCCGGTCGCCTGACTCGCGTTGATCTGGCCACCCTCCACAGCCTATCCGACCCGCGCTTGCAACCCGTACTATTTGTCCTGTTTGATCGCTGTTCACGCCCTTCCGCAAGCCGTAGAGGTGTGGACGACCGGAATGCCGGGTACCGATCCGCCATCCACCCCGGTGCCGAGTTCGACGGGAGAGGCGAGATGGCCGAGCGCGAAGACGAGACTCTCCTGCACACCTTGAAGAAGGTCGCTGCCGTGCTCAAGCAGGCCGACATCCCGTTCGCGCTGGGCGGCAGCTTCGCCGTCTACGCGCACGGCGGGCACTCCAGCGAGCACGACGTCGACTTCCTGATCCGGGAGCCGGACGTGGAGGCCGCGCTGGCGGCGCTTGTCGAGGCCGGCTTCACCGCCGAGCGGCCGCCCGAGGACTGGCTGGTCAAGGTCTACGACGGCGGCCGGATGGTGGATCTGATCCACCGGCCGATCGAGACCCCGGTCACCGAGGAGACCTTCGCCGACACCGTGGTCCGGCCGGTGGACGCGATCCACATGCCGGTCCTCTCGGCCAGCCAGTTGATGGTGCACAAGCTGCTCAGCTTCTCCCAGCACTACTGCGACTTCGCCCGCGGCTTGCCACTGGCCCGGTCGTTGCGGGAGCAGATCGACTGGGAACGGGTACGCAAGGAGACGCAGCACTCGCCGTATGCCGAGGCGTTCCTGGTGCTGCTGGACAGGCTGGATGTCGTGCCGCAGGCAGGCACGGCCGACGGGAGGGACATACTGTGACCGCGCACCGTGACCGCGGCGCCGGGCCGCCCGACGAGTACGTCGAGGCGGAGATCCACCGGCTGCTCACCGAAGATCCGGCCGTCGCCGAACAGGGAATCACAGTGGTCCGCACCGAACGCGCACTCGTGCTGTACGGCGAGGTGGAGAGCGGACACCGGCGGGACGAGATCCTGCGCCGGGTGTCCGAGAGATTTCCGGACGTGCCGATCACCAGCGACATCGGGGTGATCCGCAAGCAGGCGCCCACGGAGATCGAGCAACTGCCCTGAGGGAGGTTCGATGGTTATCCGGATCGCCGCCGTGGGTGACGTGCATCTGGACCAGGACGTGGTCGGCCGGTTCCGGCCGGCACTTGAGGAGCTGTCCGGCAACGCCGACGCGCTGCTGCTCGCCGGCGACCTGACCCGGCACGGCACCGAGGACGAGGCGCGCTGCGTGGCTCAGGAGTTCGGCGGGCTGGACGTGCCGGTGATCGCCGTGCTGGGCAATCACGATCACCAGTGTGACCAGGTGCCACGGGTGGTCGGTGCGCTGGAGGAGGCGGGGATCGTCGTGCTGGAGGGCGACGGGGTGGTGCTGGACTGCCCCGGCGGCCGCCTCGGCGTGGCCGGGGTGAAGGGGTTCGGCGGGGGTTTCGCCGGCCGCTGCGCCAGCGACTTCGGCGAGCCGGAGATGAAGGCGTTCGTCCGCACCACCACCGAGAGCGCCGACCGGCTGGGCGAGGCACTGCGCTCGCTCGACTGCGACCTGCTGGTGGCGCTCACTCACTACTCCCCCGTGCCGGACACCCTTGCCGGCGAGCCGCTGGAGATCTATCCGTTCCTCGGCTGCTACCAGCTGGGGCAGGCGATCGACTCCGCGCCCACCGCGCTGGCCCTGCACGGGCACGCGCACCACGGCTCGGAGCGCGGCACCACCCCGGGCGGGGTGCGGGTACGCAACGTGGCCCACCCGGTGATCAAGCAGGCGTACAGCATCTTCGAGCTGGGCGATCACCTTGATCAGGCACAGGTTTCCGGAGTCGGAGCCGGGGGTATTCAGCAACCATGGAGCTGATTCTCTGGATTCTCGCAGTCGTACTGGTGGTCGCCGGCATCCTCGCGCTGTTCCGTCGACAGATCCTCTGGGGCATCGTCCTCATCGTGGTCGGGCTGCTCGTCGGCCCGGGTGGTGTCAGCATCTTCAATTGATGTGGCGGCGCAGGGCGCCGCGGCGTACTGGACCCGCCGAGGTCGTCGTGACCGGAACTCCGTCCTCCCGACTGGAGCTGCCGGACACGGCGACCTCGGCGTGTCCGCGTTCGTCGGCACCGGGTACGCCGTCGTACGGGGATGACCAGGTTTGCCGGCCCGGCTGGTGGAGAACCTGATTCCCATGCGCACGACTGCGGAGCACAGCGGGCAGCACACCCGAGCCGACCGACGGTGGTGGGCGCTGGCTGGGTTCGCGGCGGCCGTGGTCGCCGCCGCCGCGGTCGGCAGCCTGGCCGCCCAAGGCGCCGCAGGTGAGTACGCCAGCATCGCGCAGCCCGGCTGGGCACCGCCGTCCTGGCTCTTCGGGCCGGTCTGGACCGTGCTCTACGTGATGATCGCGCTGGCCGGCTGGCTCGCCTGGCGGCGGGCGGGGTTCGGCCCCGCACTGGCCGCCTGGGTGGCCCAGCTAGTGCTCAACGCCGCCTGGACCCCGCTCTTCTTCGGTGCCGGCCAGTACGGGCTGGCCTTCGCCGAGATCATCGTGCTCTGGCTGGCCATCGGCCTGACCGTCCTGCTGTTCTGGCGGGTCAGCCGACCGGCAGCGGCCCTGATGCTGCCCTACTGGGCCTGGGTCACCTTCGCCGCGGCGCTGAACTACTCCGTCTGGCAGCTCAACGGCTGACCCACGTCGCCGGTTGACGGGGGCGGGGCATCGAAGGATCGCTGCGCGGCCCGGCGCCGGTTCATTGATGACTGCGTTTCGCGCTGGTGGGAGCGCTTCCCACAAGCGTGAGCAGGTTTCCGGATTGTTACTCGGTCGTGTCCGTCCTGGGCTGGACCGGCACCTGATGCAAGCGCTTACATGGGCACACGCCCATCGGACCGGCGCCAGGTCAACCGGATGCGACCCCTCGGCCTGCGACGCCGGATAGGAAGGAGGACGGCATGGCGTTCCACGCCAGGCCACGCCAGGCCCTCGCGCTCGTTGGTGCGATCGGGCTGGCACTCAGCGCCACCGCTTGCGGCACCGGAAGCAGCAGCAACAACAGTGGCAACAACGACAACGCCGGTTCCGCCGAGTGCGCGCCCTACGAGAAGTACCAGGGCCACAACGGCAAGAAGGTCAGCATCTACTCGTCCATCCGGGACATCGAGGCCGACCGGCTCGACCAGTCCTGGGAGCAGTTCGAGAAGTGCACCGGGATCGAGATCAACCACGAAGGCAGTGGTGATTTCGAGGCCCAGCTGCCCGTACGCGCCGACGGCGGCAACGCGCCGGACCTCGCCTTCATCCCGCAGCCCGGCCTGCTCCAGCGGTTCGCCGAGCGCGGCCAGATCAAGGCCGCCAGCGCCGAGACCAAGGCGATGGCCGAGGAGAACTACCCGGCCGACTGGCTGAAGTACAGCACCGTCGGCGGCACCTTCTACGGCGCGCCGCTCGGGTCGAACGTGAAGTCGTTCGTCTGGTACTCGCCGAAGATGTTCCAGGAGAACAACTGGACCGTCCCGACCACCTGGGACGAGCTGATCAAGCTCAGCGACACCATCGCGGACAGCGGCACCAAGCCGTGGTGCGCCGGCATCGAGTCCGGCGAGGCCACCGGCTGGCCGGCCACCGACTGGATCGAAGACCTGATGCTGCGTACGCAGACCCCCGAGGTCTACGACCAGTGGACCACGCACGAGATCCCGTTCAACGACCCCCGGGTCGCCGAGGCGCTGGACCGTGCCGGCACCATCCTGAAGAACGAGAAGTACGTCAACGGCGGCTTCGGCGGGGTTCGCAGCATCGCGACCACCGCCTTCCAGGAGGCCGGCGTGCCGATCACGCAGGGCAAGTGCGCCATGCACCGGCAGGCGTCGTTCTACGCCAACCAGTGGCCGTCGGGCACCAAGGTGGCCGAGGACGGCGACGTCTTCGCCTTCTACTTCCCGGCCATCGACCCGGCCAAGGGCAAGCCGGTGCTGGGCGGCGGCGAGTTCGTGACGGCGTTCAACGACCGTCCCGAGGTGCAGGCGGTGCAGACCTACCTGGCCTCGGGTGAGTACGCCAACAGCCGCGCGAAGATCGGCGACTGGGTGTCGGCCAACAACAAGCTCGACCTGGCCAACGTCGCCAACCCGATCGACAAGCTCTCCGTGGAGATCCTCCAGGACGACAGCTCGGTCTTCCGGTTCGACGGCTCCGACCTGATGCCCGCGGCCGTCGGCCAGGGCACCTTCTGGAAGGGCATGGTCGAGTGGATCAACGGCAAGGACACCGCCACCGTGCTCCAGGGCATCGAGGGCAGCTGGAAGTGAGTCCAGTGGTGGGCCGGTCCGCAGGTGCGGGCCGGCCCACCGGCTCCATCCCCTGGGAGGGTTGATGAACTTCGACTTCGCCGACCAGTCGCCGAAACTCATGATGCTGTTGTGGGGGCTGGTCGCCTTCGCGGTGGTGGTCGGTGGCCTGCTCGTCCTGCTCGACGCGGTACCGGCGTTCTTCGCCCGACGCCGCGAGGCGCAACTGGTCGCCGCGTCCGCCAGCGGTGCGCCACTGCCCCGCCGGACCAAGCCCCGGGAAGGGCTGTTCGCGCTCTTCTTCCTGCTGCCGACGGTGCTGCTGCTCCTGATCGGGCTGGTCGTCCCGGCGATCCGGACCATCCTGCTGTCGTTCATGGACGGCAGCAGCCAGAACTGGGTCGGTCTGGACAACTACCGCTGGATGTTCGCCGAGGACGCGATCGAGCGGGTACTGCTCAACACGCTGTTCTGGGTGATCATGGTCCCCCTCGCCGCCACCACCATGGGCCTGCTCTACGCCGTACTCGTCGACAAGGCCCGGCTGGAGGTGGTGGCGAAGTCACTGATCTTCATGCCGATGGCGATCTCGTTCGTCGGTGCCGCCATCATCTGGCGGTTCGTGTACGCCTACCGCGGCGAGGACCAGGACCAGATCGGTCTGCTCAACCAGATCGTGGTCAGCCTCGGCGGCGAACCCCGGCAGTGGCTGCTCGACTCGCCACTGAACACCCTGCTGCTCATCGTGATCATGGTGTGGATCCAGGCCGGTTTCGCGATGGTGGTGCTCTCCGCGGCGATCAAGGCCATCCCGGCCGACATCGTCGAGGCGGCCCGCCTCGACGGCGTCACCCCGTGGCAGATGTTCTGGCAGATCACCCTGCCGAGCATCCGACCCGCGCTGATCGTGGTGGTGGTCACCATCTCGATCGCCACGCTGAAGGTCTTCGACATCGTCCGCACCACGACCAACGGCAACTACGACACCAGCGTGATCGCGAACGAGATGTACAACCAGGCGTTCCGCTACGGCCAGAACGGACAGGGTTCCGCGCTGGCGGTCTTCCTCTTCGTCCTGGTGATCCCCATCGTGATCTTCCAGATCCGGAACCTGCGTCAGCAGCGACGGGAGAGCTGAGATGACCACCACCACTCCCCCGGCCACCATCGGCACGCAGGACACCAACAAGCGGTCCACCCGGGCCGCGCGGGTACGCGGGCGGCTGAACAGTCGCATCGCCACAGTGGCCGCCATCGTGATCGCGGTCGTCTGGACCATCCCGACCTTCGGCCTGTTCGTCTCCTCGTTCCGACCCGAGGAGCAGATCAAGACCACCGGTTGGTGGAACTTCTTCAGCGACCCGCAGTTCACCCTGGAGAACTACCAGGACGTGCTGTTCGGGCAGAACGCCTCCTCCGGGCAGCTCGCCGGCTACTTCATCAACTCGTTCGTGATCACCGTGCCGTCGGTGCTGTTCCCGATCGCGTTCGCGTCCCTGGCCGCGTACGCGCTGGCCTGGATGAACTTCCGGGGCCGCGACTGGGTCTACATCGGCATCTTCGCGCTCCAGATCGTGCCGTTGCAGATGGCCCTGGTGCCGCTGCTGAGCTTCTTCTCGCGTGGAGTCAGCCTGGGCGGCGTCACCCTGATGCCCGCCTGGAACCTCGACGGCGCGCAGAACTTCGCCCAGGTGTGGTTCGCGCACACCTGTTTCGCTCTGCCGTTCGCCGTGTTCCTGCTGCACAACTTCATGTCGCAACTACCGAGGGACCTGATGGAGGCGGCGCGGGTCGACGGGGCCAGCCACCCCAAGATCTTCCGCACCATCGTGCTGCCCCTGGTCGCGCCGGCTCTGGCCGCGCTCGGCATCTTCCAGTTCCTCTGGGTCTGGAACGACCTGCTGGTCGCGCTCATCTTCGCCGGTGGCAGCGACGTCACCGCGCCACTCACCGTCCGCCTGGCCGAACTGGCCGGCACCCGGGGCAACGAGTGGCAACGGTTGACCGCCGGAGCGTTCGTCTCGATCGTCGTACCGCTGATCGTGTTCCTGTCGTTGCAGCGCTACTTCGTTCGCGGCCTGCTCGCCGGCAGCGTCAAGGGTTGATCCGTCGTGGTGCCGCCGCAGGCGGCGGCACCACGACGACATGAGCGGGGTTAGCGTGACCAGGATCGACGACGTCGCCCGGTTGGCCGGGGTCTCCACGGCCACCGTCTCCCGGGCGCTACGCGGGCTGCCGACCGTCTCGGCCGACACCCGACGCCGGGTGCTGGCCGCCGCCGAGCAGTTGCAGTACGCCGTGTCACCGAGCGCCTCCCGGCTGGCCGGGGGCCGCACCGGCAGCGTCGCCGTGGTGGTCCCCCGGATCACCAGGTGGTTCTTCGGGGTGGTGGTCGAGGCGGTGGAGGAATTCCTCAACGAGGCCGGCTACGACCTACTGCTGCACAACCTCGGTGGGCGGGAACGCAACCGGCAACGGGTGCTGGGCACCACCGCCCTGCACAAGCGGGTGGACGCGATCATGCTGGTCGCCACCCCGCTGCACGACGCCGAAGTCAGCGCCCTGGCCACCCTGGGCCTGCCCGGAATCACCATCAGTTCCGGCACCGCGGTGCCCAGCTGGCCCTGCGTACGCATCGACGACGTCGCCGCGGCGCGGACCGCGACCCGGCATCTGCTGGATCTCGGTCACCGGCGGATCGCGCACATCTCCGGCGACCCCGACGACGAACTCGCCTTCACCGCGCACCTGGACCGCCGCCGTGGCTATCAGGCCGAGCTGCGCGCAGCCGGGTTGCGCCCGGACCCGGGTCTCGACGTGGAATCCGGCTTCGACATCGACGGCGGCACCCGGGCCACCGAGGAGCTGCTGCGCCGCGGCGACCCGCCGACAGCCATCTTCGCCGCCTGCGACGAGATGGCGATGGGCGCGTTGACCGCGCTGCGCGACGCCGGCCTGCGGGTGCCGCAGGACGTCAGCGTGATCGGCATCGACAATCACGCGCTCTCCGGCGTGCTCGGACTCAGCACCATCGCCCAGCCCGCGGCGGAGCAGGGTCGGCTGGCCGCGAAGATGCTGCTGGACCCGCTCGCCGGAGGCAACGGCGGGACCGGCAGCCAGCACAGTGCACCGGTGATCCTGCCCACTCGGCTCGTCGTGCGGCATTCGACAGCACCTGTGCGGGCACACTGAACCCCAACCATCACGCCCGTCTGCTCGACTGTGGGAGTACACCCTGAACGACATCGCGACGCACCAGGACCAGCTCGCCGTTGCCGCCACCGGCTGGTGGACCGAGGCGGTGATCTACCAGATCTATCCGCGCTCGTTCGCCGACTCCGGCGGCGACGGCATCGGTGACCTGCCGGGCATCACCGCCCGCCTCGACCACCTGGCGGAGCTGGGGGTCGACGCGATCTGGCTCTCCCCCTTCTACCCGTCGCCGCAGGCCGACGCCGGCTACGACGTGGCCGACTACCGGGACGTCGAACCGCTCTTCGGCACGCTCGCCGACGCCGACGACCTGATCGCCCAGGCCCGGGCGCGCGGCCTGCGGGTCATCGTCGACCTGGTGCCCAACCACACCTCCAGCGCCCACAAGTGGTTCCAGGCGGCGCTGACCGCCGCGCCGGGCAGCCCCGAGCGGCAGCGGTACGTCTTCCGCGACGGCCGGGGACCGGACGGCAGCGAGCCGCCCAACGACTGGCAGAGCGTCTTCGGCGGACCGGCCTGGACCCGGCTCACCGACGGGCAGTGGTATCTGCACCTCTTCGACACCGCCCAGCCCGACCTCAACTGGGACAACCCTGAGGTACGGGCGGAATTCCTCGACGTGCTGCGGTTCTGGTTGGACCGGGGCGTCGACGGCTTCCGGGTCGACGTGGCACACGGCCTGATCAAGCAGGCCGACCTGGCCGACTGGCAGGAACCGCAGGAGATCCTCTCCGGGCAGGAGGCGGACAAGCCGCGCCCACCCATGTGGGACCAGGACGGCGTACACGAGATCTACCGGGAATGGCGGCGGCTGCTGGACGGCTACCCCGGCGAGCGGATCCTGGTGGCCGAGGCGTGGGTGGAGCCGGCCGAGCGACTGGCCCGGTACGTCCGCCCGGACGAGATGCACCAGGCGTTCAACTTCGAGTACCTGCTCGCCGCCTGGACCGCACCCGCCCAGTACGCGGTGATCACCCGGTCGCTGGAGGCCACCGACAAGGTCAGTGCCCCCACCACCTGGGTGCTGTCCAACCACGACGTGGTGCGGCACGCCAGCCGGCTCGGACTGCCGGTCGGCACCGCCCGCCCCAACGGCATCGGCGTCGGCGACGAGCAGCCGGACGCCGCCACCGGCCTGCGGCGCGCCCGCGCGGCCACCCTGCTGATGCTCGCCCTGCCCGGCTCGGCCTACCTCTACCAGGGTGAGGAACTCGGCCTACCGGAGCACACCCAACTGCCCGACGAGGCCCGCCAGGACCCCACCTGGGTACGCAGTGGACACACCCAGCGCGGCCGGGACGGCTGCCGGGTGCCGATCCCGTGGGAGGCCGACGCCCCCTCGTACGGCTTCGGGCCGACCGACGCGAGTTGGCTGCCGCAGCCCCCGGTCTGGGCCGAGTACGCGTTGGACCGCCAGCGCGGAGTGCCCGGCTCGACCTACGAGATGTACCGGACCGCGCTGCGCCTGCGCCGCGAGCACGGCCTGGGTCGGGGCACCCTGGAATGGCTCCCCTCCGGCGACGAGGTGCTGACCTTCCGCAACGGTGACCTGGTCGTGCTGACCAACTTCGGTGCCGCCAGCGTCGAGGTGCCCGCCGGGGAGCTGCTGCAGAGCAGCGCACCGCTGAACGAGGACGGCACGATCCCCACCGACGTCACCGTCTGGGTGCAGGTGTAAGGAGGGGCCCCCTGTTAACGCCTCAGGTATAGGAAGGGCCCCCTATTAACAAGCGCGCCGGGTTCGACGTGCCGGCGTGTTAATAGGGGGCCCCTGCTATACACCAGGCGTTAATAGGGGGCCCTTCCTTGCACGCGGTGGGCGCGGGAGGCGAGGAGGTGCTGGACGTCGGTGATGTCCTTGGGTGAGGTGCGGGCGGCGAGCCAGTACATGATGCCGGTGGGGATGAAGAAGAGCTGGAAGGCCGCCAGCCCGACGGCGTAGTTCAGCGGTGGCGGGAAGGCCACCCGCAGGGCATGGAAGGCCACCCCGACCAGGCCGTTGCCGGCCGCCCGGCCCACCCCGTTGACCAGGTTGCCGAGGCTGTAGACCGTGCCCCGGTGCTCCGGCGGGTTCGCGTCGGCGATCAACGCGAACCAGTTCGGCGAGTTCGCCGAGGTCAGGGCCAGCGCGACAAGCGCGGTGAGCAGGCTCAGCCCGACGGTCGGCTCGGTGACGACGCTGCCGAGCACGGCCCGTATCACCGCACCACCGCCGGCGCCGTCGGGCACGTCGATGCGGATCGGCACGAAGAAGAGCACCAGGTAGAACGGGAGCGCGGCGAGCACGCCGACCGCCGCGACCAGGGCCCGGCCCGAGGGCGTACGCCGTTGCAGCGCGTCGCCGATCAGTCCACCGACGATGGAGAGCACCCCGCCGAGCTGGAACAGGGTGGCGAAGACGCTGCCCACCACGATCGCGGTGGCCGACGAGTAGCCCTGGTCCCGGGCCCGTTCGGCGAAGAGCACCGGCAGCCAGACCAGCGAACCGAAGGCGGCCTGCGCGGTGAGGCCCTGCAGGATCAGCCAGCGGTTGGTCCGGCGGCGCAGGATGACCGGCAGGTCGCCACGGTTGATCCGGTAGTCGTACTCCGCGCCGCTGGCCAGCGCGCCGGCCAGTTGCGGTTCGCTCTGGCCGCGCCGGATGTCGTACGTGAACAGGTACGCCGCCGTGGCGGCCAGGCCGACGACGGTGAGCAGCAGGAACGGCCGACGCCAGTCGACCGCCCCGAGCAGGCCGCCGACCAGGGTGCCGGCCAGGGTGCCGGCGCCCTGGGAGAGCCCCCAGAAGCTCATCACCAGCCCGCGCCGCCGAGGTGAGATCAGGTCGGTGACCACGGAGAAACCGACCGAGCCCACCGCGCCGAGCCCGATCGCCGCCAGCAGTTGGGCGGCCAGGAAGGTCGGGTAGTTGCCGGCCAGCCCGCTGCCGCCGGTGCCGGCCGCCCAGAGCAACGTGCCGATCATGAGCAGGGGCTTGCGGTTGGTGCGGTCACCGAAGTACGCCCAACCGACCGCGGCCACCGCACTGACCAGGAAACTGACTGCGGTGACCAGCCCGAGCAGGCGCTGCGGCACAGCGAAGGACTCCGCTATCGCGCCGTACAGCGGCGGCACCAGGCCGATCGCCACGTTGTCCAGCGAGGCGAGCAACACGAACACCACGACGCTGTAGAGCCGGTGCGCCGCGCCGCCACCCCACGCCCGCGCGGACCTGCCCGTGGTCAAGCTCATGCGGGCAGCCAATCAGGGCCGCCCGCCGCGCCGGTCACCGGGGCTTGGGGTACGCCGGCCGAGGGGTGTGCGGGTTCGCCCGGCGGATCGAGTGGCACGCGGCGACGACGTGACCACTCGATCCGCCCGGCGAGCGTGGTCAGCCCTGGGGCAACCGGTTGAGGTGGAGTTCCCGGGCCTGGGCGTAGCGCTCCCGGATGGCGGGGACCGGTTCGGCGGCGTACTCCTCGGTGCCGGACGGGGTCCAGGACGGCGGCTCGGCCCCGCCGAGGGCGAGCCAGGCGGCCTGGCGGGCGGCGCCGTCGGCGACGTACTCGCCGGGCGGCGGAACGACCACCGGGCAGCCGAAGACCTGCGCCGCGATCCGGCGTACGGCGGCGGAGCGGGCCCCGCCGCCGACCAGGATCACCCGGCGTACCACCGCACCGTGGGCGGCCAGCGCGTCGAGCCCGTCGGCGAGGGCACAGAGCATGCCCTCCACCGCCGCCCGGGCGAGGTGCGCCGGAGTCGAGGTACGCAGGGTCAGCCCGTGCACCGCCCCGGTGGCGTCCGGCCGGTTCGGGGTGCGCTCCCCCTCCAGGTACGGCACCAGGACCAGCCCGTCCGCCCCGGCGGGTGCGGAGAGCGCGAGGTCGGCCAGCTTGTCCAGCCCGACGCCCAGCATCGCGGCGGCGGCGTCGAGCACCCGGGCCGCGTTGAGCGTGCAGACCAGCGGCAGGAACCGGCCGGTCACGTCGGCGAAGCCGGCGACGATGCCGCTCGGGTCGGCCGCCGGTGTGTCCGCGACGCTGAACACGGTGCCGGAGGTGCCGATGGAGACCACCACGTCGCCGGGACGCGCGCCGACTCCGAAACCGGCAGCGGCGTTGTCACCGGCACCGGGACCGAGCAGCGCCGCGCCGGCACCGCCCGGTACCCCGCCGACACCCGCAGCAGCCGCCGTACCGGACAGCGCCGCTGCGCCGGGGCCGGACAGCGCCGCCGGATCGAGATGGCCGGCGACGTCGGTCGCGCCCAGCACCGTCGGCACCCGCACCGCTCGGCCGAAGGCCCGCTCCAGCAGGTCGAGGCGGTACTCGCCGGTGGCCGGTGACCAGTAGCCGGTGCCACTGGCGTCGCTGCGGTCGGTACGCAGCGCGTCCAGTCCGGGCGCACCGGCCAGCCGCCAGGTGAGCCAGTCGTGGGGCAGGCAGACGGCGGCCACCCGGTCGGCGTTCGCCGGTTCGTTCCGGGCCAGCCAGCGCAGCTTGGTCACGGTGAAGCTGGCCACCGGCACGCTGCCCACCGCGTCGGCCCAGAACTGTGCACCGCCGGCCTCCTCCACCAGCTCGGCGGCGGCACCGGCGGATCGAGTGTCGTTCCAGAGCAGGGCCGGGCGGACCACCTGTCCCGCCTCGTCCAGACAGA
The DNA here is from genome assembly GCF_003236305.1 of Micromonospora endophytica. GTDB lineage: Bacteria > Actinomycetota > Actinomycetes > Mycobacteriales > Micromonosporaceae > Micromonospora > Micromonospora endophytica. The sequence continues at coordinate 12,799 of NZ_POTX01000040.1, read as the reverse complement.
CCATGCCGTGCTGCTGGCCGGCGACGGAGACCGCGGCGACGTCGGCCAGCCCGCCGGCGGCGCCGATCGCCGTCTGGAGGGCGGACCACCAGGCGGCCGGGTCGACCTCGGTGCCGTCCGGGTGCGGCGCCCGGCCCTGTCGCACCAGGGCTCCGGTCTCCGCGTCCCGGACGACCACCTTGCAGGACTGGGTGGAGGAGTCCACCCCGGCGACGAGCGGCATGCCGACCGCCTCAGCGGGCGCCGAGCAGGTGCTCGACGGCGAGCTGGTTGAGCCGGACGAAACCGAAACCCTTGGCACCGGCGGCGTCGACGTCGTACTCCTCGAAGGCGGCGGTGTCGGCGAGCAGTTCGGCGTAGCCCTCGCCGTCGCCGAGGGTCGGTGCGCCCAGTTCGCCGACCTTGCTCGCGGCCAGCGCCTCGGCCACCTCCGGGTCGGCCCGGAACGCCGCGGCGCGCTCCTTGAGCAGCAGGTAGGTGCGCATGTTCGCGGCCGCCGAGACCCACACGCCGTCGATGTCCTCGGTGCGGGACGGCTTGTAGTCGAAGTGCCGGGGCCCCTCGTACGCCGGGCCGCCACCGGGTGCGCCGTGCTCCAGCAGGTCCACCAGGGCGAAGGCGTTCATCAGGTCACCGTGGCCGAAGACCAGATCCTGGTCGTACTTGACGCCACGCTGGCCGTTGAGGTCGATGTGGAACAGTTTGCCCTGCCAGAGCGCCTGGGCGATGCCGTGGGCGAAGTTCAGCCCGGCCATCTGCTCGTGGCCGACCTCGGGGTTGACGCCGACCCGCTCGGGGTGGGCGAGGGTGGAGATGAACGCCAGGGCGTGGCCGACGGTGGGCAGCAGGATGTCGCCGCGCGGCTCGTTGGGCTTGGGCTCCAGCGCGAAGCGCAGGTCGTAGCCACGGTCGATGACGTACTGGCAGAGCAGGTCCACCGCCTCGCGGTACCGCTCCAGCGCGGCCTGCACGTCCTTGGCCAGGTCGTACTCGCTGCCTTCCCGGCCGCCCCACATGACGAAGGTCTTGGCGCCCAACTCGGCGGCGAGGTCGATGTTGCGCAGCACCTTGCGCAGCGCGTACCGCCGCACGTCGCGGTCGTTGCTGGTGAAGCCGCCGTCCTTGAAGACCGGCTGCTGGAAGAGGTCGGTGGTGACCATCGGCACCACCAGGCCGGTCTCGTCGAGGGCCTTGCGGAACCGGGCGATCTGGGCGTCGCGGGCGGCGGCGTCGGCGCCGAACGGAATCAGGTCGTCGTCGTGGAAGGTGACGCCGTACGCGCCCAGCTCAGCGAGCCGGTGCACCGACTCCACCGGGTCCAGTGCCGGGCGGCTGGCGTGACCGAACGGGTCTCGGCCCTGCCAGCCGACCGTCCAGAGCCCGAAGGAGAACTTGTCGGCGGGGGTGGGACGGGGTGACATTGCAGACCTCCGGTGGTGTCGTCCGCTATTTGTTCAGTGGTTGAATTAAATGGCCACGATGTGGCAGTGTCAAGGGGTGACCGCACCCGCAACCCCGGCCGGTGCGATGCGCCAGGGCAGCCTGCGTGAGCTGAACCTCGCCCTCGTGCTCGGCCGGATCGCCACCGCGCCACGCCCGCCGTCGCGGGCCGCGCTGGCCGCCGAGACCGGCCTGACCCGGGCCACGGTCTCGGCCGTGGTGGAGGATCTCGTCGCGGGCCGGCTGGTCACCGAGGCCGAGCCGACCCCCCGCGCCGGTGCGGGCCGGCCGGCCCGGGGCCTGGTGCTCGCCGGTGACGGTCCGGCCGGACTCGGCATGGAGATCAACGTCGACTACCTGGCCGCCTGCGTCGTGGACCTGGCCGGTGAGGTACGACATCACGTGGTGCACCGCGCCGACCTGCGGCCGGTCAGCGCGGCCGACGCGCTCGGCCGGCTGGCCCGGCTCGCCGCGGGTGCCCGCGCCGCCGCCGAGGCCGAGGGGCTCACCCTGGCCGGTGCCGCGCTCGGTGTGCCCGGCCTGGTCGACGCCGCCGGTCAGGTCCGACTCGCGCCGAACCTGGGCTGGCGGGACGTGCCGGTGCCGGAACTGCTGGCCGGCCACCCACCGCTGACCGAGGTGGTCGACGGCGTCCCCGCGCTGGTGGTGGAGAACGAGGCCAACCTGGCCGCGCTCGCCGAACTGCACGCCGGAGCCGGGCCCGGCAATTTCCTGCACATCTCCGGCGAGGTGGGCATCGGCGCCGGAATCGTGCTCGACGGCACGCTCTACCGGGGCAGTCGCGGCTGGAGCGGCGAGATCGGCCACATCCCGGTCCGGCCGGACGGCCCGCCCTGCCGCTGCGGTGGCCGGGGCTGCCTGGAACGCTACGCCGGGCAGGAGGCGATCCTCTCGGCAGCCGGGCTGGCCGGTGCCGACCTTCCGGCGGACACCGCACCGACCCGGCTGGCCGAACTCGCCGAGGCCGGACAGGCCGCCGTGCTGGCCGCCCTGCACGAAGCCGGCACGGCACTCGGTATCACCGTGGCCAGCGTGGTCAACCTCCTCGACCTCGACACCGTGGTGCTGGGTGGTGGCTACGCCCCGCTCATCCCGTGGCTACGACCGCCGATGCTCGCCGAGATCGACCGCCGGGTGCTGACGGCGGCCTGGTCGCCGGTCACCGTCCGGCCGGCCACCCTCGGTGCCACCGCCGCCGCGGTGGGCGCGGCCGGATCTGTGGTACGCCGGATCATCGCCCGTCCCGCAGGCTGGCTGGCCCGGCTCTGACCCCCTCGCGCGATGCCGGCTCGGCTGGGCGGGCATGCAGCGCCTCGGTACTCTTGCCCCGAGGCAATCATCAGTCGACCCCGAGGAGTGCACCACCGGCATGCACACAGGTCGACAGCACAGGGCGCACGGCAACCGCCGGTGACCATCATCGGTAAGGGCGCGGTCGCCGGTACCGCCGGCAGCGGGCAAACCGGCCCTGCCCGGTCGCCCCGTGCCACGCCACCCGGCTCCACGGCGTCCGATTCCACGCCCCTCGACACCAGCCTGGCGCGGGAACTTCTCGACGGGCTCGCCGACGCGGTACTCACCACCGACGAGGCCGGACTGGTCGTGCTGCGCAACACACCGGCCACGGAACTGCTCCCCGAACTCACCACCGGCACCGACCTGGCGCGATGCCCGGTGCCGGCCCTGGCGGCGGCGGTCGCCGCCGGTTCCGGCCGCTTCGAGGGCGAGCACCACCACCGCCGGCTGCGCGGCGTACGCCGGGCGCTCTCCGGTGGCGGTTGCGTCTGGTACGTACGCGACGTCACCGACGAAAACGGCCGCGCCGAGGCGCTGCTGGCCGAGCGCCGGCGTACCGCCTTCCTGGCGCGTGCCGGCCATCGGCTCGGGCTGGCGCTGCACCGGGCCGAGGCGCTCCACGCCGCCGTGACGCTGCCCGTGCCGCACCTCGCCGATCTGGCCCTGATCGTGCACCTGCCGGCGGTCCCCGGTGACCATCGGCCGCACTGGGTGCGCCACACCGACGAGCAGCCGACGCCGGTGGAGGGGGTCACCGAATGGGCGCTCATCACCGCCGTACCCGGGCTCGCCGAGGCACTCGACGGCGAGGTCACACCCCCGGGGCCGGGACCGGCCGCACCGGTCGACGGTGCGGCCGTCGTCCTGGCGGGCTTCGACCCGACCGCGACGCTGCTGGTCAGCCCGATGTCCGGTGCCGGGCGCGTGGCCGGCGCCCTGGTGCTGCTGCGGCGCGCCCCGCGCGCCGGCTTCGACTCGCGTGACGTCGAGTTGGCGCGGGAGTTCGCCGCCCGGGCCGGTGCCGCACTGGCCCTCGCCGAACTCTATGACGAGCAGGCCCAGCTGACCCGGGTACTCCAGAGCAGCCTGCTACCGCCACGGTTGCCCCGCCTCACCGGGATGGCGGTGGCCGGTGGGTACCGCGCGGCCGGTGACGGCCTGCGCATCGGCGGTGACTTCTACGACGTTCTCTCGACCCCCGGCGGCGCGCTCTTCGCCGTCGGCGACGTCGCCGGCAAGGGGGTGGGTGCCGCAGTGCTCACCGGCCGGGTCCGCCAGTTGTTGCAGACCCTGCGGCTGGTCGAGCAGCGCCCGCGGGAGTTGCTGGGGTTGCTCGACCGGGCGCTGCTGGACATGCCGGACGCCACCCGGCGGAGCCAGTTCACCACCATGCTGCTGGGCACGGCGCATCCCGAGCCGGACGGTGGGCTACGGGTCCAGATCGCCGGCGGCGGGCATCCGGCTCCTCTCGTGCTTCGTGGCGACGGCACGGTGGCACCGGTACGGGTGGGCGGAATGCCTGTCGGTGCGCTCCCCGCCGCCCGGTTCGCCGAGGCGGGCCTGCGGTTGTCCGGCAACGACGTGCTCTTCGCCCGCAGCGACGGTGTCACCGAGGCCCGGGGTGGACCGCACGGCACCGAGATGTTCGGTGAGCGACGCCTGCGTCAGGTGCTCGCCGCGCATGCCGGGCTGCCGCCGGCGGCACTTGTCGACCGGGTGCTCCGGCAGATGGACGAGTGGTGTGCCGGACATCGACACGACGACATCGCCATGCTGGCCCTCGCCGCTGAGGTGCAAGGAGGGGCCCCCTGTTAACGCCTCGTGTATAGCAGGGGTCCCCTGTTAACAACGATCACCGGCGAGCTGTCAGGCGGTCCGGAAGACGGTGGGCTCCCCCGCCGACCAACCACGTAGCGGCTGTTCGCCCTCGGTGCGGGTCTCCGGCACCTGCGGCCGGACCGGCTCCTCCACAGGCTCCGGCACCAGCGGCGACAACGGCCGGACGATCCGTACCCGAGCCGCCTCGTCGAACTCCCGCAGCCCGCGCAGCAGCGCCTGCCGCCCCTCGGGCGTCATGTCGGCCAGGATCTCCGCGAGGTGCCGCCGACGGTCCTCGCGCAACTCGGCCAGCAGCCGGCGCGCCTCGGGGGTCAGGTGCAGCGAGATCTCCCGCCGGTCGGACCGGCCAGGCTCCCGCTCCAGCATGCCGGCGGCGACCAACCGGTCACACAACCGGCTGGCCGAGGAGAGCAGCATGTCCAACCCGGCGGCCAACCGGCGCAGGTTGATGCCGTCCTCCCGCTCGACGAGCATGATGGCACGAAGCTGGGCGGTGGAGACCCGGTTCGCGGTCCGCTCCCGGGCACCGTCCCACACGGTCAGCAAGGCGGCTGCCGCGATGTCCAGCTCGGCAGCCATACTCTCTTCGGGTCCTGGTGGACCATGCAGTTCCGCCATGTTGGGCCTGAGCGTACTCCGATTCCGTCGGTAAATGGGCTTGTGATCAAGGAGACACCATGAGCGAGCCGGTCCACCGGGCCCGCGCCGCCATCACTGACGCTCCGGTGGACCTCCTGGTCCAGCGGGTCGCCACGCTGCTGAAGCAGGAACATGCCATCACCGAGACCGAACTCCTCCAGGTCGACTACCGGCTGGCGGCATTGATCCCGCTCAGCGCCGGGGAGGAGGTACGGGAAGCCGGGCATCCGGCATGGCGGTGTTTCGACCATCAGGTGCCGCTGTACGCCGACGGCACCGGCTATCTCCCGGTGAGCATGCGCGGGGAGCGTCGCGGCGTGCTCCGGCTGGCCCCGGTCACCGATGCCGAACAATTGACCGGGCTGTGGGAAATCGCCACTGCGCTGGCGCACGAGATCGCCGCCGTCGACGCCGGCACCGACGTGTACCGGGTGGCCCGGCGCACCCAACGCCTCACCCTCGCCGCCGAGGTGCAGTGGGAGCTGCTGCCCGGGCGCAGCCGGAACCGGCCCTCCTTCAGCCTGGCGGGGCAGTTGGAGCCGGCGTACGCGGTGCGCGGCGACAGCTTCGACTGGTCCGACGACGGCGAGTCAGTCTGGACCGCCACGATCAACGGCATGGGCGAGGGGGTCGCGGCGTCGATGCTGACCACCCTCGCCACCTGCGCGCTGCGCAACGCCCGCCGGGCCGGGGTGTCGCTGGCCGACCAGGCCGCCCTGGCGGATCAGGCGATCTACAGCATGTACCGCGGCGAGCAGCACGTCTCCACGCTGCTGCTCCAGATCGATCTGCGCAGCGGGCTGCTCAGCATCGTCGATGCCGGCTCACCCCGGCTGATCCTGCTCCGCAACGGCGAGGTCAGCGTGCAGGCGCTGGAGGCGCAGTTCCCGCTCGGGATGTTCGAGGGGACGCACTACCAGGAGCAGCAGATCCAACTTCAGCCCGCCGATCGGCTTTTCATGATCAGCGACGGGGTGATCGAGGCGGCCGGGCAGAACATGCGATACGGCGCGACCGCGTTGGACCGGATGCTGCGCCGTACCAAACCGATGAGACCGCTGGACGCGGTGCGCTCCATCCTCGGCGACCTGCGGGCCTTTGTGGCCGGTGACCTGACCGACGACGCCGTGGTGGTCTGCCTGGACTGGTTCGGACCGCAACCGTGACCAGGCTCCGCGGGCATGACCAGGCCCGCGGGTATGGCCAGGCCCGCAGGCATGACCAGGCCCGCAGCAGGGGCCAGCGTGATCAGTACGCGCCGCGCCCGTTGACCACCGCGCCGATGGTCTTCCAGAGGATGCTCAGGTCGGCAGCCAGCGACCAGTTCTCCACGTAGTAGAGGTCCAGCCGGATGCCGTCCTCCCAGCTCAGGTCGGAGCGCCCGCTGACCTGCCAGAGCCCGGTCATCCCGGGTTTGACCAACAGCCGGCGGGCCACGTCGCCGTCGTAGCGGGCGACCTCGGAGGGTAGTGGCGGTCGGGGACCGACCAGGCTCATCTGGCCCCGCACCACGTTGAGCAACTGTGGAAGCTCATCCAGCGACCACTTGCGTAGCAGCCGGCCGACCCGGGTCACACGCGGATCGTCCCGCATCTTGAACATCAGGCCGTCGGTCTCGTTGCGGGCGGTCAACTCCGCCAGCAGGGCGTCCGCGTTGACCACCATGGTGCGGAACTTGAAGACCCCGAACTCCCGGCCGCCCTGCCCGACCCGGATCTGCCGGAACAGCACCGGGCCACGACTGTCCAGCTTCACGGCCAGCGCGATGACCATCAGCAGCGGTGCCAGCAGGGCCAGCGCCACCAGCGACACCGAGCGGTCGACGAAGATTTTGACGAGCTGGCGTAACCCACGGAACTCCGGCGCTTCCACGTGGATCAGTGGCAGGCCGGCGACCGGGCGGGTGTGGATGCGCGGTCCCGCGACGTCGGTGAGCGCGGGCGCGAGCACCAGGTCGATGCCGGTGCCCTCCAGTTGCCAACCGAGGCGGCGCAGCCGGGTGGCGGTGAGTTCGCCGGAGGCGGTCACGGCCACGGTGTCCGCGCCGATCGCGTCGGCCGCCTCGGGGATGCCCCGGAACGAACCGACCACCGGTACGTCGCCGAGCCGCTGGGCCACCGGCGCCAGCAGGGGTTCGGGAATGCACGCCCCCACCACCTGGTAGCCCGCGTACGGTTCCCGCCGCAGGGTGTGCACCAGGTCGAGCACGTGCGTGGTGTCACCGACCACCAGTACCCGTCGTGACCAGCCCGTGCCTCGGGACCGGGCGCGGTGCAACCGCTTGCGGGCGGTGAACCGGGCCACCTCGAGGCCGATCATGCCGACGGCGAAGGAGATCGCCAGGAAGCCCCGGGAGACACCGACGTCGGCGACGTAGCCGGCGATGGCGACGGCGCCGGCCAGCCGGAGGCTGGCCATGCTGACCCGGCGGTACTCGTCCGCGCCGTAACCCACCACCCGGTCGTCGTAACACCGCAGGGCCTTGAGGCTGAGCAGCCAGGCCAGGACCAGGGCCGGTGCGAACAGGACGTACGGCACGCCGCGTGGCGTGGAGTCACCGAACCGGGCGGCGTAGCCGACCAGCACCGCGACGGTCAACACGGCGGTGTCCAGCACGACCAGGCTGCGGACGTAACTTCGTTGGTCGCCGCGGACGGAGACGCCGGACGGGGCGTCCTTCGGTAGTGAAGGTGATCTGACTGGGGTCAACAGCGTCGTCGAGGTCACCAGGCCTCCCACTTCGCTCGCCGACAGCAAGGATCCGGCCCTCCCAGCGGGCCCGGATTCACCGGTGCACGACGACATCCTGCCCTGACAACTATGGCTACCGATTGCGTCCGACTTATTGCCGTCACTTTCCGGGGCCACGGAGAGCCGAAAAAGGGCCGATGGTACCGGTTTCACCGGCACCACCGGCCCCTTGCCAGAGCGGTGGTGGAGGGGCCCAGCGTCAGGCCGGCGCCTTCCGCAGCGCGATGGCGCGGAGGAAGATGTCTCCGATCTTGGTGGGGTCCGCGGCGACGAAGGCGTAGCCGCCGGCGCCCTCTTCGGCGATGGTGTCCAGCTCCGACTTGCTGACCTCGTCGCCGATGCCGATGATGATCACCTGGATCGGCTGCTCCGGGTCCCGCAGCTTCTTCAGCTCGGCGAGCAGCTGCCGCTGCGAGATGCCGTCTTCGTCCTCGTTCTTGCCGTCGGTGAAGAGCACGATCGAGTTGACCTTGCCCGGCTCCCAGTTCTGTTGCACGTCCTTGTACGCGGCCAGCAGCGTGTCGTACAGGCCGGTGTTGCCGCTGGAGGATTCGATGCCGTCCAGCGCCCGCTCCAGGGTGCCGCGCTGGCGCGACAGCGGACCGGTGGGCGCCACCTCCCGGTAGTCGCGGGCACCGTCGAGGTTGGTGGAGAACGCCCAGAGGCCGACCGACCAGGAGTCGTCGAAGAGGTTCAGGCCGCGCCGGGCCGCCTCCACGGTGACCTGCTGCCGGGTGGCGCCGTTGGCGGTCGGTACGGGCTTGCGCATCGATCCGGAAACGTCCATGACGCAGAGCATCCGGCCGGAGAGGGTGGCGATGGACCAGCTGGAGACGGCGCGTTCCACGGCGTCCGGCGCCAGCCCACCGGCGGCGACCCCACCCTCGGCAGGCGGCCTGGCGGAGGCGTCGCCGCCGGCCGGGCTCGGTGCGCCCTGCGGCGGATTGAAGCCGTCACCCCAGTTGCCGTCCGGTGCGCGCAGTGACCGCGCGGCCAGCCGGTTCTTGAACGACGTCGTGGTGAGCGCCTCGAACAGCACCCGCGCCGCCGAGGCCTTGGCCGGTTCGATGCCGGGCAGCACCGCGTACGGGTAGTCAAGCGGCAACGGCGCCGGCTTCAGGTAGAGCGCCGCCAACGGCACCGGGGGCTTCCTGGCGTTGTATTCGATCACGTCCTCCTCGGACAGCGCGGCGGCACCGAGGGCGCTGGCCAACGTGGTGCTGTCCGTGGAGGTCGGAAACTTGGCGAGCAGATCCTGCCGCAGCGCCGAGGCGCCCGAGGCAAGGGCCCGCAGTGCTCCGATGCGATCCTGCTCGGCGGTCTCACCACCGGCGGAGGCGGCGGTCATCAGCGAGAGCAGACCGGACAGCCCGGCCGCGTCCCGGGTCGGCTCGACGATGCCGGTCTTCAGCGGCCGGTCGCTGTTGACCCGGGTCAGCAGGTCGGTCCAGCCGAGTTCCTGCTGCGGCCAGCCCAGTCGGGTCGCGATCGGCTCCGGCATGGCGACGACCACCGGGCTGCTCGCGATGGACGCACCGTTGCCGGGCTCGAAGGCGGCGGCACCACCGGTCTTGAGCCGCAGCAACCAGCTCGACGAGTCCGGGATCCAGACGTCCGGGCTCACCGCGGTGCCGCTGGCCTGGCCCACCCCGGCCAGGGTCGCACCGTGCTTGGCCGACACCACCGCGGCGACCTCGACCGGGTCGGAGGCCGCAACAGTCACGTCGATGCAGGTCCCGTCGACGGCAGCGCCCTTCTCCTCCCACTCCGAGGCGGCCTCGTCGACCGCCGGCGCGAGTTCACTCGCCACCGCCACCGACAGCTCGATCTTGCCCGAGCAGTCGGGGCCGGCGAGTTGGCGGTAGCCCACCCATCCCCCGGCCGTGACGACGAGGACGCCGACCGCGGCTGCGGCGGCGGCACCGTGAATACCTGAACGCATGCGATGGCGGCCTGCTGACACGCAGACCATCTTGCGTACCTGGTCGAGTGACTGCCATGGCCGTTCGGTCGAAAGTTACAGAGGAGAAACAGTTCACACCGATTCAGTAACGCTGAGTAAGGAATCAGCGCCGTAAAGTGGATATATCAATGTCCAATACGTCTGATCAGGGCAGAAGGCAGGTAGGGCTCGCAATCTCCAGCGGCTCGCCCACCGCCACCGGCACGCCTGTCTCATCGAGGCGGAAGGTACGGACCATGTCCGCCCGCTCGTCGGCGACGTAGAGGTGCTCACCGACCAACACGAAATGCCGGGGCCACTCACCGCCGGTTGACACCTCGTCGACGAGTTCCGGCAGTTCCGACCCGAGTGCGAAGACGGCGATCGTGCCCACCCCTCGGTTGGCCACGTAGAGGAAACGGCCGTCCGCGCCGACCGCGAGCTCCGAGGGTTGGACGTGCCCGGCCCGGCCGCTGGCGTCGACACGACCCCGTTGGTGCAGCGCGCCGTCGTCGGTCACCTCGTACGCCAGGACCGACCCGTCCAGTTCCCCGGTGACATAGCAGCGCCGCCCGTCCGGGTGCCGGACCAGGTGCCGTGGCCCGGTGCCGGGCGCCGTCCGCACCCGGGGCTCCCGGGGCACCAGCCGCCCGGCGGCGACGTCCAGGTCGTACCGGTAGATCGAGTCGGTGCCCAGGTCGACCGCGAAGAGCGGCTGGGGTCCGGTGCCCGGAGCGACCATGTGCGCGTGGGCCTGTTCCTGACGCTCGGGATCGGCCCCGTGCCCCTGGTGTCGCACCAGGTCGGTACGCGCACCGGGCACCCCGTCGGGGTCGAGCGGGAAGACCGCCACGCTGCCGCCACCGTAGTTGGCCACGAAGAGGTGCCCACCGTCGGCGGCGACCGCCAGGTGGCACGGGTCCGCGCCGCCGGTCGGCAGCGAACCGAGCGCCGACAGGGCGCCGTCACCGTCCACCCGCCACGCACTGATCTCACCTGCGGGTAGCTCGTTCACCGCGTACAGAACGGGCTGGCTCGGGTGGCGGACGAGGAAGGACGGCGACGCCGTCTGGGCGACCGTGCCCAGCGGGGTCAGCTCGCCGGTGGCCGGGTCACGCCGGACCGCGACGATGCCGGTGGCGCGGCCCCCGCTGGACGCGGTGTACCCGCCGATGTGCATGACCTCGCCTGGACCTGCCACTGTCCCACCTTCCGCCGGTTTCCTCGGTCGATCCCATCAGATCCTTGCCCACGGCGGGCGGTGGTTAGACCTCAGGCCGCCGGAACCGGCTCGCCCCGCTGCCGGGCCACGTGCTCCACCAGAGAGATCAGCACCGCCTTGCCGGACTGCCGGTCCCGGGCGTCGCAGAGCACCATCGGCACGTCCGGGTCGAGATCCAGAGCCCGACGCACCGCCCCCAGGCTGAACCGCCGGGAACCGTCGAAGCAGTTGACTCCGACCACGAACGGGATGCCCCGCTGCTCGAAGTAGTCGATCGAGGGAAAACAGTCGGCGAGCCGGCGGGTGTCGGCCAGCACCACCGCGCCGAGGGCGCCGAAGGCCAACTCGTCCCAGAGGAACCAGAACCGGTCCTGGCCCGGCGTGCCGAAGAGGTAGAGCTGGAGATCCTCGTTGATGGTGATCCGCCCGAAGTCCATCGCCACAGTGGTGGTCGACTTGGTCTCCACGCCGGAGAGATCGTCGGTGTCGATGCCGGCACCGGTCAGGATCTCCTCGGTCTGCAACGGTTGGACCTCACTCAACGCGCTCACCAGCGTCGTCTTGCCGGCACCGAAGCCGCCCGCGATGAGAATCTTCAGCGCGATCGGAACCCGGTGGCCCCGCCGCTCGACGTCATAACGCACGGAGTCCATCGACCACCGCCTTGAGGATATCGTTATCGGGTAGGTACGTGGCACGCGGCGGCTGGTGCACGGACACCAGTCCCCGGGACAGCAGATCACCGAGTAACACCCGGACCACACCGATGGCGAGATCCAGGCCGGCGGCGAGTTCCACAAGCGGTGTCCCCCGGCCGGCCAGTTCCACCAGCAGCCGGTGTTCCGGGTGCAGCTCCGGAAAGGCGGCGAGGTTCGGATCGGGCCGCGCCAGCACGTACGCCACCAGGTCGAAGCCGTCCGCGTCCGGCCGGACCCGACCCCCGGTCAGGGTGTACGGCCGCACCACCGGCCCGGCGTCGTCGTCGAGCCACTCGTGTTGGTGCCCGGGTAAGTCAGTCCTCATCAGCGGCACCCACCGACGCGCGGGTCGGCGCTTGCAGGTTCTCGCCCACCCGGGTCACCAGCATCGCCATCTCGTACGCCACCAGGCCGATGTCCGCGTCGGTGTCGCTGGCGACCGCCAGGCACGCACCCTGTCCCGCCGCCGTGACGAAGAGGTACGCCGACTCCATCTCCACCACCGTCTGGCGCACCGGCCCACCGTCAAGATGCCGGCTGGCGCCCCGGGCCAGGCTGGAGAGGCCGGAGGCCAGGGCGCACAGGTGCTCGGCATCGGCCCGGTCCAGCTCGGCGGAGGAGCCGAGCAGCAGGCCGTCCGCCGAGAGCACCACCGCCCGCCGCGCGGCTGGCACCCGCTCCACCAGGTCGTCGAGCAACCAGTCGAGATCGGCACTCTGCCTCGTCGATCGCATCAGGCGTCCCCCTCAATCGTGGTCGGGAATTGCGCGGTCGGGGTGCCCGTCCGCTCGTTGGTCGGGTCCTGGTCCGGGACGCCCTTGTCCACCCCGACCGTGCTCACCTCCCGGGCCGCAGCGGCGGCCTGTTCCCGGCCGCGCGCGGTGCCGGCCTGAAGGGCCGACATGACCCGGCGCGCCTCCTCCGGGGTGGGGCCGGCCGACGGGGTCGGGG